>LNDP01000016.1 GCA_001464665.1 Acidobacteria bacterium Ga0074141
AGGTCAGACAGGTAGACATTGAGTTTGACTGTTCCACGGACTTTGTTCCATCTTAGCAGCAGACCTGTTTCGGTAAGTCTGGCTTCAAGACCGACAGACCTTTGGCCTCCACACGGTAGCTTCCCGCGAGTTTCTGAGTTTCGAACTTCCGGCACTTTGGTCACGACCTTTCTGGTCGTTACTTGACGCGTCTTTAGATTCGACGGCGTAGTGGTTACGTCTGTCTGAATCGTTGGTCTTGTGGCCGCATGATCTCGCTCGTCGGAAGTTGTGCCATCGACTGAGCCTTTCGGCTTCACTTCAAAGACTGTTTCTATAGGAGGTTCATTGCTTCTTACAACGATATCCCCGGACGAAGTTAACCCCTGAACGCCCACAAAATATATTCCGGCCAGGAGTAGAACTGCGAATCCCGCAAAGGCCCCTACCCTTGCAAAGGACAGTAACGGTAAATTGAGAAATCGGTATTCTTGTTCAGATTCATCCAGTCGCTCACCGTTGGCACTGAGAACACAGTCCCGGAACTCTTGCGGCGTTACGGATGGTAATTTTGTTCGACATTCTTTGCAGGCGAGGAGATGTCGGCCGATCTCGATCGATCGGGAAGAAAAACTGTCTTCCCGAAACATGGCGACCTCAGCAGCTGATAAGTGATCTTGATTCATTTATTTCATCAACTCCTTAAGTCTCTTGCGAGCGTCAAATCTCGCCTTCTTAACCGCGCCTGCGGTTGCCACTTTTTGGCCATTGGCCGAATTCGGGGATGCTATCTCAGCGATTTCAATATCGGTTAGAGGCATTCGTGCTAAAATCCTTTCCCAAGACTCCCTTGTGATTTCGAGCTTTGCTAACAGTTCATCCTCTTCAATTCCAAATTGGAAAAGATAAAGCACGAGATCTACCGAACTGAAAAGAAGCGCCTGGCGTTGATAAAGACTCAGCCTGCAAATACCTTGCCAGACAGTTTTAACCAAAACAAAAGTCTCTGGGTACGAAGCATCTAGCTCGGCACCGAGAGCCTTGGTTTCATCGAGAGATGTCTCGATCCGTTTGTTTCGATTTGAGAGGTTTCGATTTACTTCGTTGTGAGCAGTACGCGCGGTGAAGGACTTCCAATCGGCTTCAGCCATTCGTGAGCTTTTGTCCTCAAACTTCGTGAGCCACTTCCAAAGCCTTAACGCAGCCTCTTGCGAAATATCAGGAGCGTCATCGGCCACGACAGCCCTACGACCAGCTATTACTTTGCGAATTAGTTTTAACGATTCTGCAAAAAAGCCCTCCCGATCAAACGCACCGTCAGACCCACTCGGTGGGTCGCCTGGTGAGGTTTGCAACTTGGAAAGGATCGGGTTATCCACAACTATTTTTCCCTTACCGGATTCGTTTAAGACAAGTTCATGTGTAACCTATGGCCTTAACCAGCGTTCTTTACGGAAACGAGTATTATTCGCGAAGACACTTTTTCAAAGGTTCAAAAGGTTACGTTCTTTCCAACCGGCCAACTAGCCCTGTTCTGCTTAAGTATTGACTGTTATACAACTTACAGCCCGCAAAAGTAAACAAAAATTATCTGGCACCGCTCGAAATTCTCGATCTGTGGTGGCACGGTGAACAACAATAGGCAAAATGCGTACCGCGAAATAGACTTGTCTTTTAAGCCTTCGAAGGAACATTCCTGTTGTTGCGGTGTATTTTGCTGACCTTAGCGGGCTCGTGAAGCAGTAAGAGAGAACCTTTTGGTTGTGTTAAGGGGACATTTACCAGCGCGGATAGTTCAACGAGAGGCAAGTCTGGTGCGTCTATCGAGTCCTGAACTAGCTTTTGTACTGGGGATAGAATGGAATTATATCTTGCCGGTACAGAACAGGATCTTCTACGGATTGTTCGCGTACTCAAGAACAACCATCGGACTGAGCGGCCCCTCAGCCACGTGGTTCTGTCTGAAAAAGAAACTGAAGCGGACCTAGAATGATCGGTGCATAAATGTTCCGTAATTGGTGTGTTTGTGCACCAAGGGCTTAAAAATGAACCGCACGGGATTAAGCCGTAACGATCTGCCCACCCTCCGAATCGTATCTAAAATTTCCGATGCTGCCGTCTATTATTTTCTCAATCGCTTCCTCGATAACGGTTATAGGAAGGAGGAACCATTCTCTTGATTCAACTTCGATGCCGAAACGATCTTTTAGTTTTAGATCAAGGCGAGAGCTGGCAAAAAACTTGTGAATCAGAGCTTCGAGGCGCTTCGCATTGATGTTTGCGAGTTTAAACGTTGCTACCACTTCAACATCGGCCAGCAGATACGTCGAGTCGTTCTTTGCGTTAGCAATGCGACTTTTCACGTCTCCTCCGGTCACACCGATCTTGTGCACAACGGAACGGTGTTCCACGATAAAGGGATGGTCCGACTGACTTCTGAGTACGTAAATATAACCGGTTGCAAAGTCTCCAGCCTCTTCGAGTCCCGCGAACAGAGGTCCGAGGCTGGGTTCAATGATGCGACGGCTTGCTTTGTCTCGATTTAGGGCTCGCATCAGCGAACGTCCTAGGAGGTCGCTCTCGGTGCCGTTGGCGTAAATTACCCTTAATCTCCGGTCCTCACGGTCGAAGTTGCTAATAAACGTTTCTCCCGCATCGGCGACGAGTGCTGTCTGACCGTCGACTATGAACAGGTCGCCTTTTCGGATCTCGGCATCGTCTTTGTATTTGAGAGTTTGTCGGATACCCATATCGAGATCGGACTGAACCTGATCGAACATTGGTTTGAAGTCGGCAAAATCTTCGCACCGGTTCCGTCGCGCGATTTCTTCCGCTGCTCTGATTTCTTCGCGTGACCGAACATGAACTAACCGTGTTAGTTCGTCCTGCTCGTCCTGATCCTCGCCTAAAGCGGAAAGCAGTTCGTCGTCCGTAGGTTCCTGGCGGAAGCGGGTATCGGCTTCGTCTCCAAGCAGTCCTCGCGAGTCAAGGCCTTTCAGGATTTCACGACAATCTGGCGATAGGCGAATGCGATCAAGCCTCACAGCATAGAGACGCTCAAAGATGTCTCTGTCATCGCCCTGCGCAGGCAGCCTTCCATGTTCATCCACAAACCGCTCAATTTCTTCGAAACCCGCGATCACGCGCTGCTCCGCCGCCGAATGCCCGACAGTTTTTGTCGTCTTTGCAAACTCGGCTAGCTCGGACCTTAGCTCATCGAGATCAACTTCACTCATAGCGGCCTTCATCCTTAAACACGACGAATGCAGCTGCACCTTCCGCCATACGTCTTTCCCATGCATCTTGGGCGGTGGATGACGGAAGCCGTCCGCGTTCCTTCTTGAACTTTACGGCCCTCACCGCGAGCTCACGAGCTTCTTCGACTGTCAGTTTCGACTGCTTTCTCATGATGACGTCTGAGACCTGTTTAAGACGCTCCTCAGTCATCGACTTAGATAAAATCGCGTAAGCCTCGCCAAATGGATTGATGCTGTCGATCAGATCAATATCCAGCTCCGTTACCGACATGGCATACCGTCGCACGCCGTCAATCAACGAAGTGTTCTGCGAGTCCGCTCCACCTCCGCCGACTAGAGTTTCCTTTGCCTTCTGCACGATATTCAGAGCGGCGATGGCATGTTGGCGGACTGCTTCGGAATCTTCCTCGTCCAGATTAGGAAATTTTTCCTTTACGATTTTCCCCATGCGAACTTGCGTCAATTCTTGGGGAACCAGTTCGCCATCAAACAGTCCGCTCTCTATCGTTCGTTTGTCCTGAACGAACGCGGTGATCAACTCGTTCAAGTCCTGTGTGCATATCCGCTCGGCCTCCGGACTTTTCGGTTCTGCCAGCCCTTTGATCTCCAGTTGGATTAGCCCTCTTTCAGCATCGACTCCAACGTTGCACTTATTTGGATCATACCCTTCCGAACCGTAATCAAGGCCTGGCGTAGGTTGACTGTTTGGATACTTTGGCTTGAACTCGAAACGTGGGCTTAGCACTTGCTCCATCAGCAAACTTGCGGCGATTGCCTTGAGAGTGTCGTTAACTGCCTCTGTAACCGCAAGCTCAGTAGCATCCGGTTCTGCAATTAGGTTCGTGAAGCGAGTGCGAGTTTTCCCCGGCGCATCTCTGGTCGCCCTACCGATGATTTGGACGATCTCAGTAAGACTCGAACGGTAACCAACGGTCAGCGCATGCTCGCACCAGATCCAGTCAAATCCCTCCTTGGCCATGCCCAGAGCAATGATGATATCGACGTGGTCGCGGTTGTTCTTTTCCGCAG
>LNDP01000017.1 GCA_001464665.1 Acidobacteria bacterium Ga0074141
CCGGTTTTCGGATCGGTACCCTGCCATTCGCCGAGTTCCTCGATGATGTGCTCGACCTCGCGAATCTTGTCTTTTGTGCTTTCCTTGGAATTGACGTTCGGTATGTGCAGGATCGTCTTGTCCTGCGGATTCAGTACATTCAGGATCTCGTCGGTATAAGAGCCGGTATAGAAAAAATAACCAAGGTCGAGCGTCTTTAGATATTGATAGCCGTTGAGCTGTTCGTAATATGTGTAAGTTACAGTGTCGAAGCGCGACTCGTCGTCCGGGTGCAATACTGCTTCAGCATCGCCGCGAAAATAGGAGCCGGTCATGGCTACGATATGAGTTTTGTCGCGGGACATAAGCTCTCGAACGTGCTCGCCAAGCTTGTTGCCCGGATTGGCCGAGATGTGATGAAACTCATCCACTGCGATAAGGCGATCGTCGAACGCGTCGGCCCCGAACTTATCCATCGCGAAACGAAAAGTGGCGTGCGTGCATACAAGCGTCTTGTCATCGCTGTCGAGAAACTTCTTCACCGCATCTACTTTGCCGTTAGTGTCGGCACCGGGAGCATCGCAGAGGTTCCATCTCGGTTCGACATTCCAGTCTGCCCAAAAGCCAAACTCGGTCAGTAACTCATTTTGAAAGCTCGCTCCGATGGATCGTTCCGGCACTACGATGATCGCCTGCCTCAGTTTCTGGTTCGTCAGCTTATCGAGTGCGATAAACATTAGTGCACGGCTCTTGCCCGAAGCAGGGGGCGATTTGATAAGCAGATATTGTTCGCCGCGTTTCTGATAGGCACGCTCCTGCATCGGGCGCATTCCCATTGAATTAGAACTCGTGGATTTGCCGTCTTGCGCGTATGTTACGGAAATTGACGGAATGGGAATTGATTTACTCATAAGGCGGTTACCTTTGTCTCGTTTGCGGCCGTTTTCTTTGCTGTCATCTTCGTATAGAGTTCGAAGAGTTTCTCCAGACGTTCGGTGTCGTTCTTGAACCGGCGACCGATGTAAATACGCTCTAGTGTTTCATCGTTGTGCTCGTGAGCCTCACGAAGGTTGGCCGGCATCTTCTCTGGATCGTAAAGCTCCGCGATTGTTGCCGGAAAATGCGCCTCGCGAGCTAACAGGATGTCCTCCGCACAACGAGTCAGGTCGGCTTTGTTTTGATTGCTAAGAGCAGGAACAGGAAAAGTGTTCCATCCGAGATTGCTTGAGTAACGTATTCGGGTTTCAAGTTTTCCGCATATCGTTGTAATCCACATCAAATGCAATTTTGAGCTTATTAGAGAAAAGTCAACCAAGTACGGATCGTAAATCACATGGGCTAGATGCGTAATAACGAAACGAGAGGTCAACCAACCGACTGGAAGGTACGCTCGGCGTTCAGATGATACTTGAGGCACGAGAATCTGAGCTCGCTCACAGCTGTGCCGATATCGAAATTGATGAGGGCGTCCGACGAGGGTTCTGGCCACCTCGCCACCAGTTTCCCGATACTTACGAACAGCGGCCACCCGAGCGGCGGTGATGGGATGGCTTGACGCCAATTCTAGATCGTCATTCGAGAACCAGAGACAAAAGCGGGAAATCCCGTCGATAAATTCCGTAGTCCCTGCGACTTCCCTGACTTTGTGCGAAAGTTCAGGATAATCTTTGCGTATCTGGTGGGCCGTGCCGGGTTCTAGGAAAAGGTGGCCGCCATCGTACGCGGCATTTCCGGTGATCATTGGCGATAAGTCGCTGATTGGTTCACTTCTTGACTCCACAATCTCGTCAGACGCGTCGACCAAATATGGGCTAATGTTGCTTGCTTCCCGTTTTGCGTCCTCCGCATAGATAAACTTTGTTCCAGCCTTGCGCTTCCGGAGCCCTAAGATTGTGCACGAGACGCCAGCGTTATGCTGAGCATTGTTTGCCCACTTAAAGGGCTTGTAGGCGAACTCCAACTCGCAACCTGTTCTAAAAACAGCCGGCCAAAGAGTCGGCACATGGGTGCCTTGGTTTACGGAGTTGGTTGTGACGAGAGCCGCCTTATCGCTCGAGGCGATGAAGGTGCAGGCCTTCAAAATCCATCCACAGACATAATCGAGATTCTTATGGTCGCCCCCCGTAAAGATTGAGGCCAGCTCTTGTTTTTGAGTCTGATTCTGTTTTTTACCACCAATGTAAGGCGGATTTCCACAGATATAAGTCTCGCCGCCTTCGTTCTCGAAATCAATTTCGGGCTGATCGAGAGGGGTGCTAAACAGGTCGTCGGCATAGATCTTTACGCCAGTTCCTGTCGGCGGGCAAACGCTCAGCCAATCGAGCTTTAATGCGTTACCGCAAACTATCCAGTTCGCAGCATCAAGTGGCAGAAATTCGGCGAGAGCGAGCTTTTGACCGCGATAAAGCACGTCCGACTGATACTCGGCGATGATGAGAGCGAGACGGGCGATCTCGGCCGGAAAATGGCGAAGCTCTATGCCGCGAAAGTTATTGATCGGGAGCTCGGTGGGACGGTCTGCCTCGCCTCGTCGCTTGTTGATCTCTGCTTCGATCTCCCGCATCTGCTTGTAGGCGATGACCAGAAAATTACCAGACCCGCAAGCCGGGTCGAAAACACGAATTCGGGCGATACGTTGGCGCAGGTTCAGTAGTTTGCGGGCGTTGTCGCCCGCTTCCTCAAGCTGAGTTCGCAGATCATCGAGGAAGAGCGGGTTTAGCACCTTGAGAATGTTGGGCACGCTCGTGTAATGCATGCCGAGAGCACCGCGTTCCTCGTCATCCGCCACGGCCTGGATCATCGAGCCGAAAATATCCGGGTTGATCTTTGTCCAGTCGAGACTGCCGACATGCAGTAAATATGACCGAGCGATGCGACTGAAACGAGGTACATCTGAGCTGCCGGAAAAAAGACCACCATTCACGTATGGAAATGTGTTCGCCCAACTCCGAATATTCTCAGCCACACGTTCTGTGACCTTGGTATTCATCGAACGGAAGAGTTCGGAGAGTACTTCGTGAGTGTTGGAAGAATCCCCCTCGCTCATCTGCTCGATGGTCGCGGTGAACAATCTCTCACCATTGAATATGCTGGTGTCCTCGGCAAAAAAGCAAAATATGAGCCGAGCCATGAAGTGGTTCAGATCCTCGCGGCGCTCGGCCGTTCCCCAATCGGGATTTTCCTTTAGTAGCTCAATGTAAAGCCGATTCAGTCGACCAGTCGCCTTGATATCGAACGCGTTTTCACGGATCTGCTTGACCGTCGTTATGCCAGCCAAAGCAAGGAAGAATCCAAAGTGATCGGAGAACTTAGCGTAATCGCAAGCGACCGTTTCGCCATCGGCCAGATTTTCGGCCTCAAAGGTTTTCCCGTCCGTGGCGAGGATAAACTTGACCTTCTGCTTAGTCGTTGCGTGACTTTCCCTCAAAGCGTGAAGTGTTGCCGTCACCGTGCCTTCAGGACAGACCAGAATATGAATGTTATTGCGTTGGAGTATTCCGCCCGGAAGGTCGGACTGATTAGTAGTTCCGCTCTTCAGCCGCTTGATCGTAGTCTCCTTATTCCCAAAAGCCTCAAGGAGCGCGAACGGAAAACTCTCGGCATCGAAGGGCTGCTCAGCGAGCATAGAAACGGCTTCTTCGATTTCGACAGCATTCATACAGAGTCTTAGTTAAAGGTCGCCGGGTGGACTTTCCTAACTTCAAAAAGTTATTTCCCGCTATTTTATCAGATATCGAAATGTGAGCCGATGTCAGACGTTGAAAACAGATGGAACTGTTTGATCGAACGCGGTTGTATAACGAAAGAAGTGAAATGGAGCCCGCCCGAATCCGTTGATCACAAGTAGCCAACTATCGCCTTTCGGCCCCATGAGACGCTCCGCGATTCTCAAAGTCCTTCCGATCCCCCAACAAGACTCGAAAACCAAACAGATAATTAGCGGCTGAAAAGATGTGCCTTCGGAGAAGGTTTCGAGGATGTCACTCAACGTGATCCTCGGAAAATTAATCACACAGGAGAATTAAGAAAATGTCAGCAAATATTTCGATCATCGGCAATCTCGGCAAGACACCGGAAACTAAGATCACGGATAACGGCACCCTCGTAGCAAGCTTTTCAATGGCCTCGAACTCGTTCCGAAACAGCGCGGAGGGACGCGTTGAGAAGACCGACTGGTTCCGCGTGACAGCATTTGGCAAGCAGGCGGAAACACTAGCACGTTACGTGCGAAAGGGCAGTCGTTTGTACGTACAAGGCCGTCTGACCTTTAACCCGTGGGTGGATCAGAACGAATCTCCGCAGGCGGGAGCAGAGATCGTGCTTCAGGAGTTCCAATTCCTGTCGGGCCGGCGAGATGAGGAAGGAGAGGGAGTTGCAATGCAGACGAGCCCGTCCGCTCCCGTGGAGTTGCAACAAGCCGCCGCATACTAATCCCGTCACAATTTAGCTTTTAACTGCCGTCTAGAGATCGCCCTCTTTAGGCGGCAGTGCTTTTTTGAGTGAAAATGAGATGGATCTCCAGAGAATTTGTTAGAGCCAATCGCGATCGCATCTTCCTCTTCGGTGACAACCTCGCCGGAAAGGGCTTCGGCGGCCAGGCTGCGGCCATGCGGGGCGAACCGAATTGTGTCGGGATACCGACCAAGAAATTCCCGAGCAATCGCGACGATGCATTCTTTACGGATTTAGAATTCGAGCAAAATAAAGCGTTGATCGACCACGCATTCGAGATTCTATTTCACAAACTTTCCGAGGCTGAACAGATCATTGTTATTCCTGCGGACGGCCTCGGAACCGGACGGGCTCAACTTGAGAGCCGGGCACCGCTAACGTTCGCCTATCTACAAAGGTGTTTGAGAGATCTTTCTCACAAATGACCTGATCTCGTTTCCCCAAACATACTTCTCCCGCAACTTGAGAGGGATTTTCAAGCCTGAATGAAAGTGATTTTATTCAGGGTTTTGAAGATGCGGCCCTTAATCACACGCGTCTTCGATTCGGCAACACGCCGATTCAATAGAGGAAGTTATGGCAGAAAGAATAAGTATCGAACAACTCAGAAAGCACGATCCTAATAACCAAATGCTGGCGTTCATGCCGGTCAATACCGGTTCGCCGATGCAGGACTGGTGTGCGCATCTATCATCGAATCCGTTGCGAAGGCGAGAGCTCGAAGAGTTCTCGATCTTGGGCGATGTTGTGGTTCGAATCGCCGACGAACTTGAACCGGAAGCGTTGGACCGCGTGCGGATAATGTCGCTCGAATATGCAATGAAGGTTTTGTCCGACGAGACCGACGCCAAAGAGTTCGTCAGATGCGTAAAAGCAATCGCGAGCCCGGACGCCGGGCAGTATGAATTCGAACAGATCGCAGCCTACTACTACGGTGAGATTAGGCGACGAGGTGTTGGCGAGGTTCTCCACGAAATGGGACTGCTCGGCATGCAGTTAGAAGCTGTTACGGCGACTTCGGCAGATCGAGAGATCAGCTTCGAGGAATCTCGAACAAGAGAACAAAAACTTTGTGTTGCTGACCAACGCAGGGTTCAGGAAGTTGCTAAGAATCGCAGGCCGCTGCCGCCAAAATGCCC
>LNDP01000018.1 GCA_001464665.1 Acidobacteria bacterium Ga0074141
CGGTCGATCCAACGCGATTATTCGGACATAGGACTTTATGAATATTTCAGCGGCATCCGCAAGGCGGAGCTGATCGATCGGCCGGCATACGCTGTAAGGACGATCACTGACCGCGTGCTCCACGGCGGGAACGGTATTGCCCCGGACGTTTTCATATCGCCACAGGGTACGTCGGACACGGCCGTATCAGACGCGATATTTCTTCTCGCTCGCGAGCTTGCGAATGGACGCATTGCCGGTCAGCCGACTCCTGAAGAGCTTCGTCAGTCACTCATTTTTGGTAGTGAGTTACTAAGCGACGAAAATATGCAAACGCTTCTCGCACGATACAAAGCCGAATCGGCAACGCTATCGGTCACAAAAGACGTTCGTTCCGAGCTCTGCTGGTATTTGGCGATGGCACTTTTCGGTACCGATGCCGCGGCAAAGGCCCGGATCGAGTCTGATGTCGCCGTCGCGGCTGCACTCGATGCATTGCCGGCCGCCGGTAAGCTCTATGCCCGAGCCGCCGAACTCCGCTCAAACTCAGGGTCACTTACCCGGCGGGCTAAGGTAGAAACAGGAGGAATTAGAAAGAACAGAACCGCCCGGCAGGTGATGCCAATGGCCCGCACTTCTTATTCGCATAAATCTTGATGCACCCCAATTCGCACCGGTTGCCCCATCGAAAAAAAAAGATCCCGCTGCCCGATAAAAGGCACCGGGATCTTTCAATTTTACCCCGTTCCGCTTAGAAGCTAAGCTTTCCGGAGAACTGGATCCTACGAGAGAAACTGAGGACAGTGTTGTTGATCTGCCCAACAGATGAACTCGTAAAGAGCATCGCCGCATCGGATAGTCCGTAGGTCGGCGAGTTCGTCAGGTTTTTTGCATCAACACGGAGGTCAAATGCCCAGCGTTCACCGAACTTAAACTTCTTGGCAAGTGAACCGTCAATATTGAACTGACGCGGTCCGATAAAGTAATTTCGGCCCGTGTTTCCAAGCTCGCCCGGATTCGGCTGCGAGAACTGAGCGATCTGCTCAGCGGTGTACCAAACCGGAATGCCGTTGACCTGTGTCAAAGTACCCAGATCACGCGGACAACCGTTGCAGCTTACCGGCGATTGAACCACCTGGCTGATCGTGTTGCGGCCGGAGTAGAACGTATATGGCCGCCCCGATGCAAAATTGAAAAGTCCTGCAATCTGCCATCCGCCGATGATGAAATCAAGGGCTTTTGGCATATCGCCGCCGAACTTGCGGCCGCGGCCGAAGGGCAGTTCATAGGTTCCAAAACCTTGCCAAACATGCCTGCGGTCAAAGTCCGACCAAGCATAATTCAGCGAACGGTCATTGTTGTCATACGGAGTGTTCGAAGCCGACTGTGCGCTTCCCCGGTTGGCGGTCGCGAAGGTCGGGTCGAATGAACGCGTATCTTTCGATACTGAGTACGTATAAGCAAGCTGGTAGCTCAACCCTTGGGACAGCCGCTTGCGCATAATGAACTCGAGGCCGTTGTACCGCGAAAGGTCGTTGGTCTCAAGCACATTCAATGCACCCGTGAACTGCGGATACGGTTGCAGGAAGAACGGGTTATTGAAGAAAGCAGCCCGTCCGATCGTCTGTGCACCACCGGTCGTGTGCTGCGAAACAGCCAAAGCAGCATTCGCTACGCTTCCACCGGTCGTTCCGGTCTGAAGCGTGGTTGCAACTGCCGGAATACCCCGGAAAGTGGTTGTTCCCGCATTGTTGTTCGGGTCGCCAGTGAACATTAGATTGATCAAGCAGGAATTCGCGGAAGAGTTCGCACGAAGTGCGTTGAACGCCTGCAGGAAATTCTCGGCACAACGCGGATCTCTTGCATTGATATCAACCTGGTTGCGGTCGTAGGCACCAAAGAGGTGAACGCCGCGGCGGCCGATATAGTTGACCTCAAGTACATTGCCCCACCAGATCTCACGCTGGAAACCGGCAAACCAGGCATGGCTCTCCGGGAACTGAATATCCGGATCGACCGTCGTGATGCTCGCGGTCGAAAATGCCGGCGGCTGCCGAAGGGCGGCGGGTGAAGAGATCGGCGGAATCGCAGGAATGCCATTCCGTATCAACAAGTTCTGCGAGCCGATCCCGGAAGCGGTGTAGCTGAACGTATTGCCCGGTGCGCTCTGGTAAACGAAGTTTGCGAATACCTGCGACGGGAAACGGTCTTGAGAAAGTCGGTAGTTTGCACGAACCGATGTCTTGCCGTCCTTGAACGGATCCCACGCAAATCCGACCGATGGCGAGAAATTATCGTAGTCGTTAGAGAACAGGTCGCCCTCTTCCCAGCGAAGAGCATTTGAAGATGGTGCTCCCGGTGTGAACGGGATCTGCGGAGTAAGCACCGGAAGGCCGACCGAGCTCGGGCTCAGTTTAACTTCCCAGCGAAGTCCGAGATCGAGTGTAAGGTTCGACCTGGCCCGCCAAGTGTCCTGGAAGTAAAAGTCGTATTCCGGATACTCGGCGTTATAGACCCATCGCGTTCCCGGCGCGGCAAACGCGTTCGGATTCGAGGGACTAACGACAAAGCCCTGCGAGAAGCTTCCGATTCGGCCGATCAGGTTGTTGATGGTCGCCAGAAGGACGTTACGGTCGTTGGTGTTAATGCTCGAAGCGCCAGCCGCAGGTACCGCCCATTGACTAAAGTCACTCTGGGCAGTGCCAAACCCGATCTGGGGCTCGATCTGTCCACCCGCGGACGAGCGGTCGTCAACCTGATTTCCGAAGCGGAAGTTGATACCGAACTTCAGCGTGTGATTGCCGGTTACGAACGTAATGTTATCCACAAACTGCCACGTCCGCGAGGTGCGGGCATTGTAGGCAAAGTTGCGGTCGAAGTCCGTAACTGTATTGAGAACGAACGGTACGTTCGAATTCGCCGCCGGATAAGCGAACTGGAACCCGAAGCGGTTCATTCCGAAAATGAATTCATTCGTGATGTTCGGCGCCGGCCGCCACGTGTAGTTGATCGCAAGGTTCTTCGGCGTACGGAAGGTGTCGATCCAGTTCGCACCGCCTTGAATACGCTGAAGACCGGCGTTTGCGATATCGCCGAATGTATTCTGCTCGCCCTGTGCCCAGCGGACATAGAACGAGTTCTTATCATTGAGCTTCACATCAAACCGCATCGAGAGGTCATACTGCTTTTCGGTCTGCGGAGCAACGAAGCGAAGTGCTCCGGTGTTGAGTCCGTCGCCAGCCGTGAAGTCGTTAGGGCCCTGCTGACTGTTCAGCAAGCCGATGATGAACGGATCGAGGGTGATCGGCCGCCCCGTTGCGATGTCGTAGGTCTGCACGCAAGGATTCGGAACATTCGGGCCGCACGCCGGATAACGCGGAGAGCCATCCGGATTAACTGCTGCCCCGGTTGGGAAAGTCGTGGACGTAGCGGTTCCAGCCGGAGCATTTCGGCCGCCCTGAATGTAACGGTAAAGCCCGGCTCGTGCCTGCGGCGTATAGACAGTCAGCGACTGAAGCCGTGTTTCCGAGGCCCGAAGCATTTGAAGGTTTACGAAAAAGAAAGCACGGTCGCGGAGAAATCCCGCTTTTGTGCCTTCGCCAAAGCCCGGATTGAAGATCGGCCCGCCGATGCTTCCCCCATAAATGTGTTGGACGAACTGACGCTTTGCGATCCGCTGCTTGTTGAATTCCCATTCGTTCGCGATGAAACGCGGCGTCTGGTAATACTCAAACAAATTACCTGAGAACCTGTTGCCGCCCGAGCGAGTCGTAAGGCTGACCTGTGCGCCCGAGGAACGGCCGAGCTCGGCGGTAAAGTTGCTGGTAATGATCTGTACTTCACGGATCGAATCGGGATTCGGCCGAAGCGGCGTAAAGTTCGAACCGCCCGCCGTTGATTCGTTAATGTCGATGCCGTCGAGCGTAAAGTTGAACGCCCGGTCACGCGAACCATGGACGTGAATGCCGCCTCCAGTGTTCGCACCCGCGACAACGCCCGGCTGATAGTTCAGCAGGTCGAAGGGATTTCGTCCGCGTGCACCGACGATCGGAAGTGCCTCGATCTGCGCGGTGTCAAGCGTTGTTCCGACGTTGCCCGAAGTTGCGGTGGTGACCGCTTCGACCGTCGCCTCGACCGAGACCACGGCGGAAACGTCGCCTACTTCCAGAGCAACATTCAGCGTAGCGGGAATGTTAACAAGTACGTTGTTTCGAGTCGATTCGAAACGCTTGAAGCCCTCTTTCTCGACCGAGACCTTGTAAGTTCCCGGCTGAATGAGGTCAAAGACGTAAACTCCGTTGTTACTGGTAGATGTCGTGAGACTCACGTTCGTCGCTTCGTTGGTCAAAGTTACCGTCGCTCCCGGCACTGCAGCTCCGGAACCGTCGCTGACGACTCCGGTAATGCGGGTGGTTGTGCCCTGAGCGAAGGTAAATACGGTGACGCAAAGCATCATAGCGAGGAAGCCAAATGCTCTCGCCAAAGGTAGTTTGCCCATCATACTCCTCCAATTTTTAGTTTTAGCTGTATAACCTTTCCTTATGATTAAAAGGCCTGTGTGAAGAAATTATGATGTAAGATAGCACAGCTTTTACAAAAGTGTTAACGAAATGGGGCGAAACAGCAAAAAATCGCTATCTAAGGTACTCAAGTAGGGTTCCTGAAGCCCCTACGGCCCAGCCGACCCGTTTGTTCATGAAGAGTCCGAAGATGCGGTTCTCGGTCCCGCTCTCTTGCTTTAACCAAGTTTTGCCGCGGTCGCCGGAGCGAAGAATAACGCCGCCGTGGCCGACGATCCAGCCGTTCTTATCGTCTGCAAAATCGACCCGCATGAATGTGCCAGGAAAGCTCGTCGTTACCTTTTCCCACGTGACCCCGCCGTCTTCGGTCCTGAGTATCGTTCCGCGGCCGCCAACGGCATATCCTTCCTTGCTGTCGCGGAAATCGACGTTGTATAGTGCCCTCTCGACGCCCGACCGCTGAAGAACAAAGCCCTCTCCGCCATTATCGGAAAATAGAACCACACCCTTATCACCAACGATCCAGACCCGCGAACTTCCGACAAAATCGAGATGAAAGAGCTCCGTCTTTGGCGGAACAACGACACGCTGCCAGGTCTCGCCGCCGTCCTCGGTCCGCAGTACGAGCGAATCGATAACGGCACCGCGGCTGTTCAGGATCGAACCGACCGCGATTCCCCGCCGCCGGTCAGCAAACTTTATGCTAAGGAATTCCGGCGTCCCACGTGCCTCTACTTCGCGATAGAGTGAGACTTTTCGCCACGAATTTCCGGCGTCATCCGTTTGGAACATCTCACGGCCAGCGACAAGGTAGCCATTTTTCTCATTTCTAAAATAGATCTCATTGATGTTCTCGCTGGTTTCGAGGTCGACCTTCGTCCACGTGGCCCCGCGATTCGTTGTATGGGCAAGAAAGCCGTTGTCGCCGGCGATCCAGCCTTTGTCGTTCTCGGCAAAATAGACCGAAACGAGATCTTCGGCCGTCCCAGAAACACGCGGCTGCCAGCCCTGCTGGGCCGCGACGGCGCCCGAAAACGCGAAAATTGTGAGTATTAGAACGGCCCTGCGGGAAATGCTCTGCACCAGTTGTCCTCCTTTGAAAACGAAAAGAAAAAGGTGATCTCCAATAGGATACCGAAACCCTTAGTGAAAATCACCTTTTATTGGACGGCGTTAACAGTCCTGTTTTGCCTATCGCTTTATTTCACGACACGATAGACGCGGCCATTCCAGATGACCGAGACCTGTTCGCCGAGAGCGAAATACTGAGCCAGCATCGGTTCCCGACTAATAAGACGGTAGTACTCTTCGCTTCCAAATTGCACTTCAGTCTCTGGCAGCTTGGTCTCCGGCCGGATGTCGGCATCGACCCAAACTTCGTTCTCAAGGAAGAAGTTCCGGTTCGCGACGAACTGGTTCTCGGCCGAACGCCGAACGGTCACCTGATCCTCAGCCCGCATATCTGACCGCTCGGCGAGCGAGACATTCGCCTTTTGCGTGTTCTGCTGAACGCTTTGCGCAACGGCGTCACGTCCGCTACTCAACTCTAACGCACGAGGCCTCGCGGCCGGCGGGGCTATCAGCCCGCTGCCCGCCCTGCGTGACGAAACAAAGCTTCCATCGGTCGCCAGGTATGAGGTGTAGGGCGTCACAATCCCGAAACGGGTTCCGAGCTCGACGATCTCGTCCTTGACCTCTTTTGTCTCCCCGTTCGCCCGGATCGCCTCGACCAGCCAGCCGACCCGCCGCGTCGCCCAGAGCCTTGGCAAAAAGTCATTTTGGGTCGCCCGTCGGGGGAAATCGAGCCCGCGAAAATCGTAGGCCTTTGGGCTATTGCCCGACTTCCCGCTGAGCGTCACGACCACGTCTCGCAGATCGCTTTCGTTCGTGTAGCGGCCGATCAGCGTCGTCTGCATTCCCTTGAATAGGTCGCCCGGTTTTCGCGGATAGACCATCTCCGCCCGGACCGCACCGAGGTCGATCTCAACGTCCGAGAGCACCGGCGAACTCACTCTCGCGAAGAAGCTTGAGACCTTTACCTCGAGGTCTTCCTGCGGCTGAACGTAATCAGAAATGCCCGAATTCTCAGTACCGAGCTTATCGAGCAACGCCGTGTTGACGTCATAACCAAACCCGAAAGGAAAAACGCGGACGTCGATCTTTCGTGCTGTCTTGAAATTTGAAAGTATCTTTGTTGCATTCGTTTCGCCGACCGTAGGCAGGCCGTCGGTCATAAAGACGAGCATCTTCGGCCGGTTGCCTGATTCGAACTGCTTGAGCGATGCGATAAGCGCATCATTGATATTGGTTCCGCCCGTCGGCTGCAGACGTTCGACGAATTCCTCGCCCTTTTTCTTGCCGCTTGCATCCGCCCGGATCAAACCGCTTTCCATCAGCCGCTCTTCGCCGGCAAAGCCGATAACATTGAATCGGTCGCTGTCGCGGAGCGTTCTGATGCCGAATAGCAGTGCGGCTCGCGCCTTTTCCATCTTTCCGGCATCGGCCATCGAACCGCTTGTGTCCAAGACAAAAACGATGTCCTTGCTGACGATCTCTCGTTCGCCGAGGTCATCACGCGGCGAGAGCGTAAGCAAAAAGTAGCCGTCCTTGCCGGGTTCGCGATAGGTCAGGAGCGACATACTGAAGTCGCCCTCCGAGAGCCCGTAGAAGAGCTGCACGTCCTTGTCGTTGTCGCTTGATTCAAATGAAACAACAGCCCGCCGGTCATCGCGGCGATTGACCTCAATGGCGTGCGAGGGCGAGTAAATATTTCGCAATGGCTCGCGACCGACGATCTCGATCTTGCCCGAAACCGTCCCGAAGGATTGCGGCGGCATATTTGCGACACCGCCTTCCGCTCCCGGCCTTCCCCGCCAGAGGTTGCGGCCCGTCCCGAGCGGATATCGGTACGCGACCGTTCCCGATTCGGCTTTCAGAATTTGCGTGTATCGGAGCTCGACCTTCTTATCGGAATCTGGCGGGATCGGAAAGATAGATGCTTGAAGCAGGTCCTTGCCCGCATATTCAAGCAGGCCGGGATCGCGTTGCCGGCGGACGATCTCGTCATAAATACGGCGAGCTTCCTCGCGGCTGCGGACCTCTCCGACAAGCCGCTTCCCGTCCTCCCAAATGGCAAATTCGACCACCGACGCCCCATCGGGTATCGGGAAAAAATATGTCCCCTCAAGCGTAAACCGCGTGTCGTTGCGGAAAACCTGTTCTACGTGCGTTATCGCGACCTGGCCCTCGATCTTCGTGTCGAGCTTTATCGATTTGACCGGCAAGACATTCGGCAAAGGCTGCGGGACCGGCCTTGGCCGGCATGGCCGCGAATCACATGGAATAGGCAAAATAACGCCCTGGGCAAACGCCCCGGACACAGCGATCGCTCCGAAAAGGGCCGGACCGAACATCAAACTCAAAAGGATCTTTTTCATTATTTTCTCCGCAATTTCGTTGGACTTGGAGAGCTGAAGGCATAAGCCGATATCTACTGAACGCCTCGGATACACAAACCTTGCATGCAAATTTTGCAACTTTTTCGCTTGCCGAGGCATGTAATATAGAAATACGTTCCCCGGAGGCTTCGGGCATCCCATGTTTTACGGAGGCTATGATGCGACATTTCTCAATTCTGTTCGTTTCGGCAGTCTTGTTTTCTTCGGCACTCGGGCAAATTCCCGAGACGGGTTCGGAGATCTGCACGGTCGAGAACTCGCGGTTCCTCGTCGGGCAGCTTGCGGCCGAGAGCC
This sequence comes from Acidobacteria bacterium Ga0074141, assembly GCA_001464665.1. Lineage (GTDB taxonomy): Bacteria > Acidobacteriota > Blastocatellia > Pyrinomonadales > Pyrinomonadaceae > OLB17. The sequence continues at coordinate 8,252 of LNDP01000018.1, forward strand.
GCTCAGTTCGCGAGGCTGATAAGCGGGTGAATATCCTCGTCCGGTTGGCAGATTTCTCATGGCCATTCGACGAACCAACTGCTCGCGAATACTTCACCGAGGCATATGGCGTTGCGGGTGCACATTTCAAAGAGAAGGGCTTTGAAACCGCCCGCCCTGATCGAGCTATGGCCCTGACCATGCCGAAGCCGGACCTTCGGATGACGGTGATAAAGGCGGTCGCCCGGCACGATGCAAAATGGGCTGAACGGCTAAGTGAAGAGGTATTAAAAGAGTTTGAGAAGGCGGCGGCCGAGCGGAGCGGACTCAACCGGGAGCGGGAGATCCAGGAAATGATCGGGCTTGCCGGCGAAAGGGTCGAAGAGGATCCGGCTTTCAGCTTGATGATCTTCCGCCGCCTGATGCGTTATCCGCTCGAGCAGCACTGGTTCTGGGCACTTTACCAAACCGCAAGCAAGAATCCGCAGCTTGCCGCGACGCTATACACCGAACTGCTTCAAGCCTATCGAAATCAGCCGGCCCGCCGACTGCTGATACTTTCGGCCTATCCATTCGGCCGCGAACGAATGTTCGGCGTAGATCGATTCACGATAATGACGACCATGCCGACGAACTCGACCGCAGACCCGATGCTGCAACGCCGCTTTCTTGAAACTTTCTTTGCCCGCATCGCCACCGCCGCGTCCAACCCCGAGGAACGACTGCGGCAGCCCGAGCCCAACCGTCAGCCCGATGCGGTCTATATGTATTCGGCCTTGCTGGAACTCGAACCGATCGTCATCAGCGAACATCCGGGGCTTATCCAGCGATTTACGCTTGCCAAGTCGCAGGCAAATTCGCTTCTAACCGACGAGATGCGTTCCGGAATGGACCAGCGAGAATCTTCGAACAGCCGTATGAACACGTCGTTTGACGAACTTCTGGAACAGGCCGAAGAGGCTGATAAAGAAGGCAAGCTGACGGACAACATGATCATCACCATGGTGATACGGCAGCGGAAGACGGAGGAACAATTTGCTCGTCTCGAACCCTGGCTCGACAAGATCAAAGAGGATCAGGCCCGAAAGGATTCGACCAACTACTTCTGGTTCACCCGATCTAAACTTGCAATCACCGAAACTCGCTTTGCCGATGCCACTCGCTTCTCGGCAAAAGTCGCCGGTGCCGAGGATCGGGCCGTGCTCGCTTTTGATCTTGCCGAAAAGCAGATGGAGAATTTGAGCGAGGCGGCGGGTGCGTATCAAACGCTCAGCGAAGTCGCGAAGATCGCCCAATCGCTTCCGGACTCAGCAACCAAAGCGAAGATACTGATGGGCCTTGCCTATCAATATGAGCGGTTCAACCCGGGCTTTGCGATGCAGGAGCTTTCGGACTCGGTCGCCGTTATCAATCGGCTGCAGGACCCTGACCTCGGCTCGACCGGCGTTATGCGGCAGATCATCGGCAAGCAGTACAGCTTCTTTACGGTCTATACAGTTCCCGGCTACGACCTCGAACGGACGTACTCAAAGCTCGCCGCCCGCGACCTCGGCCTCTCGCTTTCAAACGCGAGGGCATTGGAGGACAAATATCTCCGCACGATTGCCGTGCTCGCAGTAACCCGCGAATGCGCGAAAAAGCCGCGTCAGGACGCGGCCGATCCGGCAGTGAATTGAAGAGAGAATCAGGCTAAAGATCCTGATCCGGCCACTTGTTTGCGGGGTTCGTTTCATCAAGAGCGGCGTCGATCTCGCGTTCGATCCGGGTCCGCAGGCGTTCGACGAGGTCGTCAGCTTTTTGCAGATTCACCTCGAGGTTCGCACGGTTCCGGCGGATCTCATTAAGCAGGTTCTCCTGATTCGATTTCTCGGCTGCAAGCTGCCGCCGACGAGCTTCCCTTAGCTCCTCGGGCCGCAGCGTTCCAGCAAATGCCACACCTCGGTCGACCATCTCCGGCCTCATGTTCATCTCGATCGCATCGAGCTTCGCCAGGACCGTTCCTTCCTTATCCAGCATTTCGAAGAGCTGTTTGCGAAGGGTGTCAGACCGTTGCTCCGCCCGCGTAAGGATCTCAAGATTAAGCGCCAACCGCTTCTGAACGGCATCGGGGTCGCGGCCGCGGGTTGACTCAAGCAACTTGATCCGAGCCTCTAGCGTCTCGATGGTCTGCTGGTCGCGGGTCTCGCTATTTACCGCGGGACGGCCTGCCGGTTCGTTGCTGTCCGGAATGCTAACCCACGGCAGATCGTCGGCACGGCTGATAACCTCAGGGATCGCCGGCGTCGCCGTTGGCCTTGCGACCGGCGAACGAGTCGGCTGCGGCCGTTGGGCGTCTGCCGCGATCGCTCCCGCTCCGATCATTAACGCCAATCCCGCGGCTACTGAAATTTTGCGAAGCACCTTATTTTCTCTTGCCATTTTTCTTCTCCGCTTCGTCCTTATCCGCCAGAAAATCGCCCCTGACGAGTTCGATGCCGTTCTTTACCAGTCCCACGACCGGAATGGCATCGATGCCGGAGTTTATGACGCCCCTTACCACGCCCTTTTGCCGGATGTCACTCCCAACGAGCGCGATGGCGACGACCGTCCCGCCAAAGGGCAACATTTTTGCCCCGCGACGGAAAACCTGCCAACCGGCCGCCCGGACCACCTTCTGCTTTATGCTCCGCTCTGACATAGCCTCAGTCTAAACTTGCCATAATCAGATGACAACAGCATACTTTTCTTTGCACGCTAAGACCTACGATTTGTTCCTTTTTTCCTGATGGACCTTAAGCTTACGGATATTTCCAAGCGGTACGGCAATCGGTGGGCTCTCCGCGACGTTTCATTCGGGTCCGAAGCGGGCCGCGTTGTTGGTGTTTATGGGCTCAATGGTGCCGGCAAGACCTCACTACTGCGTGTCGCTGCGGGCGTTGAACCCAGCAACGGCGGAACGGTCGAAGCTCCTTCGGCTTACTTTCTGCCGACATTTCCCGAAGTCCCGCTTCTTAAAAGGCTGCGGAGCGTTCAGCCGGATACGGCCGAGCTTGCGGCGATCCAATCGGCGAAGATCGACGATGCGCTCAAAAGCGACTCAAAGCTCCTTTGCCTTGATGATCCTTTTCGATTTTTTGATGCGGGCGAGCGGCGGCAGGCGATGGAGAAGCTTTTGGCCGCTTCACGAGATGCGGGCAAGCTCATCCTTTTTGCGACGAACAGCTTTGAGCAAATACTCGGATTTGCCGATGACCTTTTAGTGCTTGTGGGCGGATATTTGGGGCAATACGGGCCGGCGTCGGAGGTTTACAATTCGCCGCTTACGGCCGCTGTTGCCTCCATTACCGGCCGCTGCAATATCTTCGAAGCCCGGCGGCTGACCTCAAGCAAAACTGACCTGCCCGAATTTCAAACCTTGAAAGGCAGCCATCGCCTTTTCACAGGCCAGCTTGAGCGAACACGGCTCGGCCCGATAAACCAGAACATCCCGCTCGCAATTCGTCCCGAGTATATCTCGATCTCATTCGGAGCTTCCTTTCCGGAAGACAATCTGCTCAAAGCGATCGTCACCGAAGTCTCGTTCCTCGGCCCGATGACGCTAGTCCGGCTCGACGCAGGCGGGCTCGAACTCGAGGCCCTCGTCCTGCGTCTCATCGGACTCAGCGTCGGTGAGGAATGCATGGTTGGGCTCCCGCCAAACCGCATCACCGTACTTTCCTAGCGAACAAAGGCAGATGGCACCGGGACGTCGGTAGGAAGACCGAAGCCCGTTATGCCGACTCCGCCGGTCGAGCGGTTGACGAACCACGTCGCCGAGCCGGGCCGGAAAACGGCCGCATCCGTCTTTCCATCGCCGTCGTAATCGCCGGGAACCGCAACGTCACCCGCAACACCGAACGGGAACGCAAAGAACGTCGTGTCCTCGCTCCTCAGCACAAACCATTCGCCCGTTGAGGGCCGATAGAATGCGATGTCAGCCTTGCCGTCGCCGGTGTGGTCGCCCGGAACTGTCTTATCAGTCGGCGAGCCAAACTGCACCGCGAAACGCCCTGCCGTGCTGCGATTGATCCACCATTCTGATCCGGTAGCTCCATTCGGCCGGAAGACGCCGATATCCGCTTTTCCGTCGCCGTCATAATCGGCAACAGCCGGAATGTCGCCATTGGTCCCAAACACCTGAATATCGACCCCGCCGGATGAACGCAGAATGAACCACGTGCCGGTCGCAGCTCTAAATACTGCCGCATCAGCCTTTCCATCGCCGTCGAAATCTCCCGGCGTCGGCACATCGCCTAGGGCCCCGAACGGAAATGAAAAGAACGTCGAATCCTCGCTGCGAAGGACAAACCATTCGCTCGTCGCCGGCCGCCAGAGCGCAAGATCGGCCTTGCCGTCGCCGGTGTAGTCCGCCGGGACCATCGTGTCCGAAGCCGAACCGAATTGGAATGCCCGATTCGCTCCATCGGAACTGCGGAGATACCACCATTCGCCCGGCGCCTGGCGGAAGATCGAGATGTCCGTCTTGCTGTCACCGTCGAAATCGAACGGGGCCCTGGCAGTGTCCGTAGGCTCTGCGTAGTTATAAGCAACAAGTGCAAAATGCTGATCGGTCGTATCGGCATTTCCGAGAATGCCATCGCCATTCAGAGCCGTTGCCGCGACGGTGATCGTCACCGGAGTTCCGGCCGCAATTCCTTCGGCGAGCCGCACCTGCTCGACATTATCCACGACCGAATGCGTTCCACCCGTGATCGAAACGCCGCCGGTGAAAAAGTTACCGCGATATGAATTGCCGCCGACTTGCACGGTCAGATCAAGATTATTGACCAGAGCCGGGTTCGAAACTCCGGGCGGGTCGGTCCAAACCAAAGAAACGCGGAACGGCTTCGAAGGATCGGCAACCGTGCCGGTATAAACCACGTTCTCGCCGTTATTTGAAAAGGCATGCGTCTGATCGATGTGCTTCATTGGGACGCCGGTGTTCATCATCAGCCGCATGTTCATCCGGCCCCAGCCCTCATTGCCGTTCGGGACCGACGAGCTGGTCAGGTTTCCGTTCATTTCCTGGCCCGAAAGAATGATCGCCGACTTGATCATCGCCGGGCTCGGATAGGCTCCGCCGTTGCGGTCGCGCCAATATTGCGTGAATAACGCAGCCGCACCAGCCACCTGCGGTGCCGCATGTGAGGTGCCGGTGCTGTAAGCGTGATTTGCGTCAAAGCACGACGAAACACTGCCGCACGATCCGGCCCTGCTTCCCGTGATCACCGTTCCCGGAGCGGTAATGTCAGGTTTGATTCGTCCGTCCAATGCGATCCCTCGACTTGAGCTCGATCTTAGGTCGTCCATGTTGTCAGCGCCGGTGCCGCCGAGTTCAGTACGAATGTTTTCGGAGTTCGCAACTGCGATCGTGTTTTTCGACATCTTTGGCCGCGTCAGTCCGCTGATTCCCGAGTTCCCGGCCGAGAAGACTATCGTGAATGGATCAATGGTCGAAGCAATCGAGGCATCCCGGACCAGGCCGTCATAGGTTGCGGCAAATGAATCGTAAGAGTTCCCGTTCGTGCCCGAGCCCCAACTGTTGTTCGAGATGGTGCCGCGAACTCCGTTCGGCCCGAGCGTGTTCAGAGCATCGTCAACGGCCTGAGCATCGGTCGTCGTATTGCCGCTTACCAAGAACGGGATGTTGATAATGTTCGCCCGCGGAGCGATCCCGATGCCGTAATTGAACCCTTGTCCGTCTAGTGTTCCGAACGGCGTGTATCCGGCGATGATGCTCGCGTTGATGTGCCCGTGGCCGCCCGTCGCACCTGAAGGCCCGCCTCGTAACGGCCCATCAACGGTATTATTTGCGGTGATGTAGAACCCGCCGTTGCCCGGAATGCTGATGCCGTCATCGGAGACCATTACAGTCACGTTCGTTCCGTCCGCTCCAAACTGCGTCAGCGGGTCGTAGCCCGGCGGATTGAGTGTTGTTACGTTCAGATAATTTCCGGCAACGATCTGGGCCGCACGCTCGTCCTCGATCGTCGGCCGGATGTAGGGATCGATCCGGAAAACATGGTCCATTGCCGCAGCGTTCTCAAGCTGCGAAACGGGCATCTCGACCCGTAGGACGTTAAAGAAGTTATTCGCAAGTTCGCTTTCGGCGACGATCCTGCCGCCGACCTTCGAGCGAAATTCCCAGCCCGCTGCACGCAGATCCGAACGTGAAAAGACCGCGATGTCATAAACCGCCATTTCGCTTTCGCCGGCAGCGAACGACCGGGCAAAACCATCGACCCGATGCTCAGGCAGGTAGTCTCCGACCCAGCGAACCCTTGAGTGTCCGGCGGCTTTCACGGCCGCCGATCGTTCGCCATAAACCAGATACGCCTGATGCGGTACATACTGCACGACCTCAAGCCCGACCTCGCGAATGCTTTCGAGCCAATCGTCCGAAGCGGTCGCCCCAAACTGAACTACGAAATATCCTTTACCGCTGTCGCTTTCCGCACCCGGTTCGATCGCAAAGTCTTCGCTCGCCGCAAGCGGCTCGAACTTCCTGCCCGGCAGATGAAGCGTGGTTTCGATCCGCTGAGCGCCATCGCCCGCGAGACTGTTACGTGCGTTCGCCGCCGCAATGATAAAGCTGCCGTAGTCTGCGACGATCGCACCGCGCTCGGCTATCCGGCCGCGATCAGCGGGATTTGAGACCGGCACACGGACCAACTCGGTTGAAGCATTTCTGATCTTCTCGGTGACGCGGTCGCTGGCAGCAAACTCTGCGCGAAGTTCACGCCGGACCTGAGTCTCCTTCGACTGGGCTTTTTGCCCGGTCTCCGAAATAAAATAAACAGCGATCAAGGCGGCTGCACAAAACAATAGAGCGGCGACCCGGAGCGGGCGTCGGTTCATTACGATCATTCTCTTCTCCAAAATGTGAGGTTTATAAGGACGGTCCTCTTAACGCGAGTTTATAGATTTTTTCTGTAGATAACAAGAAAATACCTGCCGGCCCAAAGGGCAAACGGCAGGCACTTCTCTTGTCTGTTTCCTTGGTTCAGATAACAGGGACCATTATCACATGTACTCTGCGATTGCGGGCGCGGTTCGCGTTCGTGTTGTTAGGCGCGACCGGAATGCTTGCACCGAGTCCTCGCGGCTCCATTCGGTTGTTTGGAATGCCAAAGACAGAGAGCCTTTCCGCGATCGCACGCGAGCGTCGCTCGGTCAGCGATTCAAGCTCCGATGGCGTTCCCTGGTTATCGGTGTGCGATTCGATCTCGATCCGGTAGTCCGGATTCCCGTTCAGGATCTGCCCGATCGAGGTCAGCCGGGTATCTGCCCCCGGAGCAAAGTCCGTTGATCGGGTAGTCGCCCAAAAGTTTTCGGGGATCGTCAAAATAATGCCCCGCTCGCTCTTTGAAACGGTGCCGTACCGCCGAAGCGATTGCATGAGCGTTGCTTCGTTCGCCTGGAGTGCGTTCAAGCGGGCCTCGCGTTGTTGTTGCTCCTCGGCTTCACGCTTCTGTTGATCGATAGCGTCGAGCCGTGATTTCGCGTTCGTCGCCTCAAGCTGAACGCGGCCAAGGTCCTCGCGGAGTTTGCCGTTCTCGGCCTGAAGATCACGGATCTGCTTGATATAATTTTCAACGTCGCGTTGCGAAAGCTCCTTTGATCGCGTCTCGTCGGCAAGCTGCCGCTTCAGTTCATCGATCTCAGATTGAGCTGTTGAGAGGCGGTCCTCGACCTTCTGCATATCGGCATCGGCCCGGATCTGCTCATTGCGTTGCCGGCGGGCGTCGGCTCTTTCATATGCCAATTGCTCGGCAGCAACGGCGGCGCTAATCGACCTTCTTGCAGTGATATCGACCTCGTCCTCTTTGCGGCCGGCACGCCACGCCTCTTCTGAGTTATTGAGCAGCGTTTCGGCTTCTAAAAGCTGCTCCGGAGCGTCACGTTCCGCACCGGCAAATTTGGCCAAAGCGATGGCCTGCTTTGCCTGGAGGACGGTCGAAGGCGTCCGCGAATAATCGATCTCCGCAATCTCCGGCGTCCGAGTGTCCTTAAAATAATCGCTCGTGTTTCCGAAGTATTGCACCGACGCCGCTGTCGTCAGTTGGCGTCCGCTTCGGGCGACCGGGTTCAGATTCTCGAGCATTATCTCCTGCGACGGCCGCTTGACCAGGAAGTGCGGTTCGGCGGTGATAATGAGTGCAAAGGTCTGCAATCGCGTCGTGACATCGATCTTCGAATCAAATTCGAAGAAGCCGCGTCGCTTGATCTCGCCAAGGTTATCAACCTGCCCTTCGGGCGAAACGGCCCAAAGAACGTAGGTCGCGTATCCGCGTCCGAGTTCGAACGGCCGCGGCATCTTGGATACTAAAACTTCGACCTCGGTGCCATTGCGTTCCGTTCGCCTGATGATTGCTCGGCCGCTCATCCGCGGAAATCGCGTCGTTCCGCGAAACTGGACATCGACCCGCTCATTCAGCGGATAGGTTATCGCGGTCGTCCGACGGCCAATGTCTGCCTGTGCCGGCAGTTCTACCGTAAAAATAAGCGAGAAGAAAACTAATAAAAATAATGCGGAGGGCCTGAGTGTCTTCATATTTTTCGGTTCTCCGATGGAATACAATCTTTATGCAAGATGCCATACACAGTACGCGGGTTGCAAATTTCTCGCGTTTTTTGGACAACACACATCACGCTAACGTATAGTCGTTACCTTAGTTACCGATAGTTACCAGATGTCTGACCTGAACCGCCTGCTCACTTATGTCCGGCCCCACAAGGCCACATTCGCCGTCGCGATAGTTGCGATGGTGGTGGTCGCGGTCTTTGAAACGGCGATCGGCCTTCTGCTTATGCCGATCTTTGAGCAGTTCATACCGGAGAACACGGGCTCGCGGTCGCTTCCCTTCAACCTCCACGAACTGATCCCGAAGGAACCATGGTATTCCGCTTGGTTTGCGATTTCGGGTCTGCTGATCTTTTTCACGCTCGCCAAGGGCATTGCCGAGTATTTCTCATCGTACTTGATGGCAAAGATCGGCCAGTCCGCCGTTCTCGATATCCGCCGCCAGCTGTACGATCACCTGCTTTCACAGTCGGCGACGTTCTTTGAAAAGCATCGCACGAATTTTCTTGTCTCGCGGCTCGTTGTAAGCTGCTCGGCCATCGAGCTTGCGGTCTCGGCAAATCTCCGCGACGTACTTCGCGAAAGCTTTATGCTGGTCGCATTTCTAGGAGCGGCGTTCTATCTCAATTGGCGGCTAATGCTCGGTGCCTTGATCATTGCTCCGATAATCGCGTTTCTTACGAGCAAATTCAGCCGAGCTCTTCGCAAGCTCGCCGAGATGTCTTACGAGGGCAATAAGCTTCTTACCGACACCGCCCAGGAAACGCTCGCCAACCACAATATCGTAACCGCCTATCGTGCCGAAGACCGCGAACGCAAGCGCTTCGGCCGCGTCGCGGAGATCATTGCGAAAGCCAATCTGCGTTCAGGCCGGATCGCCGCGACTTCGCCGCCGACGATCGAGATGATCGGCACCATCGCTCTCGTCGTACTTCTTTATTTCGGGCTGCGCGAGATAAATGCGGCAGCGATGGACGCTGGCGAGTTCTTTGCATTCCTCTATTTTCTTTTCCGCAGCTACGACCCGATGCGAAAGATCTCTCGCCAGCACAATGAGATCTCGCGCGCATTCGCCGCGGCCCGCGACGTTTGGGACGTGCTCGACAGCCACGAACATCTGCCCGAGCGTCCGGACGCAAAACCGATTGCAGGGCTCAACCGCTCGATCGAGCTGAAAGATGTTTCATTCAGTTACGGTGAGAGCGGAAAGCCGATCCTCGCCTCGGTCTCGCTTGAGATCGAAAAAGGCAAGGTCGTCGCTCTCGTTGGAGAAAGCGGCGGCGGAAAATCGACTCTGATCAAGCTCATTCAGCGGCTCTATGACCCGGTTTCGGGCTCGATAGAATGGGACGGCACCGACCTTCGTGAACTTAAACTCACCGACCTCAAACGGCAGATCGCTCTCGTCACTCAAGAGACCGTCCTCTTCAACGACACCGTCCGCTACAACATTTCCTACGGCGACCCCAACGCGACCGAGGAGGACATCCGGCGGGCGGCCGAGATCGCCTTTGCGGCCGATTTCATCGAAGAGCTCCCGGAGAAATACGACACCATCGTCGGCGAACGCGGCACATTTCTCTCCGGCGGACAGCGGCAGCGGATCGCCATCGCTCGTGCCGTGCTGACCGACGCTCCGGTTCTAATTCTCGATGAAGCGACATCAGCGCTCGATGCCGAGTCGGAGCGGTTGGTTCAGAAGGCGGTCGGAAATCTAATGCGAGACCGAACATCGATAGTCATCGCCCATCGGCTGTCTACCATTCGGCGTGCGGATAGGATCGTTGTAATGGAACGCGGAAGGATTATCGAGGCAGGAAATCACGAGGAGCTTATCGAAACGGGCGGAATGTACAAAAAGCTTTTCGATCTGCAGTTCGCAATTGAGGACAAGGACGCCGAGGCTTAGTCAACTCCATCTTCGACCCGCTTTTTCAGCCGCTTAAGATCACCGGCCAGCCAGTCTGTAATTGCCCTATTTAATGCCGGAGCGGGCAGTTTGTATTCGTGTTCTCCGATGCTCTGAATACGAATTTTCGTCATCGTGCCGCCGTCTGCATCCGACAGATCGTATCGGACCTTCATCTGAAATGGCTCGTCCGCCGCAAATTCTGCAAAGCTCTCGCCGTCCGATCTCGAGACTATGTACTGACACGAATAATGCCGCCCAAGCAGCGTCCCGATCCGTTCAAACTTAAGCCCCGGATGCATCAACCCCGGCGACTGCGGAAAACAGTTCGTCAGCCCGGTGATCCAAAGTTTGTCGTACTTTGGTTCGAACATCACCTCGGCGACATCTTTACGCGGTCGCTCGATCACGATCTTGGCTCGGGCATCAACTGACATAAGTTTCGAAAATTCGTGAGGGGTCTTTAGGGTAAAGCACGAAGAGGATATCAATACTTTCCCGGGCTGTAAAGAGCCGCAGCGAGCCCTCAAGAGGCCACCGATTTCGTCTATCGGGAAGTCTATTGCATAATTAGTTTCCGGTAGTTCACCCGGATAGCAAATTATGCGATCGATGACAGGATACGGCAGCGGCTCGGCTGGCTCGGATGGGACAACGGTCTCGGTCGAGATGAAGACCGTCAACAACCGCTTTCTCGATGTCCATCTCAGGATGCCATCGAGCCTTCAGCACTTCGAGGGCGCTCTTAAAAAGCAGTTATCGGCGAGCCTGACCCGGGGACGTGTCGATGTTTCGATTCAGTTAGAACGTTCGTCCGAGGTCACTTACGAGGTGAACAAGGAACTCGTCGCCGGATATCTTGCGTCGTTTCGTGAGATCGGTGACGAATTCGCTCTGCCCGGCGAGGTGGATATCGCAACCATCGCGAAACTCCCGGGCGTGCTCACGGCTAAAGAATCTTCGGCGGACGACACGCTCGAACAGTTGATCGCCGAAGCTGTCGGCGATGCGATCGTACGGTTGCAAGAGATGCGTGCCAATGAAGGAGCATCGCTTCGAGAAGATCTTGAGCTTAGGCTCAGCAACATCGAGCGACACCTCAACCCGATCGAATCGGAAAGCGCCAACGTCTCCGAAGAGTATTTCAATAAGCTCTTAAAGCGCATCGGCGAACTGCTCGAAAAGGCCGAAGCCAAGACCGAGATCGACGAAGGCCGGCTTGCTCAAGAGGTCGCCTATCTCGCTGACCGCTCGGATATCAGCGAAGAGATAACGCGCCTTCGGGCACATATCTCGCATTTTCGAACCATAATGGACGAGGAGAACGAGGTCGGCAAAAGGCTCGATTTCCTTACGCAGGAGCTCAATCGCGAGGCAAATACGATCACGTCAAAGACCTCAAATCTCGTCGTAAAGGAAAATGCTCTCGGCATTAAGAGCGAGATCGAGAAGATACGAGAGCAAGTACAGAACATCGAGTAAAGATGCAGAAAGGAAACCTGATAATCATTAGTTCACCCTCGGGCGGCGGCAAAGGCACGCTGATCCGGGAGATAATGCCGTCACTTCCTGACCTTGGTTATTCGATCTCTCACACGACCCGCAAGCCGCGATTTGGCGAAGAACACGGCCGGGAGTATTACTTTGTCTCGCGCGAGCAGTTCGATGAAAGCATCGCTAAAGGACGCTTTCTTGAATACGCCGAGGTCCACGGGAACATGTACGGCACCTCTCGTGAGCAGATCGAGGACATAACGTCCTCAGGCCGCGATGCGATCCTTGAGATAGACGTGCAAGGGGCACTTGCAGTCATGGAAAAAGTACCGACCGCCGTCAGCATCTTCATCCTGCCGCCCTCGTTCGAAGTGCTCCGGGCGAGATTGACGGCCCGCAACACCGAAGATGCGAACGACCTTGCGACCCGACTCCGCAATTCGTTCACCGAGGTTCAGAACTACAGTCGCTTCGACTACGTCATAGTCAATGAAGAAGTGCCGGTCGCTTCAAGAAATCTGGCCTCGGTGATCTGTGGCGAAAGGCAACGCCGAGATAGACAAATGGCTCGTATAGAGTCTATAATTGAAAGTTTCGCGGGAGCGAATCATTCAACTATCGCAATTTGACCAAATATGATCGAAGAAACAGAGCTTGTTGAGAACGAAATTAACCTTGATGAGATCGATCCGCCCGCGATCGACTCGAAATATCGGATGATCATTCTTGCTGCCCAGCGAAGCAAGCAACTTCAGCGCGGAGCACTTCCGAGAGTGGATTTTGATCCGCGAAAGAAGAAATCGACGCGGATCGCTCTCAAAGAGTTTGAAGAACACAAGGTCAATTTCACGTTCACCGATCAGGATGAAGAAGCCGCGGCCTGACCGCCCGTCAATTGTATCTCATTAAAAAGTCCGCTCGAAGCGGACTTTTTTCGTTACATACCTTTGTAATTTGGCCCGCCGCCGCCCTCGGGCGTTACCCAATTGATTATCTGATACGGGTCCGAGATATCGCACGTTTTGCAGTGGACGCAGTTTGAAAAGTTTACCTTCAGCTCTCGCCTTCCGGTCGCCGCATTTTCTTCCATTTCATAAACCGCCGCCGGGCAGAACCGTTCGCACGGATTGCCGTATTCCTCCGCACAGCGCGTCGCACAGATCTCGGTATCGAGCACATGCAGATGCGAAGGTTGATCCTCATCGTGCGAGACACCGGCGTGGAAAACGTCCGTCACCTTATCGAAAGTCAGCTCCTTATCAAACTTCAGGTTGGCGTATCGCTGCGGGTCGCCGTTGCCGTTCAGTTCTTCCAGCTTTGCCATCCGCTCATGGCCGGCCACGTGATGCTCCTTTGGCATAAAGCCCCAGGCAAGCCCCTTGGTCAGATATTGCAGCCCCGAATTGATCAGTGCCGACCAGCGTCCCTTCTGGAACGATGCGTGGAAATTCCGGACCGGATGAAGTTCGTCATATAGCCAGCTCAGGTTCACCTTTTCCTCATAGTGCCGGAGCGACTTTTCACTGAAGTCCTCATGCTCAAAGGCACCGACTATCGTCTCCGCAGCGAGCATGCCGGACTTCATCGCGGTGTGGATGCCCTTGATCCGCTGTCCGTTGAGGAATGAGGCCGAGTCACCGACAAGAAGCAGCCCGTCGGCGAAAAGCTTCGGCATTGTCCAATATCCGCTCGTATTGATCGTCTTCGCTCCGTACTTGATCATCTTACCGCCGCTCAGAACCGCTGCGACCGCCGGATGCGTCTTGAACTTTTGAAACTCCGCGTGCGGATCGATATTCGGGTCAACGTAGTCAAGCCCGGTCACATAACCTATGCTGACGACGTTGTTCTTCATACCGTAGATCCAGCCGCCGCCGTAGGTCTGTGTGTCCGAGGGAAAACCGAGCGTATGAACGACCTTTCCTTCGGCAAAATTGCCGGCCGGAACTTCCCAGAGTTCCTTTACACCGAGCGAAAAAACCTGCGGCTCTTTGTCTTCCATCAGCCCAAGCCGCTGCATCGCCTGCTTTGCCAGCGAGCCGCGCGACCCTTCGCCTAGCACGGTAACCTTGGCGAGCAGTTCAACGCCCGGTTCAAAATTCGCTTTCTGATGGCCTTCTTTGTCGATTCCCTTATCGCCGGTCCTCACGCCGATGACACGGTCATTTTCATCGTAAAGCAGTTCGGCTGCGGGAAACTCCGGGAAGATATTGATCCCGGCTTCCTCACATTTTTCACCGAGCCATTCGCACATCTTCGAGAGGCTCAGGATGTATTTGCCCTTGTTCTTCAAAGGCGGTGGGACGATCGGGGCGTTGATCATTTTCGTCGGCGTTAAATACCACGCCGCATCTTCAGTAACGGCCGTATCGACCGGACATCCCTGCTCAAGAAAATCGGGCATCAGCTCTCGGATCGCGATCGGATCCATCACGGCCCCGGAAAGAATATGGGCGCCAACGAACGACCCCTTTTCGACGATCGCTATCTCGATCTCGCCGATCTTGCGGCCGTGCTTTATGCCCCGGTCGATCAGTTCATCGTGACGCTTTATCTCGGCCTTCAGGTGCAGGGCAGCCGCAAGATTTGCGGGCCCGGCTCCGACGAAGACCACATCCATTTCGATTTGTTCTCTTTCGATCATATTTTCTCCGGTGAGACGCTTGAGCAAAAATGAATAGCGATTCAGTTTCACCAAGTATAGCAAAACGAACTTAAAGGTAATAAACGGTTTGCATCGGTAGTGCTAGAATTTCAGGGTGACGCTCCGACCGATATTTGCTTTCGCCTTACTTTCGCTCTTCATTGCCTGCAAGGTTGATCCGGCCGTGCGGCTGCCGCGTGCGTCGGACGCTCCGAAGACGATGCTCTGGGCATGGGAACGTCGCGAGGACCTGAGATTTATCGACCCCTCGACGACCGGCGTTGCGTTTCTTGCGATGACGCTGACGCTCGAGGGCAATGCGGTCCGCCGCGAGCCGCGACGCCAGCCGCTCGAGGTGCCAGACGGCACGTACCTGATCGCGGTCATCCGCATCGAAACCAGCAAAGCGACCGACCGGCGGCCGGCTCTCGGCGACTCGCAGATCGATGAAACGGTCGAACTTGCCCACGAAGCCCTGAGCGGCCCAAATGTCCGCGGCATCCAGATCGACTTTGACGCAACGCTTTCCGAACGGCCGTTTTACCGCAAATTGATGTCTGCACTTCGTTCAGGGCTTCCCACCGGAACGCCGCTGACGATGACCGCACTCGCGTCATGGTGCGTCGGTGACCGATGGCTTCAGGAAATGGATGTGGACGAGGCGGTGCCGATGGCGTTTGTGATGGGAGCGGATGCCGACCGCATCCGGTCTTTCATACGGGCGGAAAACGACTGGACCGAGCCGCTTTGCCGGGCGAGCTATGGGCTTTCGATAAACGAAGCTCCGCTGACGGGGCTTAAACCCGACCGACGCGTTTTTTATTTTAACGATGAAGCGTGGCGGGCGGGCGACCTTGAAAATCTTTACTATCCTTAAACGCAACACCCGCGAATCGCTCCGCGGGTATTACGTCCTTGAGAAGACCGGATTTCTGCTTGTTTCGTTGAAAAAGCAGAGCGCGAAGCACACACAAAATTCGCGACCTTAAGTCTTTTCTTCTGCTGCCACTTCTTTGCAACACCTACGAGGTTAGCTGACGGGCTAGGAACGAAAGTTATCCCCGCAAACCGCATTTGGCCTGCTTCGCCCCTGAAATCGGACACGTCCGACTTCGATGGTTCCCCCGCGTCGGGACTTCCCGACTTCGGTGATCACTTTTCAACAAGACGATGATAGCACTAAGCACTCGGGATGAGCAAGAAAAAGCTGACGAATTGGGCGATTTCTTTAATATCTTAGCGCGCGGGATAGAGATGATAGAGCATTATATAGACGATCACGCCCGTTACGGAGATATAAAGCCATACCGGAAGTACAAATCGGGCAAGCTTTTTGTGCTTCTCAAATCGGCCTTTGAGTGCCAAAAAGAGGGCCGCAATTATGAACGGGGCTCCGGTGGCTGCGAGGATGGTATGCGACGTCAAAATCGTGAAATATATTGGTCTTGCAAGCCCTTCGCCGGTGAAACGCGTCGGGCCGATACCGAAATAATATGTCCGAATAGCGTGATGGGAAAGGTAGCTGACCAAGAACAGCGTTGAGACCGAGAATGCAGTAAGCATGCAGGCCTTGTGCTTCTCGATCGCCTTTTGCCGGATGAAATAAAACCCAAAGACGAGAAAGACCGCCGAGGTTGCGTTCAAGAACGAATTCAAATGGGGAAAGATGCCGAGAAGTTGTTCCATATCAACAAGCTACTTCCAGAACGCGAGCAAAACAACAATTGCGATCCAAAGTCCGCCCATAAAGTGCCAATACCAACCGACCGAGCGGACTAGCTTTCGGCGGTATTCCCGCTCGTCATAGAGCGACGTGCCCCGCCAATTCCGCAAGACGACTACTCCCAGAGCGACGATCCCGCCGAGAACGTGAACAGCGTGAGCTGCGGTCAAGATATAGAAAAAGCCCGCATAGGGGTTCCCTTCGAGATAAAGACCAGTTCGCCAAAGGGCGACCCAGGCTAGAAGCTGCGACGCAATGAAGATGCCGCCGAATACAGTCGTTGTTACGAAATAATTGCGTGAAGCCAGCCAGTTTCTCTTATCGACCGCGAGCTTTCCGGCATGATAGACAAAACTGCTTAGAATGATCGTGATCGTACTTACCCAAACCGGAAGAGGCAGGTCGAAGGGCTTCCATTCGAGTACGTTGTTGGTCGCGATTACAATATATGCCCCGAGCAAACCGCCGAAGGTCATCAGAACTACGAGCAGAACTATCCAGGTAATAACGCTCGCCTTATCCGGCCGTTCCTCGTCCTCGTCGTCAAAAAAATCATTCGGGCCCGGATTCGGATCGCGGAATGAACCTCCCGGCCCGCCGCCACCGGAAAGAATATCCTCAACGGTCGTACCGGGTGCATTATTTGATGGGGCTTTTACACCTTCACCTATCATTAGCGGCTGTCCAAAACTAACGTCCCGAAAACTATCGGCAAATACAAGACCGAGGCCATCAGAAGCCTGCGGGCTGCCTTATCGTCCTTCGCCCGCGACATCCGAAAGGATTCGAACAAGAACCAGAGGCCTGCGACTGAGGCTACCACGAGGTAAAGAAATCCTGCATGCCCAAAAAAGAAAGGAGCCAAGCTGACCGGCAGCGTAAGGAAACCGAAGATCAGTATCTGCCGTGCGGTAACCACACCGCTGCGATCGACGACCGGCAGCATCTTTATTCCGGCTCGTTCGTATTGTTCGCGATAAAGCCAGGCGATGGCCAAAAAATGCGGAAACTGCCAGAGAAAAAGAAGAGCGAAAAGGGCCCAGGCTCCGAGCGAGATCTCATTTGCCGCCGAGGTCCAGCCCATCAGCGGCGGCATTGCTCCCGGGACCGCTCCGACCGCTGTGCAAAGCGTGCTCCGGGTCTTGAGCGGCGTGTACATAAGCACATAACCGACGATCACCACGACGCCCAAAATTGCAGTTAGCGGGTTAACGAGAAAGTAAAAGACAAGCTGGGCCGCGATCGTAAGAGCCGCTCCGAAAATGAAAGCCTCCGCTGAAGTGACCTTCCCGGCCGGAAGCGGCCTCTTCGCGGTCCGTTCCATCAGCGAATCCGTAGCCCGCTCAAACCATTGGTTCAAGGCGGCCACTCCGAGAGCGAGCAGCAAGATGCCCGTCATCGACCATCCGAACAGTCCATAGTCGATCGGGGTTGCCGAACCGACGTAGTATCCGGCCGCCGCCGTCAACACCAACATGAACGCAATACGCGGCTTGGTCAAGACAACGTACGCGTTCAAGCGGTCCCGAAGGCTTATAGGCTGGACGGCCTCGCCGATCTCTGCAACTGACATACTCATAAGTCGCAACTCTGCAATGCTAAAGAATAGCTTTCCCCGTCGGTTTTTCAAAACTATGCCGGCCGGTTAGGCATGTTCATATTTAGAAGCAGAGCTAATATGCGCAGAGGTGACAATTCTCACATTCTGTTTTACCATTTCCGTAGTTAAATAATCTAAATGTCCGTCAACGAAGAAAGCATAAAATCTAGCCCGCCGAACGCTCCGGCAAAAGCTGCGTCCGGCTTCAACCTGATGAGCTACGTCGAATCGGTTCTCAAGTTCATGAGCGCGGTTCGCTTTGGCGTCTCCTTGCTTGTGATTCTGACCATCCTGTCGATCATTGGAATGCTAGTCATCCAGCAAAATGTCGATGGGTTTGATTCGTATTACGCATCACTAACGCCAGCTGAAAAGACCGTTTACGGGGCCCTCGGCATTTTCGACATCTACCACGCCTGGTATTACAACCTTCTACTGCTCGTACTTTCGCTTAACATCGTACTTGCGTCGATCGAGCGGTTCCCGTCGGCTTGGAGCTACATCCGCACTCCGAAAAAGACCGCGACCGCCGTCTGGCTAAAGCAGCAGCAGGTCAGTTCGGAATATGTAGTTTCGGGAGCGACTTCGGAAAGCGTTACGGATAAACTCCGCGGACTATTCAACCGCGGCGGGTTTGAGCCAGAGGTCACCGAGACGGTAACGAAATCGTATGCGGTAGATGCAACGGGCAAGAAGGATTTTTCTCGGACTATCGAGAGCAAACAAGCTGTCCTCTTCGGTGAACGCGGAAAATACAATCGGCTCGGGGCATACATTGTCCACGTCACCCTGTTGACGCTCTTCCTCGGTCACGCGGTCGCCTTGATGACCGGCTTCGACGCGGATGTGCGAATGATCCCGGGCGATTCAAGCGACCAGATCGAAATGATCCGCTTCAACCTCGACAAACGCGAGAGGTTCGCCGTCCAGCTTCCCTTTACGGTCACCTGCACCGACGTGCAGCAAAAGCTCATCGACCCGAGCGCGGCCATCGATGTGACGAACACGCTCGACTGGCGAACACAGATCAGGATCGATGACCCTGACTACGGAGCGACCATCGCTGACGTCAGCATGAACAAGCCGTTCCATTACCGAGGCTTCCGCTTTTTCCAGGCACAAACCGTCCCGATCGGCAACGCCCGCGAGATAATGATACAGGCCGTCCCGGTCAACGGCGGCGAGCCTCAATCGGTCAGCATCATGCGGCTCGGGAGCACGACCCTTGCCGATGGCACAGTCATCGAATACGACCAATTTCTGCCGGACTTTACCTTTAACCAGAACGGCGAACCCGACACGCGCTCCGGCGACTATAACAATCCCGCGGCGGTTTTGAGCGTAACGCCGCCCGGCGGCGAGCGGCAGCGAGTTTATGCATTCGGCTCGACCGTTCCGGATAACATTCCGATCAGCGCTCCGAAAGCCGGATATAAATGGCGGCTTAACGAATTTGAAAAAGCGCCATTCGCACACATTCTTTCGATCAAATACGACCCCTATAACGGCGCGTTCATCGCATGGTATTTTGGCGGTATCGGCCTGATGGGAGCGTTGGTCTATGTTTTCTTCTTTTCCCACAGACGTATTTGGGCAAATGTTGAGGAGCAAGCCGATGGCACCGTCAAGGTAGTACTCGGCGGGCACACTAATCGTAACCATAAGGCATTTGAAGATGTCTTCAATAAAATAGATGCCCAGGTCGCCCGCGATCTTGGCGGAGAGCGGCGGGAATCAAAAGACCCCGAATAAATAACTGATATGGCACAGGAAATTTACGAAAGAGAGATAGGCACCGGCTGGACCTCATACCTTCCCGCGATCCTTGCGATAGCCGGTTCGTTTGTGATGCTTGGCCTGCGGCTCCAGATCGGCGAATCCTTTATGTCGGATGGAGCGCTGATGATGCTCGCGCTCGCCTCTTACATTCTTGCGGGGCTGTTCCAGTTGACGAATCTCTACGCGCCTTCGGAGATGGCCCGCAAGATCTCGCTCTGGACCGCGACGCTCGGCGTTTTCTTTAACCTCTCGAGTTGGCTTGTGCGGTGGGTAACGGCGTACGACATCGAGACCGCGATCCTCAAGCAGAGCGGCTACACTGAAATGCCCTGGGTCTTTCGATATATCCCGTTTGCCAACCTTTACGACCTGAGCATCGCCTTTGCGTTTGGTGGCGGCATCGCGACTCTGATTTTCATCCGGCGAAGATCCTACCAGATCTTGTCAGCATTCACGCTTCCCCTTGCAGCGATCATCCTCGTACTTGCGAGGTTCATCGGTGATGAGTTCATCAATCTTCCGCCGGTGCTTGATTCCTATTGGCGGCCGATCCACGTCGGCGTCGCTGCTCTCAGCTATGGAGTCGCGCTCGTCTGCTTTGCCATCGCTGTGATCTATTTGCTCAAGGACCGCGTAAAGGTCGAGGCGATGGCCATTTGGTCAAGCGTTTTCGCTCTATTGGTCATTGGCACTGTAAGTAAATTCTCGGTCTTTACCGAGTTCATTTACCGAACCGGCCTTTTTATGCCGAACGAGCAAGGAGGCAAGCCGTTTTCGGCTCCTTTCCGCCTTGAGCTGCCGTGGGTTGGCGAAACGCTGGCGATCGCCGGACTGCTTTATCTTGGCGTGATCATCGCGTTTCTCTTTTACCTTTACGGCAATAGTGAGCCCGCAAAAAAGGTCGGCCATGGCCTTCTCAAGGTCGCTCTCTTAGTGAACATCGTTTCGGTCGGATTCCTCGTGAATGGCGTTCGCAGCATCGAGGCACCGTTGCCGCAGCTCGAACAGCAGCTCAAGGAAAATCCGAGCCAATACGTCGTTGCCGGGCGTGCGATCGCCGAACGCCAGGACCTTACAGCTCAGGAATACGCGGCATTGACACCGCTGCAGATGGAGCAGATGGCTCGCTCTTATCTGCAAGTTTACGGCCCGCAGCTTTATGCAACGCTGAATACGAATCCGGTCGAGCTTTCCGGCTTGATCACGGCATTGGCCGGCACGTTCTTCGTGCTGCTCTTTGCCTTCAGGACGGAGAAGCTGATCGAGCGTCTTCCAAGTCTCGAATCGCTCGACGTTTTGATGTATCAGACCGCCTGCCTTGCCTTTGCGGGGCTTGCGATGCTGTTAATTACAGGAGCGATCTGGGCTAACGAAAGTTGGGGCAGGCCATGGGGATTTGACTCGAAAGAGACTGGTGCACTCGTCGCATGGCTGACCTATGCCGCGTTCCTTCACACGCGAATCTCGCGTGGTTGGACAGGACGCTCTTCGGCCTATTTCGCTATCGTCGGATTTCTATTGGTCATCTTCACTTATCTTGGAGTAAGTTACTTGCTGCCGGGGCTTCACAGCTACGCGTGAGCCCGGTAAGCGAACATTTGTAGTAATGCAGAAAGCGATCGTCTTTGGCCTGTGCGGCCTGTTGTTGGGCCTCGGCCTCGGGTTTTGGGGAGCCAACCGGCTCAATAAAGATATTGCGGCGGAGGCTCCGCTTGTCGGTGCGAACATCGATCCGGCTACGGTCGGGCTCACGGGTCAGAACCCGGCCGATATACAGGAGCTTCTCGATCAGGCCGCGGCTAAACCGCAGGACTTCGTCACCCAAATGAAGACCGGCGACCTTTATGCCCAGATCGGCCGCTTTAATGAAGCGATCGAGTACTACAAGCGCGGCGTAGAGCTAAAGCCAAACGACTATCTCGCAAATCTCGTACTCGCGAACGCCTATTTTGACGGAAAACAGTTCGAGAATGCCGCCCGTCATTATTCGAAAGTGCTCGAACTCAAGGACGACGACGTAAATGCACGATCAGATTACGCGGCGACGTTTGTAGAACGCCCCGAACCAGACCTCGACAAGGCACTTATCGAATTCGCGAAGGTGCTCGAAAAAGACCCCAACCATACGGCCGCCTTATATTACTCGGCCGTCACCCACCATCGTAAAGAGGAAAAGGAGAAGGCGTTCGAGTTTCTTGCAAAGCTCGAAGGAACGACAGCCGAACCGCAGTTAAAGCAGCGTTTACGGGAAATCCTCGAAGGAAAGGCTACTACTCAATAGCGACGCGGTTAACGGTCGCCATTGAGTATCGCCGAACCGCTCCGCCCTTTGGAACAACGACCAAAGTGTCGCCCTCGACCGAGAATCTATTGACCTCGGTCATCGGACGCTCGATCCGCGAACCGTCCATAAATTCGATAACAAGCTTAAAGATCCGTGCCGGAGGAGCTGCCGGTCTTGCCGTTTCCATCTCCGGGATTCGGGGCGGGGCAGCTTCGGGCCTCGACACGACCGGCGTTTCTTCATCTTTGGCCGGGGTTTCCTCCTGTTTCCGGGCAACTACCGTTTCCTCTTTCCTAGCCGGAACCTCCGGGCGGCTTTCTGCTTCCGCCCTCTCGGTCCTGCCCGGCGTGGTCTCCACACGGCGCGTTTCCGTCCGTGTTTGTTCTCGCACCGGCCGCTCGGTCCTTACGGGCTCCGAACGCGTTATGACCGGAAGCTCCGGGGCATCCGGAAAATCTCCCGCATTTACCGCGAGAAAGCTGCCTGCGAATTTTATCTGGTAACTCGCCGCGTCATCATTCGGTGTCCTGCCTTGCACCCGCAGGAGCAGCCGCTCCCGCTTTCGCAGGTAGATCACGCGTCCGGTCTCATTGTTCTGGTAATCGGCGTAGAAAACTATTTTCGATAGCGGGCTCAGGCCCTCCTGGATAAAGATATCGATATCGCCGGTAAAATTTTCGGCAACGATATTGACGAAGATATCGCCCTGCTCACCGTCGAAAACGTAATAGTGCTGCGTCAGCCGCGAATCGCCGATCGGCCTAGCTTCGATTCGTCCACGGATATCGTTGCGGGTCACGGGCGTCGGAAAGGCCTGGTCGGTCGATTGGGCCGCGGCCATCGCCGGGCTCAACGCGAACACCGCGGCGGCCAGAGAAATATAAAGTAACGAATTCAGGTAACGCATTCGTATCGGGTGAGGCATCTAAAGATCCTTTCGAAAATGGACCAGCCGTGAGGTCTCCTGGTAACCGACCTTTTCATGAGCCTCGATGCCGAGTTCGTTGCCGACCTCTGCGTCCGACGCCATCTCGGTACAGCCCTGACTTCGGGCCCAATCTTCGGCCGCCTTTACCAGAGCGGCACCGACGCCACCATGGCGATGATCTGGCTCAACGTACCAGCCCTCAAGATAACCGACCTGATCAGTCATGCAATCTTCCACAAAGGGCCGAATGCCCGCCTCAACGAACCCGACCAACGTGTCGGGCCCGGCCTCGGCAACAAAGACCTGCTGCGACTCCGGATCGGAAAGGATCTCGAGCATTTCACTCCGGTGATCTTCCTCCGAATTCGCGTCCCAAAGCGTAACGCGAAGGCGCATCCATTCGTCGAGGTCAGACTCCGAGATCGGGCGTATCGTGATCGGTCCGTTGTCCATTACCCTGCGATTCTATCAGTCTTACCACTTTGCAACAATCAAAAAATAAAAAAGCCAGGCTCGTGCGTCCCGGCTTTCTGAATGTGAAATGATTGACCGTTTAACTTGCCTTCGCGGCCTGTGCCTTGTCCTGCAATACCTCGATCGCACGCTTAAGCTGAATGTCTTCAACCGAAGGCTTCGCAGCCGGCTTGCTTGGAGTGGCCGTCGGCTGCGGCGGAGCGTCCTCGTCCTGCTGCTCGATCAATTCTTGAACCTCGGCAACCTCAGGCGTTTCCGGGCGTTTGACCTCAATCGAAGGCTTTACGCCCATCGAGTCGCGGTCGTCACCAAGGAATGGCACACCATTTGGCGACGCCCATTTCGAAGTTGTAAGAAAAAGCCCGTCGCCGCCACGAAGCGTGAAAAGCTGCTGCTCGGCCCCGGCTCCAAAGCTCCGCTCACCGACCACCTCGCCGCGTTTGCGGTCAAGCACGGCCGCCGCAATGGCTTCGGCCGCACCGGCAGAGCTGAAGTCGATCAGCACTGCGAGCTTGCCGTCAAAGAGATGCTTCGCAGGTTCGGCCGAGAAGGTGCTGATGACCTTATTGTCCCGGCCCATCACTTTTGCGATCTCGCCCTCGCGGATAAAGAGATTCGCGACCGCAACCGCTTCCTGGAGTTTTCCGGCCGCGACGCCTCGAAGGTCGAGCACGATCTTTTCAACGCCCTGCTTCTTCAGTGATTCGACCTGGCCGCGGATGTCCTCTGCTTCGCCATCTTCGAGACTGAAAACTTTGATAACGCCGGTCTTGCCTTCCGCGACGGTCGATTCGGCCTTCGGGACCTGATAAGTTCCACGGGCGATCTTGATCGCCTGCGGACGCTCACCGGCACGAAGCACACGCATTGCGACCTCGGTTCCCGGCTCGCCCATCACCATTTGCCTCGCGTCATAAAGCGAAATATCGCGCGTCGCCTTGTTCTCGATGTATTCGATCACGTCACCGGCCTTGAGGCCCGCCTTTTCGGCGTTCGATCCCTTCACTACCGAGATGACGTAGAGATACTGCGAAACCTGAGAAAGCTCGGCACCGATGCCGACCTTCCTGCCGTTCTGCGGCGAACCGAATTCCTTGACCTGTTCGGGTGTCAGATACGAAGAATACGGGTCGAGCCCGGCAACCAATCCGCGGAGTGCACCGGCACGAACCTTTGCGAGGTCCGGCTCGTCAACATAGTCGTTCTGAATATGCTGAAGCACTGATTCAAAGATCCTGAGCTGTGCTCCGGGGTCATTTATCGGCTGTTGCGCCTGCGTCTGGAGCATTGTCCCGACGAACGGCAACCCGCCGACCAAAACATACCCCGCAATGACCGATGAGATCAGCAGCGTCCACATTTTTCCGCGAAATGACATATAATTACCTCAAAAATACCCCGGGCGGCCTTATTTAATACGCTCCGAAGGGACACAAGTTTCTAAAGCCGCAAACTCTGCAATTATCGAATATCAAGACCTTTGACGCAAGACTTATATACAACCAATACTTCCCGCGTT
Source organism: Acidobacteria bacterium Ga0074141 (assembly GCA_001464665.1). Taxonomy (GTDB): domain Bacteria; phylum Acidobacteriota; class Blastocatellia; order Pyrinomonadales; family Pyrinomonadaceae; genus OLB17. Next base: position 33,187 of record LNDP01000018.1, read on the forward strand.
GCAGATATCTCTGAACTGCCGCGTCAGGGGCGGCTCCTCGCTCTCGACCCCGGAACGAAGCGCGTCGGCGTCGCGATCTGCGATGAAACGCAAATGGTCTCCCGGCCGCTCGAACGCGTCGAACGAAGTTCCTGGAAAAAGCTGCTAGAAAAGGTCAAAGCCATTGTCTCGGAGTTTGATGCCGTCGGGCTGGTCATCGGTTTGCCGCTTGAATTCGATGGCTCAGAAAGCCCAATGTCCGCCGAGGCACGCGAAATGGCCCGCAAATTCTCGCTCTCGCTCCAGATCCCGGTCGCCATGGAAGACGAACGCATGACAAGCTATGCCGCCAAGTCACGGCTTTGGGAACGCGGGCTGTCAATTAAAGAAAGCCGCAGCCTCGTCGATAGCGAAGCCGCGGCGATCATTTTATCCGACGTCCTCGAACGCCTCAGGGCTGATAGGCCGTAACCTTTGCGGCCGCGTTTGCCACCGCATCTTTGCTGAAAACAAAGACCGGGGCATTGCCGCCGCTCCACGCCTCGAACTGATCCTTAAAATGAGGCGAACGCGGGTCGCCGCTTTGGCCGAGCGGTATGACGAATCGTTTCGTGTCCCAGTTGCCGGGGCTGACGATGTGCCGCATAGAAACCGCCGAAGCGACGTTTGGCGTCTGGCCGCTGCCGCGGATCGGGATGTTCGGCGTCGCGAACTGTGCCCCTATCAGTGGTGCCGCGGCAAGCGGATGCGGAAACCGTGCCGCGGCAATTCGGCCCCAGATCCACTTCGTAGCGTCCGCACCGTAGTCCTTAGCGAAACGTGCCTTCGCTTCGGCATAGCATGCCTTGAACAGGTCGCCGTAGTTCGAAACCTCTTTAGGCAGCCAACGCGCCGTCCGTTCGCGGATCGCCCAGAAAAGCACGCGTTCGCGGATCGCCGCCGCCGAAACAGGCTGATTGGAAGCCGCGATCTTGTTTGCGGCACAATTGCGAAGCTCATTTACGAGCAGGGCCGCATAAGAATCCGGCATCATTCGACCGTCCCATTCTTTCAGGGCCTTGGCATCCGACTCGCCGACCGAACCGAGATCGGTGATATCCTTTGCCAGCATCGCAAGCGGAATGTTGTAGGCATCGAACTGCGCCGCCTCGGAAGACTCGAGCGTCGCTTTCGTATCCTTTGAAAGCAGATCGTAAAGCCGGCGGGCACGCCACGGCGGAGCGAAGTCGCGGACGATCTGCTGATGCTTGTAGTCGGTTCCGGCGATCCGCTGATTCGCCGTCATAATGAAGCCCTCGGGTGGATTGTAAAGGTTCGGAAGCTCGGCAAACGGCACAGTGCCGATCCAGTCGCCGTCGGTCGTTGCTCCATCGTATGGCAGCGAGCCGTCGCCCTTTCGGCGGATCGGTATCTTGCTCGCCGAGTACCAGCCGATGTTGCCTTTCGTATCTGCGTAGATGAAATTCTGCATCGCACCGGCGTATTTGCTGAGTGCAAGCTTGAAGCCATTCCAGTCCTTTGCTTTGTTGAGTTCAAGAAACGCCGACAGATCGTCGTTCTTCGAGTCGAGTGCGGTCCAGCGAAGCGCGTAACTTTTGCCGCCGCGTTCTACGATGACCGGGCCGTTGCGGGTCTCAGTTACGAGGAGTTCCTCGCTTGAAAGCTCAGGATTTAACGGGCTCGCCCGAAACTTGATCAATTCTTTGCGAACCGTCGGCTCGGCCCAGCCATCGGGCGTGGCGATCTTGCCGTCCCTCATTGTCACGAGATAAAGATCCTGCACATCGGGCCCGACGTTCGTCGCTCCCCAGGCAAAATGCTCATTATGGCCGAGCACGACGCCCGGCACACCGGGAAACGTAACGCCCGCGACCCGCATTCCCGGAGCAGAAAGATGCACGAGGTACCAGATGCCCGGGGCCGCCGGCATCAGGTGCGGATCGTTCGCCAGGATCGGCTTGCCGTCCGCCGTCCGCTTTCCGGAAATCACCCAGTTGTTGCTCGCCGCCAGTTCCTCAGCATAAAGCCCGACCCGCTCAAGCGACCGCTTTCTCAGATCGATCTCATTCGCCACAGAGGGCACAGAAAGTTCTGCCACAGAGATCACAGAGTCATTTGAATCATAGTCGGAAACTTCGCTGCTCAAGTTCCCCGCGTCCCCGCGTCTCTCACTCTCCGCGTCTCCCAAACTCCCCGCGTCGCCGCGTCTCACTTTCCCCTCTTCTCCTCTTCTCCCCTTCTCCCCTACTCTGTCCTTCGCGTCACGACCAAAAAGGATCACGTCATACGGCGTCGTCTTCCCGAAAAGGTCCGTGTATTTCTGCTTGTCGATGCCCTGCAGTGCGAGCCGCTGGAGGTCGCCCTGCCATGTGTTACTGAGCGCGTCGGCGAGTATCTTTCCGATCACGATGGTATCCGCCGGCGTCCACTCCCGCGGCTTGTACCGCAGAATGCGGAACTCCATCGGCGTCGTCTCTTCGGTCAGCGTGGCGATGTAGGCATTGACGCCGCGTGCGTAGTTCTCAAGTGCCGCACGGGCATCGGCAGGCAGGTTCGGGAGCGTCGCCTCGGCGATCCCCGCAAAGCCGTATAGTCGCCAACGCTTGTCCTCCTCGATGGTCGTCCGGCCAAAGATCTCGGCCGTTTCGCCGCGGGCCACCCGCCGCAGCAGGTCCATCTGCCAGAGCCGGTCGCTCGCCACCGTGTAGCCCTGCATAAAGTAAAGGTCGGCCTCATTCGCCGCCTCAATATACGGTATCGAACGCCCGTCGCGCACGACCGTCACGGACTGCTTCAGCCCCGCGAGCTTCGCCTCGCTCCTCGCCGGCTGCCCAAACGACGCCACCGCACAAACCGCCACCAAAAGACCAAAAAGAACGCTCTTTCTCATATCCTCAAAATATATCAGCATTCGCCGAAGGTGCGTGAATCGTAAATCGTAAATCGTAAATAGTGAATAGGCACGATGCCCAAGCCCCCCGTGTCAGTAGCCCGACCGTGAGGAAGGGCGCATTGGAATGATGAACGATGAATCTGGAATCTTGAATCTGGAATACGAGATCATCTGCGGTCGTCGTCATTCGGCGTCAGGCTTATCATCCCGGACTTCGACTCGTACCGCTCTTCTTCCTCGATGTCGCGGCCGCAAGCCTTGCGCCAGTCAAGCAACCGCCGATTGAGCGGCGTCAGGACCGTGGTTAAAATACCCGCCGCAACAAACGATGCGAGCCCCGTTGTTACAAGTGAAAATCTCGAAAAACTTCCGACCCCGATAAACTCCGCCATTGCCGGCAAAAAATAAATTGCAGGAAACGCAATCACCCACGCCACTGCCGCCAACGTTCCTTTACGCATCGTGTCTCCTTCGTTTAGATCGGTTTGTGCCTATTCGCTTTCATCAAAAACTCGCCCGACCGGCGTCCGCCCATCGGCATCGTAATGCTCTGGTTCGGGTTTCGGGTCAAGCAGGTTGCGTTCGAGCCGGCCTTCAAAGTGAGCCAGAAATTGCCTAACATTTCTTTTGTTCACGCCCCAATCAAACACCTGGGGAGCATGGCAGCTGCTTTCGACACGAATCAATCCTCCCTCTGGAAAAGAGACCGAGATCGTTTCACCCCACGAATCGAAGCTGCCTCCCTTTTTCACCTCGAAGCCGCCGGCAGGTGATTCGAAATATATCCAACCAAGTTGTTCAAAAGCGTAAGCCACAGCATCGCGTGCCGTACCTCGCGAAGCGCCGGGAAATTCGACGGTCTCGCTATATTTTGCGGGAAATCCAAACGCCATGCCGAGCATTATACATGCGTTCGAATGCAACGCGGAGTCGATTTCTCTCGACTCGAACGATCGCCCCGCGAGTGTAATTCTTTTGTGACAGTGGAAGAAAACTCTTGTCAAAATCCGAGCTACGGCATAAGGTTAAGTATCATGAAAGTTCTGCTTGTGTATCCTGAGTTTCCGGACACCTACTGGAGTTTCCGGCACGCGCTCAAGTTTGAAGGCAAGCAGGCAGCCTTTCCCCCGCTCGGCCTGCTTACTGTTTCCGCCATGCTGCCCGACGACTGGGAGCGTCGGCTCGTCGATATGAACGTCGAGGAGCTTTGGCCCGATGCGATCGAATGGGCGGACATGGTTTTCGTCAGCGCGATGATCGTGCAGAACGTCTCGCTCGAGGCGGTCGTTAAGCTCTGTCGCAGCATGGGCAAGAAAGTGGTCGTCGGCGGCCCGTATGTTTCAACATCCTCGGAGCGACTGCCGGATGCCGACCACATCTTCATCGGTGAAGCGGAAACGACCTTGCCCGAATTCATCAACGACCTCGAACTCGGCATCGCCCGCAAGATCTACGAGGCCGACGAGCGCCCGTCGCTCGCCGCCACGCCCGTGCCCGACCTCTCGCTGCTCGATATGCGGCATTACAGCGCGATGAATCTGCAGTATTCCCGCGGCTGCCCGTTCAACTGCGAGTTTTGCGATATCATCGAGATCTATGGCCGCGTGCCTCGCACTAAGACAAATGAGCAAATGCTCGCCGAGCTCGACGCCCTAAGGGCGGCCGGTTGGCGCGGCTTGGTCTTTATTGTTGACGACAATTTTATCGGGAACAAGAAGAACGTCCGGCTGCTGATGCCCGACCTGATCGAATGGTCGCGGGCGAACGAGCACCCATTTTCATTCATCACCGAGGCCAGCGTAAACCTCGCAGAGGACGACGCATTGCTGCAGCAGATGAAAGATGCCGGCTTCCGCCGCGTCTTTCTTGGCATTGAAACACCGGTCGAAGAAAGCCTTAAGGCGGCGCAGAAAGGGCAGAACACCCGCCGCGACCTGCTCGGCTCGATCCACAAGATTCAGAGCTACGGAATGGAAGTGATGGCCGGTTTTATCGTCGGCTTTGATAGCGACCCGGACGACATCTTTGATCTTCAGGTCAATTTTATCCGCGAGAGCGGCATTCCGCTGGCGATGGTCGGGCTGCTCACCGCCCTTCCGGACACACAGCTTTGGCGGCGGCTTGAAAAGGAAGGCAGATTGCTCGACGTAAGCACCGGGAACAACACCGACTGCACAATGAACTTTGTCCCCAAGATCGAGATGGCCACGCTCATCGAGGGCTACAAAAACATCCTGCGGAACATTTACAGCCCGCGAGAGTTTTACCGCCGGTCGCTCGATTGCCTTTCGCGTTTTCACAAGGACCGCATCGAGCCGCGGTCTTCCACCATCGGCGAGGACCTCCGCGCCTTTTCCAAGCTGATCCTAACTCTAGGCGTCCGCGACCGCGCCCGGCTCCAATTCTGGGACTACTTCCTCAAGCTCTTCCTCCACCACCGGTCAAACATCGCCCACGGCCTGACCCTCGCCGCAATGGGCTACCACTTCCGCCAGATCACCGAAAAATACTCCAACCAAACCTGACCGGGTTTTGGAGATATTCTATTGGCCCTTGTCCGAGATATTTGCAAACCCAGCGGCCAGAGTTTAAACTTCTCCCTGCGTGCACCCGTAGCTCAGCTGGATAGAGTATCTGACTTCGAATCAGAGGGTCGCAAGTTCGAATCTTGCCGGGTGTACCATTTCAATTCTGTGTTTGGTCTTGGGATTTCGGTCTTTGGTTTTTGGGCTTTGATCGTACGCAACCACCGACTTCTGGCTTCTGGCTTCTGACTTCTGGCTTCTGACTTCTGACTTCTGACTTCTAAATTCTGACTTCTCTCCTCAAACATCCGGAACCCAAAAGGTCCGTCCCGAATCGGTGATCTTTTTCAGCCCGAGGGCCGGGAGTTCGGCTTCTTTTACGCCGAGGTACGTGAAGTGCGGCAGGTCGGAGGCGACGGTTTGGAACCAGCCGTTTTCGTTTAGGATGCTGCGGACTTGCGGGTTGTCAAATTCTTTTACGTCAAAGGCCAGCAGCGAAAGGTGCTGCGAGGTTCCGGGCGGGGCCACCGAGTAGATGATCGATTTCGAAAGGTCCTTGGCGAAATAGATGCCCTGCTCTTCGAGGCGGAGCACTTCCTTGACCTGTTCAAATGTTGAAAGTCCTTTGAGCCGATCGGCGTCCACCTTTGTCATTCGGCCTTTCCCGACCCAATGAACAAGTGCGGGATCGACGCGGCTCTTCCAGAGCCCGACCGTTTCGTTATAGGTCCGCTTTGCCGAGTCTGCTCCTCGCGGGCTGATCGTCAGCCCCTTAGCCTTTGCCTGCTCGATGGCGGAGCGGAGCGCGTCCATCGCCGCGGCCTGGAGTGTAAGCTGAAAACCGCCTATTGAGGCGGTCGAGGTCCGCATTGTTCCCTGAAATGCCGCGACCTCCGGTTCATCGCGGAAGACGACCTTGAGCGGCACGGCGGCCCCGCCGCGGGCAACGAAGACCGAGCCGTACTCCCGAAGCAGCTTGCGCCCTACGTCATCCGTCGGCTGTTCAAAATCCGCGGGCAGGTTCGCCGTAAATCCCTTTTTCTCAAGCATTTCCGTGTTGCTGTTCGCCGATGACGTGCGGTTCGTGCTAACCGCGTTCGTCCCGTTCGTATTTGAGAAATTTATCGGCCGGTTGTCGCGGTTGATCGGGCCTTCGGGGCTTCGCGCCGTCGGGCTTGTCCAGCAACCAGCCGCCGCCGCGGCCACCGCGACGATACTCAAACGCAAATAGTGCATTGCCATCATCTCTCAAAATTCGGGATCCAGAACTTGAAGCCTTCTTTCTCAGCGGCGATCAGCCCGCGCTTCGGAAGCTCGTCCTCATCGAGCCCAAGATATGTGAAATGCGGCGTGTCGTCAATGATGGTCTGGAACCAGCCGTGTTGGTTGAGTATCGCCCGGACGTCCTTGTTTGCAAATTCGGCGACGTCGAGTGCCAGCATTGAAAGATGCTGCGAAGTGCCCGGAGCCGCGACCGATGAGAATATCGAACGGTTGAACCCGGTCGAAAACCAGATCGAATCTTTCTCCCATTCGATCACCTGGGCGACCTGATCGGTCGTTTCCATCTTCGCGGCGAGCTCGGCATCCTCAGGCTTGATCTTGCCGCGGGCTGTCCAGTGCCTAAGTGCCGGGTCGAAACGCGACTTCCAAATTCGGAACGTGTCCGCATAGCTCCGCTTGGCTGCAGAGGCACCGCGGGGAGTTATCGTAAGCTTGCGTTTCGCCGCCGCGGCCCGGGCTTTGTCGAGTGCATCCATCGCGGCAGACTGTAGTTCGATCGTCCGGCCGCCGATGGTCGCTGTCCGCGATTTGACCGTACCCTGAAACGCCGAAACTTCTTCCTCATTAGCAAAGACACAATTGGTCGGAAACCGCACCTCCGACGCCGCGATGAACATCGCACCGTAGTCCTTAAAGACACGCCGGGCGACGACGTTCGTATCTATTGCACAAATATCCTCGAGCTTCAGCTTCTTTGCACCGAGCCGCTTCTCGACCACCGGCCGAAAATCGATCGGCCCGTTCTTCTGGGCAAATGCAGAGCCCGCGAACAGCGAAAGAGCGAATAATGCGACAAGTGAGGTTTTCGTAATTTTCATTTCAGATCAATCGTTTCTACGGGAAACAAATTCGCGGACGACCGATAAGACCTCGTCCATATGGCCCTTCATATACTCGTCCTTTCGGATGAAAGGCACTCGCCGCCGGATGCCTTCATAGATCTCCTGCGTGCCGTCGCCGAGCCGCTTTTCTTCGCCGATCTGCACCTTTCGGAGATCGACACCCTGTGCCGCGCAGAAAAGCTCGATCGAGAGAATATTTGCCAGGTTCTCGGCAACCTGCCGCATTTTCAAAGCGGCCGTCGCACCCATCGAGACGTGGTCCTCGACGTTTGCCGAGCTCGGTATCGTATCGACACTCGCCGGATGCGCCAGCACCTTGTTCTCCGTGCAGAGAGCGGCGGCCGTGTATTGGACGATCATAAAGCCCGAGTTCAAACCGCCGTTCTCCGTCAAAAATGCCGGCAGGACATGAGCATTCGAAGATTCATCCGTCAGCCGCATCACCCGCCGCTCTGAGATATTTCCTAGTTCCGCAAGCGCGATCGTCAGGTAATCGAACGCCAAAGCCAGCGGCTCGCCGTGGAAGTTCCCGCCTGAGATCACTTCGATGTTTTGAGTACCGCCTTCAGGCGGCTCCGACACAAATATCAGCGGATTATCTGTCACCGAATTCAGCTCGATCTTGAGCAGCCATTCGGCATAAGCGACCGCGTCGCGGCACGCACCGTGGACCTGCGGGATGCAGCGGAGCGTGTAGGCGTCCTGCACATTTGCCGGGTCAAACCCGCGGACAAACTCGCTTCCCTCCAGATGCTTGCGGAGGCTGCGGGCCGTATCTATCTGCCGCGGATGCGGGCGAAGAGCGTGGATCCGTTCATCAAAGGCCGAGACAGTTCCATGCAAGGCCTCAAGGCTCAGACAGCCCGCGACGTCGGCGAGGTCCGCGAGGCGGATCGCCTTTGCGGTCTCGAGCACGCCGACAGCGGTCATCACGGTCGTGCCGTTGGTCAGGGCAAGCCCCTCTTTTGCTTTGAGCGAGACCGGGGAAAGCCCGGCTTGGTTCAAAGCCTCGGCAGCGGACATCACCTCGCCGCGAAATTCCGCACGGCCCTCGCCGATCAATACGCACGCGAAATGCGCAAGCGGCGCGAGGTCGCCGCTTGCGCCCAAGCTTCCCTTTTCCGGGATCACCGGATGCACGCCGCGGTTGAGGCACTCAAGAATAAGCTCGAGCGTCTCAAGCCGAATGCCCGAAAAACCGCGGGCAAGCGTGTTCGCCCGGATCAGCATTATCGCCCGGACCGTCGGCACGTCAAACGCATCGCCGACGCCGACCGCGTGACTTAAAACAATATTTCGCTGCAGTTCTTCGACCTGCTCGCGGCCGATGATCTTGTCCTTAAATGCTCCAAAGCCGGTGGTGATACCGTAGGCCACCTCGCCGCGTTCGAGCAATTCATCGACCGCCGCCGCCGCCCGATTGACATTCGCCTTCGCCCGCTCATCAAGCTCAACACGCGGCTCGCCCGGCCGCCCATAGGCAACCGCCAGCACCTGTTCGAACGTCAGGCTTTCGCCATTTATTGCGATCTCACTTATCACCTAAAACTTATCCCTTATTCCGTTTCGCCGGCCGCCCTTCGGCAAGCGTTTCAGCAATCAGTTTTCCCCCAAATTCATACATGAGCATTCGCCAATCGTGTGAATCAAGAATGTTCAGATCGGCTCGTTTGCCCGCCATGATCGACCCATGCTTTTCACCGAGTCCGATGGCGTGGGCGGCGTTTATGGTTGCCGCGTTCAGAGCTTCGGCGGGCAAAAGTTTTTGGTAGCGGCAGGCAATTGCCATCGCCATTGGCTGCGATGGGCACGGTGCCGAGCCGGGGTTGTAGTCGGTCGTCAGGGCCACGGCACAGCCCGCGTCGATCATCTTCCTCGCCGGTGCAAATTGCGTTTTGCCGCCGTTGAAATTCTCCGTTGGGATGACAACTCCGACCGTTCCGCTTGCCGCAAGCAAGGCGATCTCTTCGTCAGAAATGGCGTCGAGGTGATCTATCGAAATCGCATTACTTTCGACCCCGAGCCGCGAACCGCCGAGGTTTGTGAACTGATCAACGTGTGCCTTGAGCCGAAAGCCGAGACTCGCGGCCGCATCAAACATCCGCACCGCATGGCCAATATCAAATGCATTCCGCTCGCAAAAGATATCAGCAAAGAACGGCGTGCCTTCTGTGGCAAAGTGCGAGCCCGAATACCATTCCCAAGCCCGCGGCAGCATCTCGCCGCAGATCAGCTCGACATAGCCGTCCGGGTCGTCTTTGAACTCCGGCGGAACCGCATGTGCCGCAAGAAAGGTCGGCACAATTTTGATCGAATGACGCTTGTCCAATGCTTCGATCACCCGCAGCATCTTCAGCTCCGTCTCGGTGTCGAGCCCGTAACCGGTCTTTATCTCGCAGACGGTCGTGCCGCATGCGAGCATTTTATCGAGCCGGCCGAGTGCCGCGGCTATCAACTCCTCTTCCGAAGCAGCCCGCGTATTCCGGACGGTCGAGATTATCCCGCCGCCCGCGGCAAGGATATCGAGATATTCCGCCCCTTTGATCTTCAGTTCAAATTCATTCAGCCGGTCACCGGCATAGACGATATGCGTGTGCGGATCGACAAATCCCGGAACTACCGCCCGGCCTTCGGCGTCGATCAATTCAGCGGCCTTGTATTTTCCAAGGATCTCAGCCGATGTTCCGACGGCAGTAAAAACGCCGTTTTTGATCGCAACGGCACCATCGGCAATTATGCCGACGTCCTGCATCGCGGCCCCGCGTCTCGGCCCGCCCGGCGAGGCACAAGTGACAAGCTGACCGGCGTTGTGGATTATGAGGTCGTTGACCATTAAAGCGTTTCGCGGCCGATGCCGAGCGCATCGGCAACGCGATTTATGTAGTTGAACCACGAAGCGATCAGCGTTATCTGCAAGATCGCCGTGTCGTCAAAGCCGGCCGCCCGCAGCCTTTCGTGATATTCGGGCGTGATTTTGACAGCATCTTTCGTGAGTTGAACGACGTAGTCGAGCATTACGCGCTCGGCCTCGGTGATCGGCGCGGTCGTGTAGTCCTCGCGAAGTGCCTCGATCAACCCCTCTTCTAAAGTGACGCGACGCAGAAACTCTGCGTGAGACTCCACTCAGTAAAAGCAGTCGTTCGTGTGCGAGACCATCGTCGCGATCATCTCGTGCTGCCGCCTTTCGAGCGGAAGCTCCGGCGACATCATCGCCGCAAACGCCGAGAACGAATGGAACAGCGCATCGGGAATAAGCGTGTGCGAATCAACGATCGATTCGTTGATCGAGCTCGCCGTCGGTGCGGGCGTCGCGTATTCCTGCGGATACGACATCCGCGTCTTCAACAGGATCTCTTGAAGCTTCGGGTCGGCGTCCTCAAATTTTATCGTTTTTATCCAGGCCATGTTTTCCCTTGAAAATGAAATGATAAACGGGAATGCCGAGCGAGACAACAACGAGCCCGATGGCAGTCTGCAGCGGATTACGCATTCCGACAAAAAGCAGGACCACGGCGGTCAGGGCAAGATACGCGATCAGCGGAAGCGGGAAGAGCGGCGTGCGGTAGCCTTCGGTCGGTAGGCGATGGACGCGAAACAAACCGGCGACCACGAAACCGATCGCCAAAATCACAACGAAAAAGAAGTAACCGAGGATCTCATTAAAACCGCCCGAGACGATCAAAATGGAAGCGAGAGCCATCTGGATCAGTATCGCCAGGTAAGGCGTCCCAAAACGCGGATGCAACTCGCCGACGCGGCGAAAGAACAGTCCGTCATTCGCCATCGCATAGTAAACGCGGGGCGAAACCAGCAGATAACCGAACAGCGTGCCGACGACGGAAACGCAGACAACTGCGGCAAACACAAGCCCGCCGACCTCGCCGAAGAGTGCCTGTCCGGCCAAGGCGGCAAAGGCCTCGTCGTTCGCGACGCTGGCCGTCGGTACGAGGTAAGCGAAGACGGCGCTTGTTGAGATGTAAATGATCGAAAGGCCAAGGATGCCGAGGATCAACGTTCGCGGCACGTTTCGCTGCGGGTCTTTGATCTCGCCCGAAATTCGGGTGACTTCCCACCAACCGGCGAAAGCAAAAAACGCCCCGACAAACCCGCCGGCCAATGCGCCGAAAACATCCGGTGGAGTGGAAAAGAACGGCGTGAGATTTGCCCAATCACCGCGGCCGCTGCCGAAACCGAAAAGAACGATGAAGAGCAAAGTGCCGACCTTGATGAACGTAAGGGCCTTGAGAAACCCCGCCCCGACGCTGGTGCCAATGATCGTTATCAGCCCGATCGAAAGGACCGTAGTGATCGCAACAATGGTTTGCTCCGTCGGCGAAAGCTCAAAGATGAAGCTCGCGTATGAAGCAAATCCGACGCCGAAGATCGCCGTCAGCCCCGGGTCAAGCACGAGCAAAACCATCCAGCCGTAAACGAACGCCGCCCCCTTGCCGTAAGCTTCGCGGAGATAAACATAGCTCCCGCCTGCTTCCGGAAACCGCGAGGCAAGCTCGGCATAGCAAAGCGCACCGCAGAGCGTCATCAGCCCGACCAATGCCCAGATGCCGAAAAGCCACGCCGGCGACCCCACCGACTTCGCCATACCCGCCGGCACAAGAAAAATGCCGACGCCGATCACCTGCCCGATGATCACCGCAACCGCCGTCCACACCCCAAATTGTCGTTTTAGATCGTTGCTCAAGCTGATGGCTAAAAGACCAGCCGTCCTCCAAATTGGAATGCACGCGGGCCGCCGGAGCCGAACACCCCGCCGGCCGTCGTCACCGCTCGGCCAAAGCTTGGAGTTCCGAGCACATTTCCAAAGCCCGAAAAGTTCGTGTTCGATGTGCCGAGAATGTTCGTTGTGTTGAAGAGATTGAACACCTCCATTATCGGCTCAAGCCTCACCCTTTCTGTGAACTTGAACGTCTTCGAAAGGCGTAGGTCAAGCGAACTAAACGTATCATTGAACCGGGCGTCCGCCGGTGCAAGCGGAAGCTGGTCGCTGGGGCCGCGGGCCGCGTTTCGTGCCGTGATGAAGCTGTTAAGCTCGCCCGCATTCCGGAAAAGTCGGCCGCCCGCATTTCGCTGCAGTTCGGGGATTCGCGTCTGCCCGCCTGGCAGCAAGATGTCCATCGGAACGCCCGAAGCCAGTGTCAGGATCGGCGAAAGCTTAAAGCCATAGGGCAGGTCGAGCGTTCCGGCGAACGAGAACCGATGTCGTTGGTCGTTCGGTGCCGGGCCGTATTCGGCTTCGAGGTTGTTTGGGTTGACCGGGCCATTCGAAAAAGGCACCTGGTCGTCGTTTGCGTAGTTGAACGCCTTCGAAAGCGTGTAGGACGCACGAAAACCGAAGCGGTCGGCGAACCGCCGCTCAACGCTCATCAGCAGCCCGTCGTATTTCGTTTTTACGCTCGATTCGAGGTTAACCACACGCTCCGGCCCGCCGATCACCGGATTGTCGACCACGCCGATGTCACGTCCGATGATGAAATGCGTACCGAAGTTATGAAGATAATCGACCTTCAGCACCAGGTCGCGTGCGAACTCCCATTGAAACCCGATCGTCGATTGCTGGACCATCGGATTTTGCAACGAATTGTCGATGATGTTTATCCCCGAAGCTCCGGCACCGGGCAAAATAAAGCCGGTGAACGGATCATTGAACCTTGGAGCAAACGGAAGAAACCGGCCGTCTTGATTCAAAAAGATGGGGACGCCGTTCGGGTCTGTGAGAGCGTTACCAGCCCGCACCACGACCGGAAGTGCACGGCCATCGAGTCCGCGTTCAAGCGTAATGAGCTGCAGAACTACGCGGTCGTAATAGATACCGTAGCCGCCACGGACGACGAACCGATCCTGAAAACCCGACCATGCAAAGCCGACACGCGGCCCGAAATTGTTGTAGTCCGCCTTCCGGTCGCCGGTGTAGAACGAGGCAACTAGCGGATTCGTCGAGCTGTAGCCGGAGACATTCTTAACGTTCGTGTCGGCCTCATATCTCAGCCCGGCGTTGATTGTCAGGTTTCGCCGCACCCGCCAATCGTCCTGAATAAAGAACGCAAAATGGGTGTTATCGACGTTGTCCAACGAAAGCGGACGCTCGGGAAATTGGCTCCGAAGTGTAACGGCAAAAAGCAGGTCGTTATCATCAATTACGCCGTCGCTGTTGCGGTCAAAGTTGGCAAAATCCTGCACAAATTCGATCCGCCCGTCACGAAAAACACCGAGGTCGATGCTCGAGTTCACTCGCTGCACTTCCCCGCCAAAGGTGACGGCATGGTTGCCGCTGATCGCGGTGACCTTCCCGGCAAGCTGTGCGCGATTCTGGTCGGTCGCCTGCGGAACCCGGAAGCTGGTGCCGTCCAGAATGCTCGGAAACGTCAACTGCCGGCCCGCTTCGATCGGATCGGTCGTGTTCGCGAAGTTATTAAAGCTGAGGCTGACGTCCGCAACGACGTTCGGCGAAAAGACCCGGCTCCAGCTTCCGATCGCGGAATGGAAACGGTTACTTAGCTCCTGCAAATACGAGGCAGACCCGATAGCCCGGTCGAGCTTGCTCGCACCGCGGGCATCGGCGTCCTGAAATGAGTAATTGAAGCCGAACTTGTCTTTTTCAGTGGCGTAGATATCGAACCGCGTCGTCAGCAGAAGGTCCTTCAACGGTGACTCTGCAAATCCGCGGCGGATAACGCGGTTCGGGACATCGCGGACGCCGACCAGCGTCGCTCCATCCTGATCGCGATATTCGATCGCTCCAAAGCCGAAGAACTTGTCTTTAATGAAAGGCCCGCCGAGCGTAAAGGAATATTGCTGGCGGTCAAATGGCGGAGCCTCAAGCGAGCGGTCGAAGGTTGCCGGCAGGCCCTGCAGCACCTTGTCGCGGGCAAAAAATGAAGCCGAACCGCGAAGGAGGTTTGACCCGCCCTTGGTCACAACGTTTATTAGCCCCGAACCCGTCCGGCCATACTGAGCCGAAAACCGGTTCGTCGCGACCTGAAATTCCTGCACCGCATCCTGCGGAATATTTATCAGCGAGCCGCCGACAACGTCATCGTTATTATCCGCCCCATCAACCGTCACGCTCCCGCCGCGGCCAACCTGCCCCGCTGACGAAATGACAACCGTGTTCGTCTTCGTCGGGTCAAAATTCGGAGCGATCGTATTCCCCGGCGTCAGCAAAGCAAGCTCTAGAAAATTCCGGCCATTCAGCGGCAAATTCTCGATCTCGCGTGATTCAATGACCCTGTCCACATTTGAATCATTCAGTTGAATTTTTGGCTCGTACGCGATCAAATTTAGGACAACGACAACTCCGCCAACTTCCAGCTGGCCGTTAAGTGTTGCATTCTGTCCAACATTGATCGTCAGAGGTTCAGACGTAACTTTGGTCTTAAAACCTGTCCTCTCGATTCGAACCTCATATTGACCAGGAGCGACGGCCGCGTACCGGTAACTTCCGGAAGCGTCCGTAACTACAGATCGCGACTGCCCGGTTGATAGCAGCTTAATCGTGACGATCGCCCCTGGAATTACCGCTCCTGACTGATCCGTCACGACGCCCGAGAGCGACCCCGTCGGCTGCTGAGCGGTCGCAGCGAGGCACAGGAACAACATCAATGCCGCCGCGCGGCATACGTTGATAAGTTGCAGGTTCATTGGAAAGATATCAGGGATTCTGTTTTGCGATCTTTGCGTTGATCTCATTGATCATCATCAAAGCGGCCGAACCATAGTATTTATGATATTCAGCGATCATTTCGCCATTGATAATGACCGGATCGGTCTCGGTCAGCTTCTTTGCTTCCTCGATCGAATCGACGGCAAAAATGAACAGCCCACGCCAACCGTCAACCCCGTCGAGCGGCCCTGCGAGTGCGAGCTTACCCTCCGTCGCCAATCGCGTCATATTCGCAAAATGGCCGGCGAACATAGCTTTGCGTTCCTCGCCCTCTGGCATCTTCTTCGGCCCGGTCTTTAGGATGACAAGAACGTACGGCCGCATCCCGCGTTCATCTGCCCCAAGCTTCTTCGCCAGCTCCGCGTCGTATTTCGTACCCGCCGGCGTCGGCTTGGCCTCCGGTGTCTGGCCGAATGCGGCTACGGAGCAAATAGCGAACATTGCAAGCGTGAGTAAACTTCTGCTCATGATCTACCTCTTCTTCTTATTATTATTTACCGACGAGGAACTTGATCGGTACGTCGGCTCTTTTTCGCCACGATCGCTCCGAATGCTCCTCGCCCTCGAACTTTCGCGTTACCCAGTTCTTCGGGACGTAACCCTTTTCGCGCATCACCGCGTCCGCCTTTAGCTGAAACGGCTCATAGGTCGAATCGAGCGTCTCGGTTCCGTAGTCAAAGTATATCCTACGGCCATCAGGCCGCGGCATTGCCTGCCTGATGTAGTCCACCACGATGCCGTCCGCCGCCGGAAAATGGGTCGAGACGCACGCGGCCCCACCGAAGACTGCAGGATACTTTATGTAAGCGTAAAGCGAGATCAACCCGCCCATGCTCGATCCCATTATATAGGTTCCGTTACGGCCCGCGGCCGTCCGATACTGCCGGTCGATGAAGGGCTTAAGCTCTTCCACAATGAACCGCAAATAGCTGTCCGAGATGACCTCGCCGGCGTTCATCGCCTTGGCACGCTCCGCCGGGAGCAGCTTCATCGCATCCTGCGGCATATATTCCTGAAACCGTTTTGGTGAGTTCCAGATACCGACGACGATCGTGTCGCGGATAGCGCCCTCAGCATGGAGGCGGGTCATCGTCTCATCAATTCCCCATTCCATCCCGCCGTAGCCCTCTTTCGGGTTAAAGAGGTTCTGCCCGTCATGCATGTAAATGACGCGATACCGCTTTGACCGCGAATAATCGGCCGGGACCCAAACGTCAACATTCCGCGCCGCAACGTGCTTTGACGGAAACGCCGCATACCGCGTAACGTTCCCGACAACCCCATCGCCCGTAATCGCCATTCGCTGCTGTCCGAACGCGGACAGCCCCCCGAGAAGAAATGCAATAAACAGAATGACAGTTCGCATAGTCGTGAAAAAAGTTGGACTCGGCGAATTTTACCGTGCTGAAAAGATCGTCCGCAACCCCGAACTCGGAAACGCGAGCCACCCGACAATTGCTAGACATCGCTCCCGATCTCTGCTGACGTGTCGTCCCGCGCCAGCACTGCCCGATACTTGTTGTACAAGAAAGATGCTGCAAGGAGCGTTATCCCGATCGTAACGAACAGGATCGTTTTCGGGATGGTCGGAAGATCGGCCGCGTCATAGAAGAACAGCTTTACAAGCGTTACGGTAATAAGCCCGATCGCACCGACCCGCAAATGTTTCTTTGATCGCGCAATGCCGTACGCGATGAGCACCAATGCAAAGACGACCCATAGTATGCTTAGCCCAAGTTTCGAGCCATCCGGAATCTCGAACTGGGCCATCAGATTCAAGAGATCGCCGCTCGCGATTACCAACACGAACATCACGAGAGCCCCCTCAAAGCCGAGTCGAAGCACTTCCTCGGGAACGTACTTTTCAAGCAGCCCGCTTCGAACATATCGGTAGAGCCCATAGATCAAGAGCCCGGCCAGCGTATATGAAACATAACGGACCGCGATGTGCGAGGTGTAGCTCGCCGCGGCGTCATTCGCCCCGATATACATCTGCCGCAGCTCAATGAAAAGGATCGAACCAAGCGTCGCTAGGCCAAAAAGGGCAAAAATACCAAGCACCGTATTCGCGGCCGCAAGGATGCGTGATCCAACTTTCGTCAGGTTCACCGCTGCTACCGCTGTTAAAAACGCGATCGTATAGTTTAGCTGCCAAATGACATTCAAGCTCTTTATTGCCGAAGTAGCCGAACCCGCTGAGACAGCGCGAAGGTGGAAATAGTTTTCGATCTCTAGCCGGAATGCGTTGTAAAGAGCGAACAACGCTATTGAAAAAGTCGTTCCGCCAATGATTGCAGCGATGTCCTTTGCAAATGGCGAATCGTCTCGACGGCTCCTGTCGATCCAAAAGATGAACCCGAATGCAGCGGCAAAAACCAACGCGGTCACGAAATCACCGTTCGCCAAGGGCTGACGGTTCAGCTCACTGACCTCAAGCGTCCGGTCCTCTATCACACGTCCCCAATCGACGATCATGCTCCCGGTCGCAAGAAGCATCACCGGAAACGAGAAGTACTCTAGTACCGGAACCCTTCGTATCCGGCCAAGGAAGAAAAGGAATGCTGCCTCGGCGGCCCAGACCATTGTGACAAGATTTCCGTCGAATTGAACCGGAACGGCGATCGCCGCGAAGGTCAGCGTCAGCACCGTCAGGACAAGGACCAAGTCGTCGGAGTCTTCCCGCCAGCGTCCAACAACGGCTGCGACTCCAAAATGGAACGCTCCATGGGCGACGGTGAACAGCCCAAGCAAGGAGCTAAGCGTCGCATAACTGTCCATGATCGCGTATCCGAATCCATAAAAGATGAACGAGTTGGTTAAAAGCAGTCCGGCACTTTCGTAGGCCGACATTCCGGGCGTGATCGTCCGGTAAGCGATTGTCGCAACGTAGAAAACAGCGAAAAACAATACGGCGAAAACGGTCGCGATCGAGGTATGTTCGTTGGCGGTGAATGCATTGCCAAACCATGCTGCGTACGAGAACCAACAAAAGAAGAATGCAATGTAAGCAATGCTACGTCCGAAATACCGAAACGAGGTCGCGGCCGCCGCCGCACCGAAAACTGCGAGAAAGCCGAACATCATCCAATATTGCCCGACCTCCTCTGCGGTCAGGCTGATCGCTCCGGCGAACGCGAAAAGTATCACCGCCGTCGCGGCTGCAAAGATCTTGTTTACGAGTTCATTGTGTTCGGGATAAACGACTGTGTGAATAACCTTTGTCGCATAAAAGATCGTGCCAAAAATGCCCGCGAAAGCAAGGGCCAACGCAAAATGCGATTCGGCCGTGTATTTAGAAGTGAACCATCCAAAGAAGATCAGCCATGTAAAAGCAGACGCAGTATAGAAGATCGGCGTCCAATAACGCTTGATCGAGACCGCAAGGATGCCCGAATTGGTCACCGCCATATAGGCGAAAAGGAAAAGGTAATTTCCCGTGTCGTTGCTGAGGAGAAATGGCACCGCATAGGCACCGACCAACCCGATATGAGCGATGACCTGCCGGTTATAAACCAATGCGGCAGTTACGGTCAGCGCCGTGAACATTGCCATCAGGCCAAATGCCGCCGGCTGCGATATCAGCCCATAGGCGGAATAGCCGAAGAAAGTGACGAAGTACATTATCGCGAACCCGCCGCTTAGCAGGGCCGCACTAAAGTTGTGATATTTGGCCTTTAGCCTGATCGCGAGCCCGGCAATGCCGAATCCGATAGCGTAGCCCAGAATGATCCGCGTCAGCGGGCTGATCAAGTTGTTGTCAATTGAATATTTGACACCGATCCCAACCCCGATGATCAGCACGACAATGCCGATCTTACTGATCAGGTTCTCGCCGATGAACCGCTCAAAATCCACCCTGGCACTCTCCGTGTGCTCGGAGATTCGCTTTTGAAATCCACTCTCTTTCGCAGGCTCGCTGCCGGCGGCCGCATAACGGTAACCAAAGTCCGGTATTCGGGCCTCGGAGGCAACTGATCCCTGCATCGAGGGCCGTTGATCGGGCTTTGGTCCAAGCGTCGGCGGTTCGTGCATCGTCGCCCTCGGTTCGGGCTGCTGCCGATGTTCGGTTCGGCGATCGTCGCGGCTACCGGCTTCTATGCGCAGTTCGGATAGGACACGCCTTATCGCGACGATCTCTTTCTGAAAGTCGACCTGTGTTCGGACGAGGTTATCGATCCGAGCCTCTAGCTGGGCAATTTTACTTTCGGTCTCGTTCATTCCGTGGGTTCGATCAATCGCCCGCGGTTCGGGCACATCCGGGAATTTGCCAATTGAACAAGGTGATTGTAGCTTAGGTAATCAGCAAATTCACAGTATTAATTTTTCTCGACGATATGACCCGAAACATTCATGCCCCGACCGGGACCGAGCTTACCTGCAAGAACTGGCTGATCGAGGCGGCTTATCGGATGATCCAGAACAATCTGGACGCCGAGGTCGCTTTCGACCCGCAGAACCTGATCGTCTACGGCGGCCGCGGCAAGGCGGCGCGGAACTGGGAGAGCTACGACGCCATTTTGGAGAGCCTCCGCAACCTGAACGAAGACGAAACGCTGCTCGTCCAATCCGGCAAACCCGTCGGCGTTTTCCGCAGCCACACTGACGCGCCGCGTGTACTTATCGCCAATTCGAACATCGTTCCGCATTGGGCGACGCAGGAGCAATTTGACCAATACGAACGCGACGGCCTGATGATGTACGGCCAGATGACCGCCGGTTCGTGGATCTACATCGGCACGCAGGGCATCCTCCAAGGCACATACGAAACCTTCGGCTCGCTCGCCCGTCAGCACGGCTGGGGCACGCTCGCGGGCAAGCTCGTGCTGACCGCCGGGCTCGGCGAAATGGGCGGCGCACAAGCTCAGGCGATCACATTCAACGGCGGCGTCGGGCTTCTTGTTGAGGTCGATCCGTGGCGCATTGAACGACGCCTGCAACTCAAGCAGGTCGATGTCGCGGCGAAAGACCTTGACAACGCGATCGCGATTGCAAACGAGGTCATGGCATCAAAAGAAGCGAAGTCGATCGCCCTGCTTGGCAACGCAGCCGAGGTGCTTTGGGAGTTGCTCGAAATCGGAATCGTGCCCGACGTCGTAACCGATCAAACCTCGGCCCACGATGTGCTCTATGGATACATTCCCGTCGGATACACGGTTGAAGAAGCGGCGGAGTTCCGAAAGAAGGATCAGAAGGCGTACGAACAGGCCGCGATGGACTCGATGGCTCGCCATGTCGAGGCAATGCTCGAATTCCAACGTCGCGGCAGCATCGTTTTCGACTACGGCAATAACCTCCGACAGCGTGCAAAAGACAACGGCGTCGCGAACGCCTTCGACTATCCCGGCTTCGTACCTGCCTACATCCGCCCACTCTTTTGCGAGGGCAAAGGGCCGTTCCGCTGGGTCGCTCTTTCGGGCGAAAAAGAAGACATCTACCGCACCGACGAAGCGATCATGAACCTCTTCCCCGAGGACGATCATCTCGCCCGATGGCTGACGATGGCACAAGAGCAGGTCGAGTTCCAGGGCCTGCCCGCACGCATCTGCTGGCTTGGCTACGGAGCTCGTGCCAAGGCCGGGCTGAAGCTAAACGAAATGGTCGCCAGCGGCGAGCTAAAGGCCCCGATCGTCATCGGCCGCGACCACCTCGATTGCGGCAGCGTCGCCTCGCCCAACCGCGAAACCGAAGCGATGAAAGATGGCAGCGACGCGATCGCGGACTGGGTCTATCTCAACGCGATGATAAACGTCGCCGGCGGCGCGACCTGGGTCTCGCTCCATCACGGTGGAGGCGTCGGCATCGGCTATTCGCTCCACGCCGGCCAGGTCATCGTCGCCGACGGCACGCCCGAAGCCGCCCGCCGCATCGAACGCGTGCTGACCACAGACCCCGGAATGGGCGTCATTCGCCACGCCGACGCCGGCTACGAAGAAGCAATTGACTTTGCTAAGAGAAACGACGTGATGATCCCAATACCGCACAACTAGATCGAAACAAGGAGTATGAAAATGCGAGCAATTTGTTTATTGTTTTCTCTGATTTTTTTCGCAGGCGACGTGTTTTCGCAGTCGCAGACAATCACGAACGAAGAATACCGAACCGTTACAAATAAAGCCGTTACAACGACAAACCGGGAATTCCCTTTTCTCTTTACCGTGACCACTGAAACGTATCAGTCGGGAAAACTGCTGAGGAAGGAAGTTTCAACCCACGAACGCCATGGGCCGGGAATTGAACGCACAAAACGATCGTTGGAAATCGATGGGAAGACTGAAATTATCCATCAGATGAAAATAACGTTCGGAGAAGTCTATTGTAGTAGAGACGGTGCAACCTGGCTAGGTCCACAGCAAATCGAATGTTCATTGCCCGGCGAAGTATGGACTCTGACTCGCCCTCGAACGCCCGACAGCACTGAATATACCGTAACTTCTAAGAAGCTGAACGGAGTTGATGTTAAAGTCTATCGAAACTATTCCGAATATTCTGTAACTCGCCCGCTTCCCCGAAAGAGTTTTGTCGAGACGTTATCGACCGTTGACTCAAACGGTTTCTATGTCGAAATCGTGACGACCGAAGGGTCCCTCGAACCGCGAGTCGTGACGCTAACCCGAAAGCAGACCTGGAAATTAGACGCCAAATTCGCGCCGATCAAAGCTCCGAAATAGCAGGGGCGGGCGGTTCCGATCGGGAAACGCTTCTGGAAAAAAGGCTAGATCAATTTGCCGACATTTCCGCTGGCTTGCTCAACCCGAAAAGCAGATTAATGGCCAGGATGATCAGGAACGCCAATCTGATCAGGCTGTAGGTTTCCCAGGTCGCGCCGCGTTCGGTTAGGTTGGGGTCGATGGTTGGGGAGTAGGCGGACTGGGTTATTGCCATCAGTTCGGGGACGAACCAAACTGTGGTGATCGCCAGCACGGCCGCGTAGCCTGCGAGCGTTACGAGAATGAACTTCCGCCGTTCGGCACGCCAGTTCAATATCAGCGCCGCGATTAGCAATACCAGCGTGACCGGATGGATCGGTATCCAAAAGCGTGCCGCCGCGAGCGTGTATTCGCCCTGAAACATAGTCAGCGAAGCCGGCACCGCCGACGACCAAACCGGCACGACCGCCAAGTGTTCATACGTCGCCCCGCCGATGACGATCACAAAACTCATCGACGCAAGAATCAATGAAATTGTCCTTGTAACTTCCATATCCGTTATCAAAACGCGTCGGAATTCCGGTCAAAATATCACAACCACCTTTGCAGCCGCTACATGCGATCGTCCTAAGTCAGATGAAACGCTAACCGCCTTGACCGACGGTGGGATTTACGCTCAAATCGTATCAACGCCGGAGTTCGTTTCCGGCTGCTCAAAATTTAGACCTCATCCAACAGTAATAACCAGTGAACAAACTTAACCTCACAACCCTCACGATCTTTTTTGCATTCGCGTTCGCCGCGTCTGCATTGGCCCAAGGCCCGGCCGGCGGACGCATCGCCGTTATTGATACACAGGCTTTCGAAAAAGACGGCACCGGGATCACAAAATATGTCAACGCAATCAAAACGGTCGAAATAGAGTTCGCTCCGGTCAAGCAAGAACTCCAAAATATCGCTGCCCGCATCCAGACCCTTGAAAAAGAAATAAAGGACGCACGCAATAATCCCTCGGGCGTCGATCAACAAGCCGCCCAGCGAAAGGTCGATGAATACGAAAGGCTACTGCGTGATTACCGCTTTAAGGAAGAAGATGCCAAGACCAAGATAAACCGCCGCTTCACCCAGGTGACGACCCCTTTGAATCAGGCCATCGGCACCGCGCTCAACGAATACGGAAAACAAAAGGGCTACGCGATAATTCTCGATCTCTCTCGCGACACCGGCGGCCTCATCGTCGCCATCCCCGACGAAAAGATCGACATCACAAAAGACTTCATCGCCTTCTACAACGCCAAGCCCTAACGAGCCGAACGCGGAATTCCAAGGCGGAAACCCGACCTGTAGGGAGGGTGTACTCTCCCGAATTTGGAATGATGAAGTGGAATCGCGCACCGTGTCCGAGGCCCGACCGTTAGGAAGGGCTCCAATGCCGAAGCCCGCGCGTAAGCAAGGGCGTTTCATCCAACTGCATTTTAAACAGGGAGCCGAAGCAAGCAGCCTCCGCGATGAGTTTTCTCAACGCGGAGGCCGTGTGCTTTTTACTTCTGACTTCTGACTTCTGACTTCTGACTTCTCTACTCCCTACCTCACAAACGCATTCGGCACCGGCCTATCACCAGTGATTCCAAATTGCAGAATGAGCGGGCCTGCCGTGGAACGCAGGGCAAACCAGTTCGAGTTCGATGGACGGAAAAC
>LNDP01000019.1 GCA_001464665.1 Acidobacteria bacterium Ga0074141
TCTTAAAAACTGACATACGCTTAGTAATTCGCTAACCAGGCATCCACTTCAGTTCTGTTGAAAGTTGGCCGGCCCACTCCGTGAAATGGAAGGCCATTTTTCCTCATCCATCGATTGATCGTTGCTCCCGATTTTTTCAAATACTTCGCAACTTCGGACTTCGTCATGATCTGCGGCGGCTGAGAAGAATGTATAGCTTTTTCGATGGCCCCCGCGACGGAGGTGTCGATCAAGCGAATCAGCTCTTCTTTTTCTATCGTGATAATTTCAACCATTTTCTGAACCTCCGAACAACAGTTGGCAAAAAATGTGCCTCGCCAAAAAGCCATGAAAATAGACAGCATCGGCCATAAAAGTCGCGAAAACGCGCCATTCGGCGCAGTTTTGCACCACACTTAGAATGTTTATGAACCAGCCTGATCAAGAGTGATAATTTCTGCGAGTATTGAGCGGAAAAAGGGTGACAAAAAGAATACTGCAACCAACCTGCAACCAAGTCAAAAAAATAGGGCTTCCAGCAATCGCTGAAAGCCCCATGTTTATTGGTCGGGACGGCGAGATTTGAACTCACGACCTCTCGCACCCCAAGCGAACGCGCTACCAGACTGCGCTACGTCCCGAAGGATTGTCAAACCCGATGCCCGGATGGGCCGATCTAGACTATCTACCGTTCTTTAGCATTGTCCTGAGCTCGAGCAGATGCTGAGCAAGATTCTTCAGCGCCTCGCGCTGATCTTCGCCAAGGTCTTTTTCGACCGCACGGACAGTCTCGACCGCCGATTCGATGCGATCATCGAGAGTTATCTCATCGGCATCGTCCATCGGCTCATCGAAAAGTCCCGGAGCGTTGTCCGCCTTCGCTGAGACTGCGTCTTCGGGCGGTTCGGGACGGATGACCTTCAGCTTTGGGGCCTCGGCCCGCGATTCAAGCTGAAGCTTTTTTCGGGCACCGGCGATGGTGTAAAGATCTTCGTAAAGAAGATCTTTTATCCGCAACGCCGTTTCGACATCACGCCGCCGATAGCTACGTTGGCCCGAACGGTTCTTCTGCGGCGAGAGTTGGGTAAACTCGGTTTCCCAATAACGCAGCACGTGTGCCTGAACGCCAACGATCTCGCAGACTTCGCCGATCTTAAAATAGAGTTTTTCCGGTATGGCCACGGCTGCTTGCCCCATGTTTTTAGCTCGAATTGTGTTAAAGTCAGAAGTAAATAAGCCGCCGTTATTGTATGTATTTACGGCACTTGTGTCAATCTATTTAAATGCGGTCAGAATTCGACTTCATCCATCACATTAAGAAATCGTACGGGCTCAGCCGCGTCGGTGATGATTGCGCCGTACTCCCGAAAGACGCCGAGACCGACATTCTGATCACCGCGGACATGCTCGCGGAGGATGTCGATTTTAGGCTCGAATGGACATCGCCCGAGCTTCTTGGCCACAAAGCTCTTGCCGTTTCGCTTTCGGATATTGCCGCGATGGGCGGCAGGCCGACCTTCGCGATGCTCTCGTTTGGCGTTCCAGAAAGCGTCTGGAGCGGCGATTTTCTTGAGCGATTTTATGAAGGTTGGCACGGACTTGCGAGGGAGTTTGGCGTCGAACTGGTTGGCGGCGACGTCTCGCGTATACCCGAGAAATTTGTTATCGATTCGATCGTTTTGGGTGAGGTTTCGAAAGGCAAAGCCATACTGCGTTCCGGTGCCAAGCCCGGCGACAAGATCTACGTCACCGGCTCGCTCGGCGGAGCTGCGGGCGGCCTGAAGCTGCTAGAATCCGGAACCAGGCACGATCAGGACTTGAGCCAATCGGCACGGGAGTTGATCGAAAGACAGCTTCGGCCGATGCCGCGTCTGGATCTGGCAGATCAGTTCCCCGCCTCGGCAATGATCGATCTTAGCGATGGTCTTTCGTCGGACCTTGGCCATATCTGCGAAGCCAGCGGCGTCGGAGCCGTGCTCTATGCCGAACAGATACCGATCGACGTCCGGCTTGATTCAATTTTCAGTTCCCTCGACGAGAAACTGCATCTCGCTCTGGATGGTGGCGAGGATTTTGAGCTACTTTTCACCGCTGAAAGGAAAAAAACTTTGCCGCCCGAAATTGCGGATATAACTTGTATCGGAGAGATCACTGCAAATATTGCAAAGATTGAACTTATTCGCGGCGGCTTGGCTTCAGAATTGAAGCCAAAAGGCTTCCAACATTTCCGCTAAGAATCCACCGACTGAAACTTTTTTTCGAAAAATGCTTGACAAGCGATTTTTTGTCGTGCTAAAACTCTTCACCTGTCGCGGAAAGTTCGCGGCAAGTTTTTTTGGAAGAATCGATATGACTCGAAGTTCGTTACATACACCGAGAACATTCCCGACCCTCACGGCGGCCATTTTGATGCTGCCCGGGAAGGGTTGGAATACGTTCGCGTGTGCGAGCCTCGAAATAGGCAATTATCAACCCAAACGGCGCGATCTTGATCGCACGGAACAACTAGATTGACACAGCGGGAGCGGCGTTCCCGCTCCCGAAACATCGAAAAGCTGACGAGAAATTCTCGTCGCGAAGTTTTTAGGAGCGGTTACGCCCGGGTCACGGAGACCCAGGAGTAAGCCGCTCCTTTTCTTTTCGATGTTTGACAACTGAATAGCCGTTAACCAGTGACAATGGACGAGTGGCGAGTGACGAGTTTTGCAGGCTTGTCACTCATCACTCTTCCCTCGTCACTGCTTTTAGGAGACGTAGCTCAACGGAATTAGAGCAGCTGAATACGAATCAGCAGGTTGTAGGTTCAAATCCTACCGTTTCCTCCAATTCTTCACGCATCGGCCGCCTATCGGCAAAGGCAGGCAGTCTGTAAAACTGTCGCTCATTCGAGCTGCGAAGGTTCGAATCCTTCCCGGTGCACCATCAACTTTTTTCGGGGTCGTCTAATTGGCAGGACGGCTGGCTCTGAACCAGTAAATGGAGGTTCGAATCCTTCCCCCGAAGCCAGAAGCAGTTGTTAGCGGTCAGGCGTCGGTCGTCAGACGAACACCATATTCGGCCACTGACTACTGACCACTGACCACCGACCAATTTCACAGAGCGTTCCGCAGATGGCTATACGGGCTTGTTTTGGAAACAAGTGTTCGCAGGTTCAAATCCTGCCGCTCTGACCAATTTTTCTGCACGCGTGGCCAAATCGGAAAAGGCGCCGGTCTTAGAAACCGGATATTGAAGGTTCGAATCCTTCCGCGTGTACCATTTTTTAAGGGGACGAATGCAAAACGCCGAGCAAGCAGCCCTTCAAGCTGTTCCTAGCGGGTTCGAGTCCCGTCGTCCCTTCCATTTCTATCTCGCGTATGTCGAACAAAGGACCATGTCCGTGGCCATCCCGGTTCCGGGCATCTCTCGTTGCACGCTTCATACGCCGGACGGGGAGCCGGATGCAATTGGCTCCCCGAAACATTCGCGGGTGTAGCCAAGCGGCCAAAGGCGGCGGACTGCAGATCCGTTCATCATCGGTTCAAATCCGATCGCCCGCTCCAATTTCAGTTCAGATGGCGAATGCTGAAATGACTACATTTACTTTGGCTGTAAACCGAAAAGTCATTTCGATACTTGTCGCCGTCAAATTCCGGGCGAATGCCGAACGCGACTACATGGATAGAGCACCTGCCCTCGGGCAGGAGGCCGTTGGTTCAATTCCAACCGCCGCGAAAGCGGATGTAGCTCAGTAAACCGTCGCTTCAACAATTTGTCGCCCGCCGCACGGGAGGACGCTGATCGAGCGTCCTCCCTCGAAATGGCATCTGTGGATCGTAGCTCAACCGGCAGAGCACTTCACTGTGAATGAAGCCGTTGCAGGTTCGATACCTGTCGATCCACCCGAGATGCAGTTATCGGTGGTCAGTGTTCAGTGGTCAGACCAAGGCCCACCTCAAGAACTGACAACTGATAACCGACACCTGACAACTGTTAAAGGGATCGTGGCAGAAAGGCGTATGCACTTCCCTGTCGAGGAAGACGATGACGGTTCGAGTCCGTTCGGTCCCGCCAAAATTTCGAGGACGTTTAGCTGAGACAGATCAGCGTCGGCCTGAAGAGCCGAAGAGCTTGGCGCGATACCAAGAGCGTCCACCATTTCATTAGCCAAAAGGAGACAAGACCTATGTTTACACTTATCAGCCGAATTACGCCGGCGACGTGAATGCGAAGCTTTTCCTAGTTCGCTGAATTCGCGTCGCCACCGAAGCACCCGTTTTTCAGCACCAGAACATTTTGAGGAAAAGATAATGCACAAGAAGTACCACGTTCAGCGACGCGAGTTTCTGAACCTGAGAACCGACATGCGGGCTTACATCATTGCGGTCGTCGAAGACGCCCGCGAGAAGCACGTCTGTTGCAAAGGTTCCGATGATTACAACGAGATCGCTCTTCGAATTGCTGATTGCAGCCAAGAGATAGAGCTTTACTTCGACCTCGAGACTTTTGAGGACCGGCAGAACAGCCTGCACAAGGTCAGAACGCTGGCTGAAGTGATCAACGAATTTCGTTCGGCGATCGAACGAGAGATCGAGGTCATCAACGCTCGCGACTCTGTTCACCGACACGCTCGGGCAGCAGCGGCTGTCCACTAAATTCTCCCGCGGCGTCCCCGGCCGATTCACCCTCGGAATCGGCCGGGCTGAGAATTAAAAGATTTTCGGCGGAACTTTCCGCCATTAAGTCTCACCACCACAAACGCGGAACGATGGACGATGCGAGGGCGGCCGAATGCAATTGCTTACCTTGGCCCGCAATGGGCCTGTTCGTCGGCCGCCTGCTGATGCATCTTCCTCACCGCGTTTGCCTACCAATTTTTTTCGGTCGCCCGCCGGTGGCCAAGCTGGTCAAGGCACTCGCCTTTTAAGCGAGGGAGCGTGAGTTCGAATCTCACCCGGCGGACCATTTTTGCGGTGTAGCTCAGTGGTAGAGCACGGGGCTCATAATCCCGTGGCCGAAGGTTCGAATCCTTCCGCCGCAACCACTTTTGTTGACAGGTAACTCAGATGGTCAGAGTGCCGTTCTGTTAAATCGGAAGCCGCGGGTTCGAGTCCCGCCCTGTCAGCCAATCTTCGGCGAATGCAGGAAGGACTACATCCCTTCAACGGACGAGGTCGCCGGTTCGAGTCCGGCCGTTCGGAGCGATCCGGGCGTAGCTTAGATGGATAGAGCACGCTGTCTTTTCGAACCTTGTCGCCGTTTCATTCTTCGCAGCGAATGCAGATGGAACTACATGGCTGATAACCCGCGTGTTGCCGGTTCGAATCCGGCCGCTGTGCTTCGGTACCGCGTAGCTCAATGGTAGAGCAGCGAACGTTTCATCATCACCTTGTCGCTGCTGCAATTCATTTTCTTCGGGTGAATGCCGAAAGGACTACATCCAATCGCGCCTCGCGGTGTCGGATAACACCGGTGATCCTAAGCTGTTCACGCGCACAATGTCTTTTCACTTTTGTCACTCGAACTTTTTTTCTTTTTTAGCCGCCCGCTGACGCAGGCGGTTCTGACTCGGCCGCCCGCTAATGTGAGCGGTTCTGACATTTAGGAGGTAACTATGGCGAACAAGAACTTGTTCAAAACTATTGTTGGAATGCTGTCGCCAAAGGCCGACACCGTAAACGAGGCGGGCGGCGTGGCTTACAAGCTTTCGCCGAAACAGGCGCTGGCCCAGTACGCTGCGACCGGCTGCTTTAATAACACTTTTTACGCTGATGCCGGCGACCAGCTCGATAAGGTTCTCGCCCTGGCAAACGAGGTCGATGCCGAGTTTGTTGCGAAGACGGCAGTATTTGCTCGCGAAAAAGGGCATATGAAAGACATGCCGGCGTTGCTGCTGGCGGTTCTTTCTACCCGCGATAAGGCTCTTTTCGAACGCGTTTTTCCGCGTGTCGCTGACAACGGGAAGATGCTTCGGAACTTTGTGCAGATAATGCGATCGGGAGTGGTCGGACGAAAATCGCTCGGCTCGCTGCCAAAACGAATGGTCCGCGAGTGGTTCGAGAAACGCGGTACGGAGCAGATCTTCAAACAGTCTGTCGGGCAGTCGCCTTCGATCGCTGACATACTGAAGATGGTTCACCCGAAGCCGTCTGACGCTGAACGCGAAGCGCTCTTTGGTTATTTTATCGGCCGAGATATCGACGCCGATAAGCTGCCGGAGATCGTGAGGCATTTCGAGCGATTCAAGGCGGGCGATTCGGCCGAGGTGCCGAATGTTCCGTTCCAGATGCTGACGGCATTGCCGCTCAGCACGAAAGACTGGGCAGAGATCGCACGAAACGCTCCGTGGCAGATGACTCGGATGAACCTGAACACGTTTCAGCGTCACGGCGTTTTCGCCGACGAAGCGATGGTGAAGATCGTCGCTGACCGTCTGCGAGATCGGGAAGCGGTCAAACGTGCTCGCATATTCCCGTTCCAGCTGATGTCCGCCTTTAGGGCGGCAGAGGCGAACAACGGGGTTCCGCGTGAGATCACCGAGGCTCTGCAGGATGCGATGGAGATCGCGACTAAGAATGTGCCGCAGATCGACGGAAAGGTATACGTCTTTCCGGACATCTCGGGATCGATGCACTCGCCCGCGACAGGATACCGAAAGGGTTCTACGTCAGCGGTTCGCTGCATCGATGTCGCGGCTCTTTTCGCGGCGGCGATCTTGCGAAAGAATCCGACCGCGGAAGTGATCCCCTTCGAAAGCGACATCGTTAAGGTCAAGTTGAATCCCCGTGATTCGATCATGACCAACGCGCAGAAGCTCGCGAGCTTGCCGTGCGGCGGAACGAACTGCTCGGCACCGCTCCGCGAGCTTAACCGCCGAAAGGCCGAGGGCGACGCGCTGATCTACGTTTCGGATAACGAATCGTGGATCGACTCGCCGCACTACGGCCACTGGGGCGGAAGCGCAACTGAAACGATGAAACAGTGGAACGAGTTCAAATCGCGTAACCGTGATGCGAAACTCGTCTGCATCGACATTCAGCCGTACGCTCACACTCAGGCACAGGAACGTCGCGACATTCTCAACGTCGGTGGATTTTCGGATCAGGTGTTTACGCTTGTTTCGGAATTTGCCAACGGCGGAATGAACGACGGCCACTGGGTCGGTGTGATCGAAAAGGTTGAGATCTGAAGCACTTGCCACAGAGGGCACAGAGCTCACGGAAACTGATCTATGAGTACTAACTCCACTCAATGAACTCCGTGTTCTCGGTGGCAAGACATTTTCATTTTTGGCGAATGCTGGTGGGAGTACATGGTTACTACCTTAAAAGGTATAGCGAGTTCGAACCTCGCCCGCTCCAAAATATCTGCGGGGCGGATCTCTCGCCGAACCTTGTCGCCAACTTCAGGGCGAATGCCGGTATGACTACATTGTCTGGAAAACAAATCCGGTCATGCCGAACTTTGTCGCCCTTTTTTTCATCTCTACAGGAGGAATAACATGCCATATAACAAACTAAATATCAGCGGGGCGAAGTCGGATGTTCTTTCGTGGGTGACCCATGGGATGACGTTCGAAGAGGAGAACATGCTCCGCAACGTTTCGCGTCTGCCGTGCCTTTATAAGCACGTGGCGCTAATGCCGGACGCCCATCTGGGCAAGGGTTCGATGGTCGGATCGGTCATCGCGACGAAGGACGCGGTGATCCCGGCGACGGTCGGCGTGGACATCGGCTGCGGGATGATGGCGGTGAAAACGCCGTTCAAAAGCGGCATTCTCGATCGCAAAATGGCGGAGTTCCGCCATGAGATCGAGCGTGCTATCCCTACTGGTTTCAACGCTTACAAGGAGTCGGTCGACGAGGCCTCGCGTTGGGAAGGCTTCGAAACTTTCGACGATCTTCACAAGGGCGTTCAGGACCGCAAGCGTAAAGCGATGGTCCAGCTCGGGACGCTCGGCGGAGGTAATCACTTCATCGAGGTCTGTCTGGATACGGAAGACAACGTCTGGCTGATGCTGCATTCGGGTTCGCGAAACATCGGTAAAGAACTTGCCGAACGACACATCGCGACCGCGAAGTCGCTGCGCCGGCTAAATGAACTTCCCTCGCCTGACCTGGCTTACTTCATCCAGGGAACGGACGAGTTCAAGGCCTACTGGCACGACCTCGACTGGGCCCAGCGGTACGCGATGAAGAATCGCGAGATCATGATTAACCGCCTGCTGAAATCATTCAACCGAATGTTCAATGACCAGAAGGCGTGGCGTCCTGAGATCACGGTCAATTGCCACCACAACTACGTCGCGATCGAGGAGCACTTTGGCGATAAGGTTTACGTTACCCGAAAAGGTGCGATTAACGCTGAAGAAGGCCGCTACGGAATTATCCCCGGCTCGATGGGAGCGAAGTCGTTCATCATCAAGGGCCGCGGAAATCCGGAATCGTTCAACTCCTGCTCGCACGGTGCGGGACGCAAAATGTCGCGTACCAAAGCGAAGGCGAAGTACACGATCGATGATCTGAAAAAGCAGACGATGGGCGTCGAGTGCCGAAAGGACAAAGGCGTCGTCGACGAGATCCCCGGCGCCTACAAAGACATCGAGGAAGTAATGCGTGCCCAGCACGACCTCGTCGAAGTAGTCGCCGAGCTAAAGCAGGTCATTTGTGTAAAGGGTTAGGTGTTCAGGGTTCAAACTTCAGCTTCCTTTCGCTGTGGTTTGAACTCTGAACGTATTACCAAGCAATTGGGGCGGATCATTTACGATTAGACAATTTTCCAAACACGATGAGTGCGCCCATGATCCAAAGGCAAGGTTTGGAATCTTGGTGAAAACCGGATTGACCGATACGCGAGTCCTGTCGCTAGCAACCGTGGTCGCTCCGCAGATCGGACAAATATCATCTTCGATGTAGAGTTTGTCTGCGTACTCGAACGGAGCTATAGTCACCGTGACCGCGACAACATCTCCGAGATCCAATTTGAATCGGCCGGCAAAATCGTACTTCGATATATCAAGTAAACGTCGATGGGGTGCTGAACTCCACGCCCTTTCCCAGTCTTCACGATCATCATCCATGCTTTCGGCCTTTTTTTGAATTGTTGGAAGAAGTAATAGGCGGATAGCAATGATGCCGAATCTCGCCCAGCGCCAGTAGCTTTTGAATTTGCGGCGGGCTTCGTCGTCGGTGGCGGCGGCACGGACCTCGTGGGCGAAGAGGGTAACGTTTGGTTCGGTCTCGATGGTTTCGAGCGTCCATGCGATCTTTACCTGATCGGGCTCGTTGTAAGCGGCGAAGTCTTCGGGCGAGATCGCTGTAAATTTTACATCGCCGAACCACGGTTGGCAGACGGCTCCGCAGATGAGCAAACGGCCGGGTTCCTCGACGAGAGTTCCCCACCCGAGTTTACGGGTTTCCTCGACGAGGCCCATTGAGTTGCGTTTGTCCTGTGTTCCGCCAAGTAGAAATTTGCGTGTGTTGATGATCGTGCGGATCAGCCAGATCGACTGCATGTCAAAATCGTATGCCGTCTGCATCACGACCTCGGGCGGTGCTTTCACCCGCCGCTCAAACCGCTCGCGGACGTCGAACTCTGGGATAAAGTCGTCGATCGATGCCATCGCGAGTAATGTAGCACGAGCGAGGCTATGCGATCAGCGGTTGGCCGAGATGGACGAGCAGGCGGTTCACCGATTTTCTTGCCAGCGAACGCACCGCCGCAAAGGTTATCCCGCCTGATTCGAGAGCGATCTCGTTCGGCGTCATAAAGAGGGTCAGCAGGCGGTTGATCGGGTTGCTCTTTATCCACGCTTCCAGATGGACATTGCCGTCATCGGCGGAGATCTCGAGCATCGTCGGCAATACGATGAGGCCCGATCCATGTCGGTAAACACGCTTATTGCCGGAGCTTTCGATCAGTTCAAAGCCCTCTTCTCCGGCCCATCTTTCAACCGAGGGCCAGATGTCTGTGGGGACGGAAAAATCGCGAATCGTTCGTGAATCCATCGTCGTAAAAGATATTAAGTTCCAGTTAAAATTCGTGGGAAAACAATAAATTAAAACGACAAGCATCGGTTTGTCGAGCGCGGAAAGCCTCACTCGGCCGAAATTCTCAGGCCGGCCTAAAGACGTTCAATCGAGGCCGACGCGTTGGGACGCATTGCCGGATGTCGCCAGCTTTCCGGCGATCCACGCCGTTGGAATATAGGCGAAAATGATGTCAACGGCCTCGAACCAAAGCGGCGCCGGAATCATGACGGCCGCGATAATTCCGCCAAGCATCGTGAATGCTCCTATCCCGATTGCAATGCCCATCTTGTGACTCACCGCGAGCAGGGCCGCGACCAACGCCCCGACGAATGAACCAAGAGCATGAGCCGCAAACGGAACGAGGAAATGTTTGGCTTCCATCAGCGGCATCGCCGCGGCAATCCCTTCGGCCGTCGTCAGGTCGGCACCGGCCGGCGGTGGAACGAGCATCGGGCCAAAAGTCACGATACCCATATTTACCAACGCCCCGGCAACGATGCCGACGATCACTGCGATAATGTTTCGAATCATTGCTTTCGATCGCTCCTCACTAGTTTCTTGATCAGAATTGTTGTAGCGAATCAGTTAGATGTCTAATCTTCGCTGATGTCTATTCGAACCCTGCCCCTCTAAAGGTCCTCGATCTTTAGCTCGGTGTCGGCATATTTCCAGGCTTCGCGAAACTGCTTTTCGGCTTCTGCGGCTTCCTTCGCTTTTTTCTGTTTTTCCAGCGATTTCCATAGTCCGAACAAGGACCTGCCATTGTTTCGCGTGTATTTCAGGTCTTCGCGAAATACTTCCTCGGCCTCGGCGAATTTGCGCATCTGCATAAGCACGCCTCCGAGGGATTCACGAGTCGGGTCCTGGACGATCGGCGGCTCATTGTATTCGATCTGGTCTTCCGCGACTATCGCCTTTCGAAGCAGTGCGACGGCAATTTCCTTATCCCCTTTTGCCACCGCGATTGCCGCGTCCACTTTATTAAAGAAAATGAGATCAAGTCGCTTTATCATTTCGGACATCGCGGCGAACTGCTCAGGCGGCATCTGCTTTGCCATCTTTTCATTTTCTGCTTCCGCTGCTTCCGAAAGAGCCTTACGCTCGGCCTCCGCCGCAGCGACGTCTTTCTTTCCAGCAAATGCGAGCGCCCGGGCCCAATGCAGAAGTGAGTCTTTTTGGGTGACAGGTACTTTCAATACATCATCCCACTTTCTGAATCGAACCTGCTGAACGAGGTCACCCGGTCGAAACGTTTCCTGTTCAGAAGTCGGGCCTGGACTAAATTTGGATCCGCGGTTAAGAGCACCCCGCACCTTCGCATAGTTTCCCTGCATACTGTACGAGTAAACAATGAATGAATAGACGTGCCCGAAATGCCACTGCTTAAATTGTTCCGTTAAGCCTTCCGTCGATTCTGCTGCGGTTTCCTCATTAGCTTCTACGGCGGTCTGAAAGTCTCCTACCCGCAGGTAGATATGGGACGGCATATGAACAAGATGCCCGAGTTCGGGGCCAGAGATCTTTAGCGATCGAAGCATATTAGCTGATGCCAAAGCACGTTCCGGTGCAGCGGAATCCTCAACGGCATGGATATACATGTGGTTCAAACCCAGGTGTTTCGGATGCCGTTTAAGTCCGGCTTCGAGTACGTCGACCATTTCCTGGGCATTTCCGATCGGTTCTCCGTCCTTGGTCCATTTGTTCCAAAAGACTCCGGTGTTTCCAATGCTGATCGCGTACAGGGTTGCCGCATCCGGGTCATTCGGGAAACGCTTATAAACGTCAGCCATCGCATCTCGATAGGAAATGTAGAGATCGCGAGGCTTCGCATCGGCAGCTGCCACTAAACGCTTGGCTAACGCTTCGATGTACGCGCGTTCGGCTGCCGGCGAGTTCAATGACATCGCCTTGTCTAAAGCGGCTCGAGCCGCCTTCATGTCCACAACGGCACCGGATTTGGCATTACCGTAACCGCTTTTCGAGAGCGCGATGCCCCACCAGGCGATCGCGAGGTTCGGATCGAGTTCTGCCGCTCGTTCGAACGAGCGAGCGGCGTCGACCTCATTGAAGGCGTAGTAAAGCGAGAGGCCTTGGTCAAAGTACCGCTGGGCCTCTTGATTCTTGGTCGATACTTTGTGATCAACGAAGCCTCGGCTTTCGAGCAATGCGATCGGCTTCTCGGCGACCGGTGCGGCGTGGGCGGCATGTTGCGTAAATGCTGAGCTGCAGAGCAGCAGAATCGCGACGAGTGCGAAGTGAATTTTCACTGTCTCTTCCTCCTTGGGGTTAGATCGCTGGCCGAGTGGAAGGATTCGACTGAAAGTTAGTGCTTCGAGGCTCGAACAATGACATTGAGGCCTCAATGAAATAATTGGCTTTCTCTCGGACGGTGAACCGATCCAAACGAAATCCGGTGTCGGTCCTGCCGTTGCTATCCGGCGTATGATATGCCAATAGCGAGTGAGATGTCCAACATCTGGAGGGCCTCGGAGGTAGTTGCTGCTGCGTCGAGGTTCATAGATCGTCTGCATCCGACTGGTCTTCGAAAGGAGAGCCGATCATCCCCACTTTCACGGTGCCGGCTTTAACAACCGTACCGTGATAAAACATCGTCCCATCAACATATTGGGGCCGTATGCCCTAAATCACGCGTCTGAATTTTTGGTTACACACAATATATTGTGCTTGCCAGATATCGCCTTTTGATATTAAAGTAAAACCTGAATAAGGGAGGAGGTTAAGTTTGCTTACCGGAAGAGTATTGCTATTGAACTTTTCTTACGAGCCGCTTGGCACCATTGGTGTTGCCCGGGCGGTCTGTCTGTGGTTTCGCGGCGCGATCTTCATCGAAGAGCACGACGGCGACAACGTTCTCCGCTCTCCCTCGACGTCATTTCGTGTCCCATCTGTTATTCGGCTTCGTCATTATGTAAATGTCCGCCGGACGCGTCGTGAAACGACGATGAAACGTGCCCGGATCTACATCCGCGATCGTTATCGCTGTCAGTATTGCGGCGATCATCGGCTCGCCAAAGACCTAACGCTCGATCACATTCTTCCGCGGGCCCAGGGCGGCGAGAGCACTCCGGCTAACCTGGTGACGGCCTGCGTTGCCTGCAACCAGCGGAAAGGCAACCGCACGCCGGAGCAGGCGCGAATGCCGCTCCTGACCTCGCAAAAACTGCTGAGGCTCGGGCTCGACCATGTGCTGCTCTGCCACTACGCCGAATCTCGGCCGGAGTGGAAGAAATATTTGTTCATGGATGATCTGGGCGAAGAGCAGGTTCGGGCCGCGGCCTGACCTTTTTTGCTATCAACATATCAACGCGGCCGGTCACATTGATCGGCCGCGTTGATTCTTTGGCGGAGTAGTTTAATCGGACAAAATCCCGGCCTCATAAGCCGAAGACTGCAGGTTCGAGTCCTGCCTCCGCAACCATTTTTCGCGAACGGCTGTTCGGTTGCGTGACACTTGTCCGCATCCGGATGAAAAAGGCGTCTTTGAACTTAAGCGAGGGCGTCCGAAACATTCCGGACGCTTTCGCTTTTTTGCGTTGGAGAATTTTGGATATGCGTTATTTTAGAAACGAGAAAGAGATTCTCGACCTGGTAGCGGCCTTTGAGTCGGCAACCATCTCTCGCGAGGGTTGGCGGCACGCCCAGCACCTCGCGGTCGGGCTTTTCTATGCCGAGAAACACGGCCTGGAGGAAGGCACGGACAAGATGCGTTCCGGCATCCTGCGGCTTCTTGAGAAGGGCTTTGGCGTCGATCTGTCGAAAGAAATGCCCTATCACGAGACGATCACGGTCTTCTGGATGCGGACCGCTTACGCGTTTCTGCTATTGACCCGCGGAACCTCGCCGGTCGAGCGGACGAACGCCCTCATTGCGGCGTGCGATAAGGACTTCCCGCTTCGCTTCTATTCGCGTGAACGCTTATTTTCGGAAGAGGCCCGGGCCGAATATATCAGCCCGGACCTTTTTCAGGAGGGGTCGTTGGAGGAAGAGATACATCGTTCGCTGATGCCTGCCGAAACTTTCGCGTGAACTGTGTCGTCGGCCTACGCGGCGACGGCGGAGCGGCTTGCGTCTTTCATGGTCTCGGCCAGTATCGTATATGCCGCGGCCCACGCCTCTTCGGTCTCGCTGGTAAAATCCGGCCCGAGGCCTTGCCCGAGCGTCCAGAGAAGTGCGGCTCCGACCGAATCGTAGTGGGAATCTTCGACACCGTAAGCCGCATGCCGTGCCCCCAGCGAACGTACCGCGGGGACAATGTCATCAAGCCGGCTTAGCCCCTTTACCGCGACGCCGATCATCTGCATCAGCTTCTTTCCCTGTTCGCGGAGGTCGCCTTTGAACAGGCTTCGCAGTTCGGGATTGGTCTCAAACAATCGGCCGTAAAACAACGCAGCAGCCTCATCAGCTATCGGGGCGATCTTCTCAAAGCTCGCCGTTACCAGATGTATCTGTTCATTGGTCATATTATTGCCTCGCTTGCTTTCTCTATTTGATCCGAATGATTACCCGCATATCGACGATATTTCGTGTCCTCTGCTTTAGGCTGTAACCGCGATTCATCTGCGATTGGTTGCCGTCAACCGTGTGCACGATCGTCCCAGGCCCTTGGCTTACGACGATCCCGATGTGCCCGTTCTTCATCACGTAGATATCACCGGGATAGCAAGGGCTCGAGCGGACGATCATGTCCGAGTTCTCGTTTGCCCACTTCGTCAGCTTATAGCCGCTCCAGAGCTTTTCCGGTATGAACGGTAACGGTGCAACAAACTTGTTCGCAGCCTCGCTCAGGCAGTAGTAAACAAAAAAGCCGCACCATTCGTGGTTCGCCGATTTTGGCGAATGCGCCCGGGCCTTATAGATATCGATCTGGGGCCCGCGATTCTGAGCCCCGACCTCTTTTACGCCCTTCGCTTCTTCACGCAAGGCGACCACAGCCGCCTCGTATCTCACATGTTCGTATCTGTCCATGTTGTTATCCTGTCTTAAACTAGATCCGGCAGCGGACCGTACAGGTGATTCGTCAGCGCTGAAGGACAATCCTTGTCCATACGGATGTCTTTGTACGCCGGTGCGTTATAAAAGCGAAACCACGAGTTGAGCTCATAAATGGTGTAAACCATTCTCTGCTTCGGGGTACGCAACCGGGTGCCGTCGGGTGACCCGACCGCACCATCGACAACGCACTGGTGGCCCGCTGCCTGCATATATTTGATCGCTGCCCAGGTCTTGCCGCCGAAATCGCCGTCAATCACAAGATTCGCCGGTACCTTTAGATCGTATGCCCCTTTATATTCTTCTCTAATTCCTCCGAACGCCTTATTGATCAAGAACTGAACTAGCATCACGTCTTCTTTTTTATTGCGGCAGGTGTAACCTACCGGGCTTGAAACGTTCCAAAAGAAACTTTCGCCGTCAAGGAACGTCTTTACTTCTCCATTTTGAACACTTTCTCTATGCGCCATTGTTTTTTGGTCTCCATTTATTCTTTATTTCTTTCATCAGCTCGAACTTTTGCTGATTCGTCGGGCGTCGGCTATGACATCCACCACTCATTACTGAATGCGTTCCCTAAAACGAGAAACTATCATCGGGAATAATTATTTTTCCCCTTCGCCTGTGGTAAATTTGTTGCATTAAATTTGGTGTTGACGAACGTATGGCGGGAAGCGAGGGATCGAACGTAACGGAGCTACTAAACCGCTGGAGCGACGGCGATGAGGCGGCCTTGGCTGAGCTGACTCCGGTCGTCCACGACGAACTTCGGCGGATCGCCCGACGCTATATGGCCCGCGAACGCGGCGACCACACGCTGCAGCCGACGGCACTGGTCAATGAGGCTTTCATTCGCCTCATCGGTTGGGACAATGCAAAGTTTGATAATCGCTCGCACTTTTACGGTGTCGCGGCTCAACTTATGCGGCGGATCCTGGTCGATTTCGCCCGAAAGAGGCCGAAGCAGGACGGGACGGTTCTGCTAAAGCTTTCGATCGAAGCCGCCGCGGAAATGGACGGCACACCCGACCCTGAAATACTGGCCCTCGATGAAGCGCTTAAGGCTCTTGCAGAATTTGATGAACGGAAAGCCCGCATCGTCGAGCTCCGCTTCTTCGGCGGCCTTTCGGTTGAGGAGACGGCGACCGCGATCGGCGTTGCACCCATTACCGTGATGCGCGAATGGCAGAAGGCCAAAGCGTGGTTATACCTTCAACTCCAAAAGACCGGATAAGACGAGACTTAGTCAAATAATACGATTTCCCAGTTGATGTCGGCGTATTTCGGGATATTGTAAACCGCGTCAAAGCCGTGAAATGTTCCTTTTCCTCTCCGGCCAACATCCTTTCGGTCGAAATCGTAAAGCCACATTGAGCTGTCGCCTTTGCCGTTACTTAGGCTGAGCGTTCCCAAGCCGCGGCCTGTAGCTTTGTGTTGAAACCAAGTGCCGCCGCTCGGGATTATGTGCATTCCCTCCGTTCGCGTCCAAGTATCATCTGAGGAATACCATTTGTAGCTGACCTCCAACATCGCCTGAAGCCTGCCGTATGAAACGAGTACCGTCGTGATCTGTGCCATATTTCCTCCAATAAGCTACGAACAAGGGTTCGCGCAATTGGGAATGCGTTTTGGCGACCGAAAACCTATCATGGGATCGGGAATTTTCCGTTTTCCCCTGTTATTATTGTAGCTTTGTGGCGATTTTGAATTTGTCTGTCGTTTGACCGGACAACCTCTTTTTATGGACAAGGAGCGATGGAAAGAGATCGACGCGATACTCGACGCTGCACTCGAACTGCCTGCGGCCGAGCGAGAAGCGTTTATCGCAGGCCGGACATCGCATGATGCAGAGCTCGGAACCGCGGTCGCCGAGCTTCTCAAGGCGGCCGCAAAGTCAGATCGTTTCATGGAACGGCCGGCCATAAGCCTCGCCGCCGAATCCCTCGCCAACGCCGAAACCGAACGAACAAAGATCGGCTTGGTCGGCGCCGTCATTGCCAATTACCGAGTCGAGCGGATGATCGGTGCCGGCGGAATGGGCGATGTTTATCTGGCCTTTGACGAAAAGCTCAAGCGTAACGTCGCACTAAAAATACTGCCTCCCGAGTTCAGCTCGCATGACGATCGCGTCATCCGTTTTGAACTCGAGGCCCGAGCCGTTTCTAAGCTAAACCATCCCGGTATCGTCACACTCTACGACATTGGCGTTTTTCAGGGTGTTAACTTCATCGCGACCGAGTTCGTTGAGGGCCGCACGCTCCGAGAGCTGATGAAGGACGAGTTCAGGTTGCGCAACATCATTGCAAATTCGATCCAGATCTGCGACGCGCTTTCTGCCGCACACGAGAACGGCATCGTCCACCGCGACATCAAACCCGAGAACATAATGATCCGCCGCGACGGCTATGCAAAGGTGCTTGATTTCGGGCTGGCAAAGCTTACCGAGGTCGGACGGGAATCGCTCCAGGGCTTTTCCGCGACGCAGAACGGCAGCATAATCGGCACGCCCGCTTATATGTCGCCGGTGCAGATAACGGGCGACAAGATCGACCACAGGACCGACCTTTGGAGTGCCGGTGTCGTGCTTTACGAATTCATAACCGGCAAACATCCCTTCAAAGAAAAAGACCGGCGAGCGACCTTTGCCGCGATCCTGAATCGCCCCCCCGAGCTGCCAAGCAGGATAAACCCAGAGATCCCGGAGGAACTCGACCGCATACTTCTCAAACTCCTTGAGAAAGACCCCGACCGCGGATATCAAACGGCCGCCGAGCTACGAGGCGACCTCCGAACGCTTTTGCGGCAGATCGAGACATCGGAAGCACTTACGGCAAGCGGCTCCGGCAGTCACCTTGGCCAGTCGGGGCACGGCATCGAATGGTCGCTTTATGCCGCGGTCGTTTTTGCGGCGTTGCTGACAGGCTTTGCGGTCTTTTATCTTTTCTTCGCCGAGCCACGGTCCGGCTTTTCGATATGGGTTGCCGCCGAGAATGTTGCGATCACATTTCAAGCCGGTACCGAGGCCTATCCTTCACTTTCGCCGGACGGACGTTCGCTCGTTTATGCCGCCGATACCGGGAAAGGCGACGACATCTATTTGCTCAGGATCGGCGGATCGAATGCAATAAATCTGACGGCGGACTCGCCGAATCGAGACACAATGCCCGCCTTCTCGCCTGACGGCAACACCATCGCGTTTCGCTCGGATCGCGAGCCCGCCGGCATTTATCTGATGGG
Organism: Acidobacteria bacterium Ga0074141; assembly: GCA_001464665.1. GTDB lineage: Bacteria > Acidobacteriota > Blastocatellia > Pyrinomonadales > Pyrinomonadaceae > OLB17. Next base: position 18,237 of record LNDP01000019.1, read on the forward strand.
AGCGACAGGCGAAAACCCGCGAAGGATCTCGGACATCGGCTTTTCGCCTACATGGTCGCCCGATGGTAAATACATCGCCGTCGCGACCGGCCACCAGCCGATACCGGCGGTGAAGGCCCGCAGCTCGATTTGGATAATTGAGGTCTCGACCGGCAACAAGAGGCAATTGCTGGACGGAAGCGCTCTCCAGCCAAGCTGGTCTCCACGGGGCGACCGCATTGCTTACTGGCGGACCGGAGATTCCGGCGAAAGGGTGATCGAGACGATTCCCGCGGCAGGCGGAACACCTGTGCTCTTCGCCAGCGAAGGAAATACCAATTGGAATCCGGTCTGGTCACCGGATGGAAGGCATCTATACTTTGCCAGCGACCGCCGCGGGAATATGGCGTTTTACCGCTCCGAGATCGATATGATCACCGGGCTTCCACTGACCGAGGCCCAACTCGTCCCTACGCCCGGCCGATACAACCGCCATATCGCATTCTCGGCGGATGGCAGGCGGATGGCGTATGTTCAGACCTCCAATCGGTCTAACATCAAGCGGCTTGACCTTAATCCGGAAACCGGCAAGGCGATCGCCGGCCCTTCATGGGTGACGCGGGGTGACTTTGAATTCTCCAATATCGATATCTCGCCTGACGGTAAACGCATATACGCCCGGCTCATCAGAAAATCGCAAGACGATATTGTGGCAGTCGCAGCCGACACCGGAAATATTCAGGACCTTACCAACGACCTGCCTTTCGATCGCTACCCGCGTGTCTCTCCGGATGGCTCCCGCGTGATCTTTGTTTCCGACCGGTCTGGTACCTATCAGCTCTGGATCATGAGCTCGGACGGCACAGGGCTGCGCCAGTTGACGCCCGATTCCGGCGGGACAGCGTCAATACCTTCCTGGTCGCCAGACGGAAAAAGGATCACCTACGATAACGAACGCACCACGTTCCTAGCAGAACTCAACGATTCGTTTGAGATCGTCAACGTGACGCCGCTTCCGCTGACCGAGAACGGCGGATGGTTTCGCGTTTGGTCGTGGTCGCCGGATGGAAAATACCTTGGCGGGAACTTCGATTCCGCCCACGGGCCCGGCATGGGTTACTACGATATCGCGGCGGGAACTTATCACCGCGTTATTGACTTCCCCGCATTTCCAGGTTGGCTCAGCGATTCGAGGCGAATGATCTTCATCCGTGACCGGAAACCAGTCATGGCCGACGTCATCACAGGTGAGGTTCGTGAAATTTTCCCCGAGATCGCCGAGGACATACGTAACATCAAAGTGAGCAGCGATGGCCGGACCGTTTTTTACTCGACCCACGAGAACGAATCCGACATTTGGATGCTCGACCTCGCCGATGAATGACCATCCGCATTGAGCACCCCGACCGGAACTAATATACTGAAGTTTTCGTTCTTAACGGACACGTATGCTTAGATTTTTCAACACATTAACGCGGCAGGTCGAGGAGTTTCACCCCATCGAGGACGGCAAGGTCAGGATGTATATCTGCGGGCCGACCGTTTGGAATTTCGCACATATCGGCAACTTCCGAACGTTCATTTTCGGCGATGTCCTGCGGCGTTATCTTAAGTTCAAGGGCTACGAGGTGACGCATGTCTTTAACCTAACGGATATCGACGACCGCATCATCAAAGAGGCGAAGGCCCGCAACATTTCGATCGACGAATTTACTGCGCCGTTTATCCAATATTTTTGGGAAGATTTCGACGCTCTGGGGATGGAACGCCCGGAGGTAACGCCGCGTGCGACACACCATATTGCAGAGATGATCGACATCATCGCCCGGCTGATCGAGAACGGCAAAGCATACGAGTCCGACGGCTCGATCTACTATCGGATCTCGGCATTTCCAGAATACGGAAAGCTTTCAAAGATCAATTTTTCGGGGAACATTCACGGCGCAAGCGAACGAATAGATACCGACAAATACGACAAAGAGGACGCTCGCGACTTCGCGCTTTGGAAGTTGGTCGGCGAGGACGAAGAGCCGGGTTGGGCAGCTCCCTTTGGACGCGGGCGGCCGGGCTGGCACATCGAGTGCTCGGCGATGTCGATGAAATATCTCGGTGAAACGTTCGACCTTCACGCCGGTGGCCAGGACCTTCAGTTCCCGCACCACGAGAACGAGATCGCCCAGAGCGAAGGTGCGACCGGCAAGCCGTTCTCGCATTACTGGATACACAGCGAGTTCCTGAAGATCGACGACGTTACGATGTCCAAATCGAAGGGCAATTTCTTTACGTTTCGCGATCTCAAAGAACAAGGCTACTCCGAACTCGCGATCCGCTATCTGCTTCTCTCGGTACCGTATCGCAAGCAGTTGAACTTCACCTTCGAGGGCCTTCAAGGAGCGGAGGCGACAGTCGAACGGCTTCGGAATTTCCGCTCGCTAGTCCACGATGCAAAGGTCCGCGATGGCTCAAATCCGGCGATCGCAGAACAGATCAAAGCACAACTCGCCGAGTTTGAGGCCGCGATGGACGACGACCTCAACACCGCCGTCGCCCTCGCAGCGATCCATAATCTCGTCCGCGAGGTGAACACGGCTCTCGCCGCCGAACAGCTTCTTTGCGACGATCGCATCTCGGTCCTCGAAGCGATCAAGAAATTCGATTCCGTCTTTGGAATTTTTGGCGAAGAAACTACTGAATTGCTCGATGCCGACATCGAAGCCTTAATTGAAGAACGCCAAGAGGCCCGGCGAAATCGCGACTTCGCCCGCTCCGACGAGATCCGCGACGAGCTCGCGGCCAAGGGAATAGTTCTTGAAGACACCAAGGACGGTGTCAGATGGAAACGAAAGTAGATGGCTTGATCAAAGCTGAATTCCGCCGCAAAGCTCGCCGTCGATACTCGAATAGGCCAGCTTTACGGTTTTAAATGTGTCGGTGTCGCGGCAGTATGAAATGCAGGTTTCGAAGGGCTTTGAGTAGATGTGTACGCTGACGGCACGTTCATCGAATTCGGCGAGGTTTAGTATCTGATGGATCGGCTCTTCGAGTTCGACCTTTGCTGCTAGGCACTCGGCAAGCTCAAATGTATCGGTTTCGCGAAGTTTGCAGATCCCGGCAGCTTCGTCCATCGCCTCGACCGCAAAATTTTGCCCTTTAAGTCGGCCGATCGGGACCGTCATCCAGCATCGCTGCTCCGAATGGTTATGCACCTTCGAGACCTGCCCGCGTTCCCAGCAGATGGCCATCATCTCAAACCGGTCGTCTTTATAGATCAGGTTGCGAGTGTAGAACTTGTCGCTCCAGAAAATGTATCTGTCGATGGTGTCCGTGTCGATCGGATTCGCCGAGAGGTAGTCATAAACGGTCTCGCAGACGAACTCCTCGTCAGGTATCTCGCGAAGACCGGAAATGAGGTTGCTGATTGATACTCGATTCATCGCTCGTTTGCAGAGGCAGAATCGTTATTATTGTTGACCTTTCTTCAAAAAGTCAACGAACTCGGGAACGTTTCTCGTCAGCCCCGGAAACGTCGCCAGCACTTTGCCGTCGCCGTCGAGTATCGCGTAAAAGGGCAAAGCGACCGTCTTGAACCTGCTCTCTTGAAACATCTGCTGCTTCTCGTAAATTTCGCCCGAGCCGTCGGTGTAAAGCGAGGCGAGCACCATGTTCCTGAACTCGGCCTCGACCTCGGCCTTCGGAAAAACGTTCGCTTCCATCCATCGGCAGTTGGTACAGGTATAACCGGTGAAATCGACAAAGAGCCGCTTGTTTTCAGCCTTGGCTTTCGCGAGGGCTCCTTCGTAATCGTTCTTTATCCACTGCAGCCGTTCATCGCCGCTAGTTCCGCCGAGCAGCGACCGCGTCGGGTTTCCGCTGATGTCCGGCGGGAGAAACGCCTCGAGCTCGCCGAGCCTTGCACCGAACAATCCGGTCAATAAATAGAAGCTGATAGCGAGGCTGATGACCGCCGAAGCGAGACGGAATGCTCCGATCCGCTCCGGTTTGGAATCGTGCGAAAGCTGGAATTTGCCGAGCAAGTAGACCGTTAGTGTTACACCGATCGCGACCCATACCGCCAGCACGACCTCGCGTGTGAAAAAGCCCCATTTCCAAACGACGTCAACGTTGGAGATGAATTTCATCGCCGCCGCGACCTCGAGGAATCCCATCGAGACCTTGACCGAATTCATCCAGCCGCCGGCCCGCGGAAGGCTCGATGCCCATTGCGGCACGAGTGCAAGAATAAAGAACGGCAATGCGAAGACGGTCGAGAAAGCCAGCATGCCAAGCAGCGGCATTTGCCAGTCGCCCTGCGACGCGGCGACGAGGATCGTCCCGACAAACGGCGACGTGCATGTGAACGAGGTTAGCGTAAACGTCAGCCCCATCAGCAGTGCCCCGATAACGCCGCTTCCGTCGCCCTCGGACGAGCGGGTTAGGCCATCGAGCCGCGTCAAAATGCCGCTCGGAATTGTTATCTCGTACGCGCCAAAAAGGTTAAATGCGAAGAAGAGGAAAATGCCAGCAATGAGGATATTTATCCATGGATTGGCGGCGAAAAGGTTAATTCCGGCTGCCCCAACGAAAATCGCCAGCAGCATCCCGAGCAAGGTAAACGTCGCAATTATCCCCAGCGAATAGATCGTCGCCAACCTAACTGCTTTCGCACGGCTGCCTGATGCATGGTTCGTAAAATACGAGACCGTAATCGGGATCATCGGGAAGACGCACGGCGTCAGCAGCGAAAGAGCCCCGAGCGTCATCGCAAGCCAAACGAACGGCCAGAGATCGGTCGGTGGTTGCTGGGTCGAGTCAATTTCGCCGGACTGATTTTCAGCCGTTGTCGTTTCTGCAACAACGTCGGGGGTTGCCGAGACGACAACACCGCCGCGAACATCCGCCTCGCCGGCAAAGCTCACGCGTTTCGTTCTCGGAGGCAAGCAAACGCGGTCATCACAGAGCTGAAATCGCACGTCTAGAGCGATCACGTCGGCCGATATGTCCTGAGTCGCTTTCAGATTCGCTGTAAATTCGACGGAGTTCTCGTAATACTTTGTCAGCAGCGGCTTGCCGTCAACGATGAAGTTCTGGTCCTCTTTCGTCTTTGGCGGCGGAAAGCCTACCGTGCCGATCAGTTCAAACGGGACCGATGCGGGCAAAGTAACGCGAGTCGCTATCGGCCCGCCTTCCGGCTGATCAAGCCCATAAAGGTACCATCCGGGTTCAACCGCGGCCGTTACCTTTACTTCGAACTCCTCGCCGGCTTTGATCGCCTTGCCTTTAACGGGCGAATCGAGGATCCATTTCGTAGGATTCTGGGCTGCCACGCCGCCGGCCAGCAGAAAAAGGACGAGAATTGCAATGAATGGTGCTCTCAGCATCACTAAAGATAATCTTAATACTTGCATCGTTATTCCTGAAACCAACAAGCCGCCTTCATTGCCTTTGTTATTCGCTCTCGCTTATACTTTTGGTTTACGCATATTAGCGAATTCATAACCGTTTAAGCATTAAATTGGAGGCTCAATTGGCACGCACTGCAGCAACCACAGGTTCAAAACGATCTACTTCGAAGCCATCGGCAAAAAAGCCGGCTAAGGCCGAGTCGAACGGCAACGGCCGTTTGGCCGCCGTCGAAATGATGAACGCCGAGTACCAAAAGCGGCGAAAATCGCAGATCGAGGCGATCAAGAAGACAGATAAGAAGCTTCTCCGCGACATGCTCTACCAGATGGTTCTTGGCCGGATCTTTGAGGAAAAGGCAGCCGAGGTTTATCGAATGGGTAAGATCGGCGGCTTCTGTCACCTCTACATCGGCCAGGAAGCTATCGCGATCGGTTCGATGATGGCCCTTGAGCCGAGCGATATGGTCATCACGTCGTACCGCGATCACGTCCAGGCGATGGTCAAGGGCATTACGCCCGAGGCCGTTATGGCCGAGCTATACGGCAAAGAAGGTGGCTGCGTTAAGGGCAAGGGCGGCTCGATGCACATGTTCTCCAAGGAACATGAGTTCTACGGCGGACACGGCATCGTCGGCGGGCAGATCGGCGTCGGGACCGGAATGGCTTACGCCGCAAAATATAAGGAAAGCGGCCAGGTTACGCTTTGCTACTTTGGCGAAGCGGCGGTAAACCAGGGCATTTTTCACGAATCTCTAAACATGGCACAGCTCTGGAAGCTACCGATCATTTATATCTGCGAGAACAACCAATATGGAATGGGAACCTCGCAGGAGCGAGCGATGAGCACCCGCAACATCGCCAAAAAGGCGGAAAGCTACGAGATGGCGAACGAGTTCGTCGATGGTATGGACGTTATGGCCGTCCGCGATGCGGCATTGCGGGCGATCAAGCGTGCCCGCGAGGAATCGCTGCCGACGCTGCTTGAGGTCCGGTCATATCGCTACATGGGCCACTCGATGTCCGACCCGGGAAATTACCGGACCCGTGAAGAGATCGCAAGATATCAGGAACGCGACCCGATCGTGCTCTTCCAGGACAGCCTGAAGACCGCCAAAGTATTCACCGATAAGGACTTCGAAGCGATCAAGCAAGAAGCGATAGATGCTACGAAAAAGGCGATCGAATTTGCTGAGGAAAGCCCGTACCCGAGCGAGAGCGAGCTCTTGTCGGACGTTTACGCATAGAGAGTGACCACTGACCACTGAAAAATTATGGCAGTTTTGACTATCCGCGATGCACTGAACCAAGCGCTTCGCGAAGAACTTATTCGAGACGAGAATGTCTTCATCATGGGCGAAGAGGTCGCTGAATACGACGGCGCCTATAAGGTCACCCGCGGGCTCTGGAAAGAGTTTGGCGACAAGCGTGTTGTTGATACGCCTATAACCGAGCTTGGCTTTACCGGCCTCGGAGTAGGTGCGGCGATGGCTGGCTTGCGGCCGGTGATCGAGTTCATGACGTTCAACTTCTCGATCCTCGCCTCGGACCAGATCATCAACCACGCCGCCAAGATGCTTTATATGTCCGGCGGCGAGTTCAAGGTGCCGATCGTCTTCCGTGGGCCGAATGGTTCGGCCTATCAGGTCTCCTCGCAGCACTCGCAGGCCCTCGAGGCGATGTACGCCAATTTCCCCGGCCTTAAAGTGGTGATGCCCTCAACCGCCGCAGACGCGAAGGGCTTACTCAAGTCTTCTATCCGTGACGACAACCCTGTCATCTTTATGGAACAGGAACGAATGTACGGGATGAAGAGCGAAGTGCCGGAGGACGAAGATTTCACTATCCCGCTCGGCGTTGCCGACGTCAAACGCGAGGGCACGGATTGCACCATCGTTGCCCGCTCAATGACCGTCCCGATGGCTCTCGAAGCTGCCGAGAAAGTGCAGAAGGAATTTGACGTTTCCGTGGAGGTGATCGATCCGCGGACCATTAAGCCGCTCGATATTGACACCATTATCGCCTCGATCATGAAGACGAACCGGCTCGTCATCGCCGAAGAGTCGCACTCGTTCGCGTCCGTTGGGGCCGAGATCGCCTATCAGGTTATGGACCACGCCTTCGACCATCTTGACGCTCCAATAAAGCGTGTCTCGACCGTCGAGGCCCCGATGCCTTATGCAAAAAACCTAGAAGCCGCCGCACTACCGAGCGTCGATAAGATCATCGCCGCGGTAAAGGAAGTGTGTTATTTGTGACGTTGAAAGTGATTCAGGAACAAAATTGATTTATGAAACGACTAAGTTCATTTGTGATATCCGCCGCAGCTTTCGCCATCATCTTCGCGGCGACTCCGGTGTTTGCAGATCAAGCTGCATGGATCAGCCGTGCTGAGGCGGCACGGGCAATGAAAGTTTTGGCGGAGGCGACCGCAATAAAGCATCATTGTGCCCCGTGCGACGATCAGACAATTAGAGACGAATCGGTTGATGACATCGGCATCTTTCGCGTTGAGGGGCAGAATTATTGGGAGATCCGCGTAAATGGCAAAGGCGTTGACCTTGCATATGTCTTTTTCCAGAAGAAAGGCAAGTGGGTGAATGCGGCAATGCAGGCAAAGATCGATGTATCAGACGTTCCAAAACGACTCTCGCGGGCACAGTTAGGAAACTAGTTTCTTAGTAAATTGTATGGCTGAAAAATTTTTAATGCCGAAGCTTTCGCCCACGATGGAAGAGGGCCAGATCGCCCGCTGGGTCATCAATGAGGGCGACGCTTTTGCGGCGAATGACACGCTTGCCGAGGTCGATACAGACAAGGCGACGATGGAGATGACCGCGCTTTCGGGCGGAACTCTTTTGAAGATCCTCAAGCCGGCTGGCGACACGGCCGCACTTGGCGAGGCGATCGCCATCATCGGCCAGAAGGGCGAGGACATCTCTGCCTTAATCGATGAAGTTTCAAAGAACGGCTCGAGCAGATCAGCCGAAGAAAAGCCCAAGGCAGTCGCGGAGCCCGAGCCTTCGGCCGGCGGCAAAGCGGCTGAACCCGCCGAGGAAGTTCGCAAGGAAGTTCCGGCTCAGGCTTCGCAGTCAAAGGCCGCGACGGATTCCGGAAATGGCCGGATGATCGTCTCGCCGATCGCCGCTCGAATGGCTGCGGACAATGGTATTGATCTACGCACCATCGCTGGATCCGGCCCAAACGGTCGCATCATCAAGCGCGATATCGAAGAGGCCCTGGCCGGCGGCGGAGCGAAGAAAGACGCGACTGCGGCGAAGGCATTCACCGCTTCTACCATTGTCGGTGCCTCGGCCTTTAGCGACGAACCGACCTCGAAAATGCGTCAGGTCATCGCCACGCGGCTTGCCGAATCGATCGGCCCGATTCCGACCTTTTATCTTACGGTCGAGATCGAGATGGACAACGTCCTCGCGACCCGCAAGCAGATGAACGCCACGCTTGGAGACGATGCAAAGATCAGCGTAAATGACATCATCGTCAAGGCCGCGGCGATGGCTTTGCTGCGGCATCCATTCGTTAATGCGTCCTATCAGGACAAGGTAATTCGATTTTATGAACAAGCCGATATCGGCATTGCCGTCGCCATCGACGAAGGGCTGATAACGCCGGTCGTCCGCGGAGCAAATCTGAAGGGGCTAGCCGAGATCTCGGCGGAGATCCGAGACCTCGCCGCTAAGGCGAAAGCGAAAAAGCTGCAGCCCGAGGAATATACCGGAGCGACTTTCAGCATCAGCAACCTTGGAATGATGGGAATCAAGGAGTTCACCGCCGTCATCAATCCGCCCGAGGCTGCGATCATTGCTGTCGGAGCTACAACGCCGACGCCGGTTGTTCGGGATGGCGAGGTGACCGTCCGCAACATAATGCACGTCACAATGTCCTGCGACCATCGTGTAGTTGATGGAGCAACCGGAGCCAAGTTTCTGCAGACCTTTAAACAGGCGCTCGAAACTCCGGCTATGATGCTGCTGTAGTTCGTGTAGAGTCTGAGTTAGGCACTTGAGATAAAAAGACGAATGAATTTTCTCGACACCATCAAGGGAATCATATCTCGGCGAGTATTGCTCAACTATCGAATCGATCCCGTTGCGCTAAAACGTGTTCTTCCCGAACCATTTCGGCCGAAGCTTTATCGTGACCACGGCATCGGAGGCGTATGCATGATCCGATTCAGAGAGCTTCGTCCAAACTTTTTGCCATCCTGGATCGGAATGTCGTCTGAGAATGCCGCTCATCGAATCGCCGTAGAATGGGACGAGGACGGACAGATGCAAGAAGGCGTATTTATTCCGCGGCGTGATACAAATTCATGGTTCAACAAGACTCTCGGAGGGCGGGTTTTCCCTGGGATCTTTAATCGAAGCACTTTTGATGTCTCCGAGAATGGCGCAGAAATCCATATTCGCATTGTACGCAGCGATGATGGTGAAGAGGTTGCATTTTCCGGATGTGCTGCAACGGAACTTCCGTCAACAAGTCTCTTTCCAACACTTGACGATGCGGCGGGGTTCTTTTCGTTAGGTGCGACAGGCTATTCAGCGACACGCGAGAAAGGCCACTATCATGGAATGGAACTTAATTGCTTAACGTGGAAGATTCAGCCGCTCGATGTGATAGACGCTCGCTCTTGCTTTTTCGGGGATGCAACTTTGTTCCCGTCGGGATCTGTGGAGATTGATTGCGCGTTGCTGATGCAGGACGTTGACCATGAGTGGCGTAGTCGACCGGACCTATACTTATCACGTGACAGACTGTGCCTAACCAAGCGAAGCACCGCAGCCAATAATTGAGGCGTTTTGGAGTGATAGATCCCACGTCGCGGTAAGGTGCTCGCAGGCGTTGCCCATATGCGGCCGGTGACACTGCCGAGTTTGCGTACGGGCTTTCTCATTGAGCCGGAAAAGAAATTAGCTCTAAGCCGATAAGCTGTGGGAAACGCAACCGAAAAACCAGACTTCCCCCCTCACGCAGCTCTTCTTGCCGTTCAGGCTTTTTTCGGCTCGCTTCCGGTGATCGGCAAGGTCGTACTTGCGGTGGTGCCCGCGGTTGCTCTTGTTGGTTTTCGGGTTGGGATCACGGCTTTGATCCTGTTTGCGGTTCAGTTCTATCGGCGGCGAATTTGGTTGCATGAGCGGTCGGATTACGTCCGGCTCGCAGTACTAAGTCTATTCGGCGTAACATTTAACCAGCTTCTGTTTATCGGCGGACTTTCGCTGACGAAGGCCTCGAACACTTCCCTCCTCGCCGTTACGATCCCGATCTTCACCATAATCATCGGTGCCGCGATCGGCAGCGAAAAGCTTCGCTGGCCAAAGGTAATCGGCGTGGCCCTAGCCGCGGCGGGTGTAATAATCCTCATCGACCCGCGAAATGCTTCGTTCTCTTCCGAAACGACGCTCGGCGACTTCCTGATAATTCTCAACTCGTTTTCCTACGGGATCTACGTAGCGACGTCAAAAGAGGTCATCACCCGCAACGGTGCGTTTCGCTCGATGATGTGGGTCTTTATCTTCGCTGCCGCCATCTGCGTTCCCCTCGGTGCTTGGTCGATCACCTCTGTCAATATCGCCGATATCCAGCCGATGATCTGGTGGCTGTTGGTTTATATCGCGGTCGTCGCAACCGCGGGCCCCTACCTGCTCAATGCCTTTGCCATCTCAAAAGTCGATCCTTCGGTCGTGGCGGTCTATATCTATCTTCAGCCGCTAATCGGATTCCTGCTCGCCGTTCTCTTTTTGAGCGAGGTGATCGACCTTAAGTTCGCCGCGGCCGCCGCACTTGTTTTTGCGGGCGTTTATTTCGCGACCCGCCGGCATACGCCAGTCGCGTTCGATCCCGACAAACAATAGGCCCATTAAACGGGGCCCTCCCGATGCAACATTCTGCGAACTTTAGCGTAATATGTGCATCTAAGGCTTTGCGATGCCAACTCAGATAAACCAGATCGAAACCGACGACCGCGTCTATTTTCGCGTTGAGGGTGATATGTATGCCGAGGACGCCTTGTTGCTCGAAAGGCTTGTCCGCGACACGCGTTCCGCGGGTAACGACCTGGTCACTATCGATCTCGCCGACCTTTCGTTCTTGGATAGCGAATCGGCTTCGATCCTTCGGCGAATGGAATCTGAGGGCGTTGTTGAAATTGAGGGCATCGAGTTCTTCCTCCAGTCCGCAATCGACGTTGCGGAGCGGGCTGCCTGACAAATACTGCAAAAACGTTTAACTTTGAACCGATGAGAACACGTGAGATCGCGGAGATCATCGGAGGCAAGCTTTTTGGCAACGGCGAGACGGAGATCACGGCGGCTGCTGACATTTCGGCGGCCGGGCCTGGTCGAATATCCTTTGTTAAGGGCGATGCGTCCGCGATAGAGACGACCGCAGGATGCGTAATCGCACCCGAAGGCGCCGAGGCGATCTCGGGTGCCGAATGCGTGATCGCCGTCCGCGACCCGAAACTCGCATTTGCGCGGATCGCGGCGTTGCTCCATCCGCCGAAAGTGCGTCCGCCCGAAATTCATCCGACGGCGGTCATCGCCAGTGATGCCGAGATCGGCGAAGGCGTTTTTATTGGAGCATTTTGCACGGTCGGCGAGCGAAGTACGATCGGAAACGGGACGCATCTCCGTGCGGGAGCAAAGATCGGTGACGGCGTTACCCTTGGTGAGGAATGCGTCATTCACCCGAACGTCTTCATCGAAGACGGCTCAACGCTGGGCGATCGCGTCATTCTCCACGCCGGCGTCGTCGTTGGAGCTGATGGTTTCGGTTATGTCCGCGGCGAAAGCGGTGAGTACGAAAAATTCCCGCAGATCGGTACCGTTGTCATTGAAGACGACGTCGAGATCGGAGCGAATACCTGTATTGATCGGGGAGCCCTTGGCGAAACCCGAATCGGCGCGGGTACAAAGATCGATAACCTCGTCCAGGTTGGGCATAATGTGCAGATCGGTAAACGCTGTGTGATCGCCGCCCAAACCGGCATTTCAGGCAGCGTGACCATAGAGGACGATTGCGTCATCGGCGGGCAGGTCGGATTTGGTGACCACGCCCGGGTGCAGAGCGGAGCGGTCATCGGTTCGCAGGCCGGCGTGCTGCCCGGAAAGATCGTCCGGCCCGGTGTTTGGTGGGGAACGCCCATCCAGCCGCTCGACGAATACAAGCGCCAGAATGCGCACGTCAAAGGGCTTGATCGGTTAAAAAATGAGATACGAGAACTAAAGAAGAAACTCGAGAAAATAAAGGAAGGAAACGAAGATCAATGAGATCAATTTTGATTATTGCGGCCGCAGCTTTGCTAGCCGCAGCGGCAATTGGCCAAACACCCCAGGCACCGGCTCAGCCCTGTGCCGATACGGATTACGACTGCCAGATAAAGCTATACGCCAAAGCAGTCAAAGACAAACCAAAGGACATCGAGAACCACTATAATCTTGCATTGGCATATCAGCTCAAAGGGCAGTTCAAAGATGCGGTCGCTTCTTATGATACATATCTGAGCCCCAAACTCACGGGACAGGCAAATCTTGCCGATGCCTATAATAACCGTGCGATCGCGAACAGCAAGCTCGGTAAGAACGAAGCTTCGCTTGCCGACTACAATAAGTCGATCGAGTTGAACCCGGCTATCGCTCGATTCTTCACTAACCGTGGAAATCTACATGTTGATATGAAGAAGATCGACGAAGCGATCGCAGACTACACAAAGGCGATCTCCCTCGACCAGGCCTACGTCGCCGCCTATGAAGGTCGAGGTTTGGCTCACGGAACCAAAAGGGATTTCGACAAAGCGATCGCGGACCTATCGAAGGCCATCGAATTAAAACCGGACGACCACGTTATCTACTACAATCGCGGTGTCTATTTTTCGCAAAAGGAAGACTACCAGATGGCCAAGGTCGATTACACCAAGTACATCGATTCAAATCCGGCGGACAAAATTATGCTTGCGGATTGCTACCTGAACCGTGCGATCACAAACTATGTTTTGAACGATGACACCGGTGCCCTCGCCGATCTTACCAAAGCCATCGAGGCGAACCCGAAACTCGTCAATGCATATGTCGCCCGCGGACGCATCTACCGCAGCCAAAACAGGATCCCGCAGGCCGAGGCCGACGAGAAAAAAGTAACCGAGCTTCAAGGCAGGCCCTAGTCACTTTTCGATCAATTTTTGAATGGCCACGGCGGCACGCTCTGAAGCTCCGCCGTGGCCAAGCTTATCTGCGGCCGCTTTGAGTTCTTCCCTTGTTTTCGTATTCGTGTCCGGATCGAGCAGCCGAAACAACTCTGCGGAGAGTTTCTCGGGCGTAAGGTCGTCCTGAATAAGCTCCGTGGCGATCCTTCGCTCGGCGATCAAATTTATCAGCCCAAAATGTTCAACCCGAATCAACGGGCGGAGAAGCCTGTAGTTCAAGGCCGTCGATTTGTACACGATGACCATCGGAACGCCGATGATACCGGTCTCCAGCGTTGCCGTGCCGCTCGTAACCGCCGCCGCGTCCGCCGCATTTAACGCATTGTAAGTCTCGCTGAAGACGGACTTGATCTCTCGCAGATTGAGGCGTTCATCCTCATCGAGCATCGCGAGTGCCGCGTCCAGTTCGCCGCGGTGTTTCTCATAAGCGAACGCGATGACGAACTGAAGGCTCGCATTTACCCTCAACATCCGAGCGGCAGTTCCGAGAAGCTCCGGCAGGATTCGAACGATCTCCTTGTGCCGGCTTCCGGGTAAAAGTGCGACGATCGGCCGCGAGGCATCAATCCCGTGGCGCTGGCAAAAACCAGCTTTCTCTTCGGTTGCATTGACCTCGCGTGCAAGCGGATTCCCGACATATTCAACGTGATGGATCCCGCGCTCGGCGTACCAATCTTTTTCAAACGGCAATATCGTCAGGAGAAGATCGACGTTGCGGCGGATCGACCGGATACGATAGGCACGCCATGCCCAGATCTGCGGTGAGATGTAGTAAACGACCGAAATGCCCTGCTTTTTCAGCGACCTTGCGATCTTGAGATTGAACTCCGGAAAGTCAACTAGAATTGCGACATCCGGACGTTCGGACTTCGCTGCATTCAACAGATCGCGACGCGCCCGCAGAAACATCGGCAGTGCCTTCGCAACCTCGGGAAGCCCGATTATTCCAAAATCATCCGACCGAACGACATCCCGAACACCGGCATCCCGCATTTTCGGCCCGGCCGCACCAAAGAAATCCGCGTCGGGAAAGAGGACCTTGAGTTCTCGGACGACTCGCGCCGCATGATTGTCGCCCGAGGCCTCACCGGCGATGATCAAGAACTTTCGTGTCCCGTTTTCCATAAAACTTTGCCCGCAGGCGGCTCTTAGATACTAATTCAAGTTGTGTCGATTTGGAATTACAACCTAAAGCAGCACTTTAAGCATCGAAAACGCGATTTACGGTATTCATATACGGGCTCGGCCGGTCCATCTGCTTGCAGAATGACCTCCCAAAGCCTAAAATGTGAAGTTTGTTTATCAGATTTCGAATTGCATTTATTTAATTGGTTAGGCCGTTCGTAGCCTATTTGGAGGAGTTAGTGAAACTTCGCGTCATTCTTGGCATTTTAAGCCTCTCATTCTTTGCTTTTTACTCTGTCATTTCGGGGCAGGTTGATTCTGTTATCGGCCAGTTTTCGGATTCGGTTGCCGAATCATTCGCGGGCGGTATTAGCGGAAACGGCCGTTTTATCGTTTTCGAGTCGCGGGGTAACCTCGCGACCGTCAATCCGCGTAACGCCGACGGTAACCGCGAGATATTTCTCTACGATTACGCACAGCGGCAGATCTTTCAGATCACCGACACGAAAAGTGTCGTTTTCAATGCGAACGAACCAGCCTCCTTCAACAACGTGCGTGTCGAAATCGTGAACACCCGACCGGTCATAAGCAATGACGGCCGCTGGCTCGCGTTCAGTTCGAATGCGACCACCTCGACCCCGGCCGCCCCGAACGCGACCAATCCGGGCAGCTTTGACGGCAATAGTTTCACAACCCCGACTCCGACGCCAACCCCGACGCCTTCACCAACGCCGACTCCGACCCCAACTCCGACCACAACTCCGACGCCGCCGTACAATCCCTTGCAGGATGATGGCAATCTCGAGATGTGGCTTTACGAGATACCAGCTTACGCTCCGGCCGATCTGCGGACCGGCGAGGAGATCCCGTTCGTTGATCTTTCAGCAGGCACGTTCACACTTGTGACCAATACCGAAGCGAGCAGGCTTCCGGTTGCAGGCACGAACACGACCGGGCCGTTTGTTGCCGACGATAACCACGATGCAAGCATCAGCGACGACGGCTCGATCATCGCTTTCGTATCGACCCGCGATCTTGTCACGGGGCGAAACAGTTTTCCGGACGACGATAACGATGAGATCTTCACCTACGCTCGATCCGGCGGCGGCAAGGCAAACATCAGCGGTGTAAAGACGCCGGAAGGTGGAAACCCGGTATGTGTTCCGGGCAATGGCGGCACCATCTGTCAGATAACAGAAACACCGAGAGGGCCGATATTCGACCCGATATATAACAAGAATGTGACCATCTCCGGCGATGGCTCGCGCGTTGTTTTTGCCAGCACCGGCGACAACCCGATAATCGGAATGACGGGCGGGAGCATTCCTTCGACCAGCCGCAACGAGGAGATCTTTATTTCCGATCTGGCCCCGGCTGGCGGCCCCGGAACGCTCAAGCGTCAGGTAACGACGACAACGCCGACGAACCCCGGTGACCTTGTAAATATTCTTGACCTCGGCCGGCGGATGAGCCGCGACGGGAACTTCGTTGCGTTCGATTCCTACGCAGACCTTGCGAACGAGCATAGCGGCACGAACCAAACCGCATTTGCGACCTTCCTTTATAACGTTACGACGAACAGTTTTAGGCGCGTACTGCCTCGCAGCGATGCAGATTCAGAAGCTGGCGGCGGCGACATACAACGATACGGCGGCTTCTCGGATTACGGCGTTGACGGCGCTCCCCAAACACTTGTACTGCAAACGAGGATGAATATCACGCCCGAGGGGGTGATACCGACCGATGAAGATGATGGGCTCAATCCGGACGAGTTCCGGCCGACGCAGATCTATCGCTATCCGATCGACGTGCCGGCAAATAACGCGATCTTTACACGCTTGACCAAATTCCCGACCTCGTTTACGTTCCTTGCGTCGACACAGCCGATACCGAGTGATACCTCCGATCGGATCACGTTCAACCTTGCACTTACTGAACTCGGAACCGGGAATCCGGACGGAAACTCCGAGGTTTACTATCTCTATCTCCCGCCGGTCGTAAATACGACGGTTGCTTCGTTCAATTTCTCGACCGGTGCTTCGCGTATTCCGGTTACGCCGACACCGATCCCGAGCCCCAGCCCGACGGCAACACCGTCACCTACCCCGACGCCAACGCCGACGCCGACACCGACACCAACCCCGACGCCGAGTCCGAGCCCGAGCCCGACAGGAAGCCCGACGCCAACCCCGACACCGACACCGGTGACGCCCTCGGCTCTGCTTGGGATCGCGCCAGGAATGCTCGCATATTTGGATTACAACGCCGCGATCGATCAGCCGGTGGTGGCTCGAACTGCGGTCGGTTCCCTGCTAAGGAGCCCCCAGCTACCGATGGAACTCAGCGGTGTAACCGTTACGATCGGCGGAGCCTCGGTCGGTCTGAAATCAGTAAGCCAGCGACAGATACTGTTCGTCGTGCCTCGTGGGCTAGGCTCCGCAGCTACGGGTTCCGAGTATCCGCTTGTGGTCAACAATAATGGCGTTCTTTTCCGCGGTAAGGTGACGATCGTCCCGTCGCGTCCCGATGTCTTCGCTTTTAACAACATTGGCCCCGGCGGGCGGGCGGACGTCAGGAACATCACCAACCGCGTTCATACATTTGAACCGTTTGGCATCCGCACCGTTCTGCTACGCGGCGGTGTACTGGTTCCTTCCCGCTTCCGTGTTCGAGTAACAGGTATGTTCGGGGTTGGCCAGCCGGCGATCAACCTTCGCATAGGTAGCTTCGTTGTCGTCGGGGGAAATATAATCACCGGCGCAATACCTGATGAGCCCGGTGTACAGGTGGTCGAGTTCGCTGTACCGGTCGGGCTTGCCGGAACCGGAGATCAGCCTTTCACTATTGAATCTGATGTCGGAGGGAATATATTTTCCTCCCGGCTTGCGGATACGGCTCCACGGATCAGCTTCTACTGATCATCAGGCTCTTGTCTATAAAAGAAGGCGGACCGCACGCGGGTTCGCCTTTCTTGTTTTCTCTGGGACCGACCCGAACTAAGCCCAATAAAACCCCGTTATCATGCGATAATTTTTTGTAATGTTTGCCATTCGCGGCCCTTTATATTAACCTTTTCTTTTGCGAATGTTCGTTCACTAACCTCACAGATCATTCGCCTCGCGGCCCGTGCCGCCCAAACTTCACACCAATATAGGAGCATTTTTTAATACATGGCAGGAAAAGACGTAGCAACAATGAAGATCGCAGGAAAGGTTTGGAAGAATGGTGAGCTCATCGATTGGGACGACGCCCGCATCCATGTGATGTCCCATGTGGTCAATTACGGTTCGAGCGTGTTCGAGGGCATTCGCTGTTACAACACCACCAAGGGCTCGGCGGTGTTTCGTCTTACGGAGCACATGCAACGTCTGCTCAACTCGGCAAAGATCTATCGTATGGAACAGAAGTTCGGCCGCCAAGAACTTTGCGACGCGACGACCGAGCTCATCCGGACCAGCGGACTCGAAGAATGCTACATCCGTCCTGTCATAATCCGGGGCCTTGATGAGGAAAAGCCGGCATTTGGCGTAAACCCCTTCCCGAATCCTGTCGACGCCTATATTGCGGCTTGGGAGTGGGGCAAGTATCTCGGTGAAGAGGCTCTTGAGAACGGCATTGATGTCTGTGTCTCGAGCTGGACCCGCATCACCTCTAACTCGATGCCCTCTATGGCAAAGGCCGGTGCGAATTACATGAATTCGCAGCTTATCAAGATGGAGGCCCTGCTTGGCGGCTTCGCTGAAGGGATCGCCCTTGATGACCGCGGTTATGTCTCCGAAGGTTCCGGCGAGAATCTATTCATCGTTAACGGTGGCAAGCTGATCACCCCTCCGCTCGGTGCTTCGATCCTTCCGGGCATCACCCGAGATTCTGTCATCCATATCGCCCGCGAGCTCGGTATCGAGGTTATTGAGACGACGATCCAGCGTGCGGCACTTTACCTCGCAGATGAGCTTTTCTTTACGGGAACCGCCGCCGAGATCACGCCGATCCGTTCGGTCGATCGCATCACCGTCGGCTCCGGCAAACGCGGCGATATCACGGCTAGGCTCCAGGAAGAGTTTTTCAAGGTGATCATGGCCGAACGCCCGGCTCCTAATGATGCCGAGTGGCTCACATTCGTTCACGACACCGGTGAAAAAAAAACAGCATCGGCTAACTGATCTCCAGTAACACGTTTTCAGCCCCGCCCCGGAGTGTGCGAAACTCTCCGAAGCGGGGCTTTTCTTATGCCTGAAAATACAAATCTGCCAAGTGTTCGGCCCGTTTTGCTCGAGATGGTGGTGTTTCTCAGCGGAGCTCTGGTGATGACGTACGAGATAGTCGGTGCCCGCATCGTCGCTCCCTATCTCGGTTCATCGACCTACATCTGGACGAGCCTGATCGGCGTCATTCTTGGGGCATTGAGCTTAGGATATTGGCTCGGCGGGCGGATGGCTGACAAGCGTCCGCAGCTCGGGGTTCTCTCGGCCGCCGTCTTTGCCGCGGGCGGGCTTGTTTCGCTGACGATTTTGGTCAAAAGCGTTTTCCTCGCCTCTATCGCCCAGTCGCCGCTCCCGCTTGAGCTTCTCGCCGTCATCACCTCGCTCACGCTTTTCGCACCGGCGAGCGTCGCACTCGGCTTTGTCATTCCTTACGCGACAAAGCTCCGTCTCGGCTCGCTCGACGACACGGGCCGGACCGTCGGACGGCTGTACGCTCTTTCAACACTCGGCAGTATCCTGGGCACATTCGCGGCCGGTTTTTTTCTTATTCCGTTCGTTGGTTCGACGCGGACTCTTTATCTCGTTGCCGGTGCCCTTTTCGCCCTCGCGTTCCTGATCTCGCCGGTGATCGCCGAGCGAAAGAACATCGGCGCTATCGTTTTGTTCGTGGTCGCCATCGGCGGGTCGGAACTTGAAGCCGCCTATCTTCGCTCGCAGGGCGTCGCCGAGATCGACAGCGAATACAACCGGATCCGCGTCTTTGAAACGACCGACAGCCGCACCGAAATGCCGATGACCGCGATGGTCATCGATCCCTTTGCGATCCAGTCGGCCAAGTTTCTCGAAAGCGACGAGCTTGTCCTTGAATATACGAAGTTCTTTCGGCTCGTCCGTCACTACCGGCCCGGCCACCAAACGGCTCTTATGATCGGCGGTGCGGGATATTCCTTTCCGCAGGAGCTGCTTCGCGAATTTCCGGAAGCCGCCGTTGACGTGGTCGAGATCGATCCGGCAATGACCGAGGCCGCCGAAACGCATTTCGGCTTGAAGCCCGATCCGCGGCTTCGCATCTTTCATGAGGACGGCCGCATTTTCATCAACCGTGCCGCGGCGAAAAGTTATGACGCGGTCTTCATCGATGCCTTCGGAACTCTGTTCTCAGTTCCGTTTCATCTGACGACCATCGAAGCCGTTCGCGAGATCGAACGAGTGCTCGCTGACGACGGCGCGGTGATCGTAAATATCGGATCGGCTCTCGCAGGACCGGCAGATGGCTTCCTTGCCTCAACCCTCGCGACATATCGCTCGGTGTTTCCGTTTGTTGACATATTTAAAGTTGATGGAGGGTTGGCGGAGGGCAAGGTGCAGAACTTCATTCTCGTCGCCCGCAAGGCCGAGCCGGCGTTCCCCGCCGAGCCGCATCCACAGGTCACGCCGCTGCGTGCAAACAAGATCGATCCAGCCCGCGTCCGCGCGGGCCAGGTGCTTACGGATGAACTCGCTCCTGTCGAGCTATTCGCCTCGCGTGCGGCACGCTACCGCTAACGAAGGCCCTGCCCGAACTGCTCCGTACCGAATGCCCCGATTCCGTTCAGCCGAAAGCTGAAGACGATCCGGTTCTCGTTTCGGGCGCCGACGTTGAAGTTGAAATACTGTACAGCGACCCCGCAGCAGTTGCCAGAGTAGCCGAGCGTGTAAAGCGAACTGATCAGCGGGCTTAATTGCGTCGCCCGGCGGTTCTCGAAATCAAAAAAGACCGACGCTCCGCCGTAGAGCCCCTTGTTGCGGTCGCCGAGGAAAACCGATGGGCTCCATTGCGAACCTCGTCGGGTGCCCGGCTCTTTGCCCGCCTCATTAGCGTATTGCGAGAGCGAAGGGACGAGCGTGACCGCACGTGTGTAGTAGAAGGTCTGGAAGAATTTCACCAGCGGCGTGTCGTACCCGACGGTCGCCGAGACCGCGCGAAGCCCGTCACCATACGTGCCGACGTCCGCACGGGTTGCGACAAATATCGTCCGCTGCGGCCTATAGGTGAAGTCGATATTGATCGGCGAAAAACGTCGCGGAACGCCCCCGAAAGTGTAGAACGAGAGCGAAGTGATCGGGGCGATCTGATTCCGGCGGCCTGTGTCGAGAGCACCGCCGAAGGTCTTATCGAAAAAGTACTTTCCGCGGATCGTCAGGCTCGCGATCTCGTAAGGCTGCGAGCTTTCTGCGTCTCGCTCACCCGCTCCCGCGTCGCGGAGCAGACGCTGGGCATCGCCGGTCACCGCCTCGGAGTATTTGCGTGTGTAGATGCGGTTCGTCACACCAAACTCGAACTCGTTCGTATCCGTGATCGTGTCCATCGCGTCAAAGCGGATTATCCGCTTGAAATTATCGACGCCCTTTATATAGCGATAGGTCGCGAAGGGCTCGATCACATGGCGGAACTTGAATGTTCCACCTTTCCCGTAAAAGTTTCGGGCGAGTGCGACCGGCCGGATGTCGAACTCAAATTCGCCAAGCTTGCGGATAACGTCGCGGCCGACGACCCGTCGCATATCGTTGAATGAGTTTGAATAGTAGGTGACCCGCGTCGCCGCCGTCGCCGTGAAGTTGAAATATTTTGTACTGATCGGAAGCGTGATCTGCGGATAGATATCGAGCCGCTGGCCGATGGCCGGAGAGTTGACCGGATCGCTGCCTGCAGTTTGTTGGTAAAGGGCCAAGTCCTCGGCCTCTTCCCGCCGCGAAACGCCCTCAACACTTGCCTTGAACGAAAAATAAAGCGGCTTTAGGAACGAGATCTGTGAGGGCCGCTTTTCAAAATTCACGCTCGGCAGGTTTCGCGTCTTTATCTGGACGTTCGGTATCGAGATCTCCTCCGACCGGGCGAGCAGATTGAGTGTGTAGTTGTTCCAGCTTTTATTGACGAACACCTGCGAAACTTCGATCGGCGAGATTATCTGCTGAATGCCGTCCGAGAAGACCTGCCGGAAATCGAGGTTCGAGGTCAGCCTTACGTTCGCCGCGGCCGTGAAGCCATTCGGAAAATACTGCACGCCCTCGGCGTAGATCAGCGAACCGCCCTGATCAGGATTTTCCGCACTTTCCGCCGGGCCGAAGATGCGGTCCTTGACGGCGTAGAAACCGAAGTCGAAGTATGACCGCGAGTTCGCCCGCGTCCTTACATCGAGCCCGTAGCCGACGCCGCGTCCGGTGTAAACATCCGCCCGCAGCGTCGCATCCGCGCTTCGCCCGAGCGTTTGGTAATAGGCACCCGAGAGCCTCGCTCCCTTGTTCCGCGAGTAGCCTATGGTCGGGGTCAGGAAGCCGCTCGAGCGGTCGCGTTCTTTTATCGGGATCGAAGCGAACGGCACCGGCAGCACCGGCACATCGCTCAGCCGAAACTTCGCGTTCTTAAGCTTGATGCGATCATTCGGACGGATGCGTGCCTCGTCGGCGGTAAAGGACCACGTCGGCACGGCCTCGTCGCAGGCGGTGAACTTGCCGCGGGTCACGACGACCTCGTTCAGCGAAACGCGCTCGACGCGGTCTGCCGTGAAAAAGATCACGCTGCCGTCGTTCGTCTGATTCGTGAAGCCGGTCGATTCCTCAAAAACACCGAGCTTCGTCCGATAGTTCCAAACGCCGCGTGAGCCCGTTATCCGCTGGTCGTCGCCCTGGTCAAAGACGACGCTGCCCGTCGCCTCCATGCGGTTGTCGGCTTCGTAGATCGTGATCTTGTCGGCCTGCATCCGGTAGATTCCGTAGCGGACGTCCACGTTCCCTTCGTGCACGATCACCCGCTTGCCTTCCGCGCCCTCGACCGTCTGCCGGTTCGAATAAACGACCACCTCGCCGTCGCCGCCCTCGGGCTCAAAGCTCGGCTTCTTTTTCGGAGCAACGACGCTCCGTTCCTCTGAAACTGGATTGATGTTCGGCGTGTCCGTGATCGGGTTCGCGACCTGCCGCTCGACCGGATTGGACTGCTGCCCAAACCCCGCCGCGGCAAGCACAAGCACCACCACACCAAAACAAAGGCGTTTCACCATAACCAAAAATATAGCAGTTTCGGGGAAAGCAAGTGAATCGTGAATCGTAAATCGTAAATAGAGAATAGTGAATGGTGAATGGTGAATCGCCGTGTCGGAGGCCCGCGCGTCAGCAAGGGCTTCAATGCAGAAGCCCGACCGTGAGGGAGGGCGTAACATCCGATGTAGAATAGTGAATCGTGAATCGTTTGGTTGCGCCCTCTTCGCCGGTCGGGCTGTGGACATTGGGATTCCAAATTCCAGATTCCAGATTCCGAATTGAATATTCCGCATTTGGGGCGTTTCATTTTTTAAGGAGACTGCGCGTTTCTGAAACAGATGAAACAGTTGAAACAAGTGAAACGACTGAAACAAGTGAAACAACTGAAACAAGGTGAAACACTGAAACAAGGTGAAACGCTGAAACAAATTGAAACGCTCTGTGTCGTCCTGAAATAGGTTGACACTCTTCCCGACGGCCGTTGCCAACGATCTTGGGCAAAAAGAAAACGAACGGATAACCACCGGAGCCAATCGTTCCCTACGCACCACATCCGCGATCACCAATTTCTGATCCGTCCCCATCATCAACGTTTCTTTCTCGACCACCCGCCGCAAGCCCGCGGCCCGGCTGTCCTAGACACGCATGACTGTATCATGTGTGCAACGTTTATGTCAACACTGCAATACTCGGGAAACTGGATGGAGGTAAATCGAGGACAAACAGACTTACATGGTTGGGTTCGCTGGCGAAATGGTCGAGAAATTCTCGTTGGTTCGCACCTCAATGGCTACGAAGTGATCGAACCGAAAGACCGAGAGCAATAGATAACTGTCGGAAAAGCTCAGCTTTTCCGCTCGGCGGGTTGTTTGTTCAAAAAGCGGGCGATGCCTTTTTGGCAGTCTTCGGTCATTCTGGCTTTGGCGTTGGTTTCGGAGCCGGCGGCGAGGGCGGCGGAGCCGCATTTGTAAAAGCTAACATAACGGCGTGGCAGAGCACACGCCGCTCATCAAGGGGCAAAGCCCACTCCGAACCTCTTTGGGCTCTGCCCATCGATGAGCGGTGAGTCTCCGACTCACCGGGCCGCCCACTCAACCCGCCGCGGCTCTGCCGCCGCCTAGCGCCACTTTATGAGTTTGTGATCGGTCTGGAACGGTTCGTCATCGAGCGGGTTTCTTTTCCAAAGCCGTGCGCTTGAGAAGCGATAGTCTTCCGCTCGTCCGACAAGTCCGGCACGAACCGGATTCTGATGGATATAGTTCACCTTTTGCATGAATGTGTCTTCACCGATTATCCGAAAGGCATCAGGATGATGCTGCCATACCGAATGCTTGTAACCTTTCCGCTTCTCTTCTTGCCGGAGCTTTCTCAATGAGCTTTCAAACTCATTCTCTTTTAGATAGTCGAGGATTCGTTTTGCCGATACCCCATTCAGAAACCGGAGCACGTCAGAAATTTCGCGATGCCCGTCGGTAACCACATGCGAGTGATCGGGCATGATCACATACGCGAAGATCAAAATTTCGCCCGAGCCCCGAGCCTCGCTCCATGCGTTGCAGACGATCTGCTTGATGATCTCCGTGCGGAATATCGGAAGGCGATCATGGGCGACCGACGTCAAATAGTAGCAGGGTTTATCTCGGGTTATCTGGATCATAAACTCAAGCGGCGGCGTAGCCGCAGATTTATAGGTTACCCTAACGGCGTGGCAGAGCACACGCCGCTCATCAATGGGCAAAGCCCACTCCGAACCTCTTTGGGCTCGGCCCATCGATGAGCGGTGAGTCTCCGACTCACCGAGGAGGCCCTTCACCCCGCCGCGGCTCTGCCGCCGCTTAGCGCCAATTTATGAGTTTGTGATCGGTCTGGAACGGCTCGTCATCCAGCGGGTTCCCTTTCCAAAGCCTGGCGCTCGAGAAGCGTAAGTCTTCCGCTCGTTCCGCCAAGCCTGCAAATCGTTCCGCCAAGCCCACAAATCTCTCAAAACCCGGTAAATACGGTCTTTCACGTATTTAGCCCAAATTTTGCCCGATCAAACCCAACCGCGATCGGCCAGTCTTGAAAAAAGACTAGACAAAACTACCCAACTGCCTTATAAATAATCGAGAAAAAATATATGTTCCCACTTTTCCGAACCGACAATCCAAGCTTTCAAGAACATAGGAGCAAGTAATGAGTGACCAGGCAAAGATCGTCATTGTCCGCGATGGAACTACAATTGAGATTTCTGGCAGTGAAGCGTTCGTTCGCGAACAAATCACGACTTTTAAGGATGTCGTGACTCAAGCATTTGAATCTCGCAATGAGCACGCGGAGACAAAAATTAACTCAAGAGTATCCACCTCATCACCGAACGATGGGCAGCCAAACGAGGAACTACGCTTTGATAACTTACTCCACATCGAAGGCGAAGTAGTGCGAATTTTAAAGAAGGTAAGTGGAAATTCTAAAGCCGAGCTAACTGTTAGGACAGCTCTTATTTACCTTTTGGGCAAGGAACTTTCTGGAGTAAATAGTGCGCCCGCATCCGAGATTAGGCAAGTATGCGAAGAACTAGGGTGCCTAGATTCAAGCAATTTTGCTTCATACCTCAAAGGTGCAAAGCAATGGGTTCTTGCTGACGGCAAGAAGGGCGGTAACAAAATTTATCGGCTAACAGTCCCAGGCCGGGAGAAGGCTATGGAAATCGCGAAATTAGAAAATGGAAGCTGAGGCCAAGTTAATTTTAGAATCGGCATCTGATTCGCCGCTTGCAGACACAATCCTTAGAGCATTCAAGGATGTCGAGAGGAACTATTTTCTACAAAGTTGGAAGACGAGCGAATTAGATTCCGGACATTTCGTAGAGCTTGTCCGAAGGTTCATTGATTTTCGTTTATTCGGAAGCTATACACCGATTGGAAAAAATCTCTCCAAATTCAATAATGCCGAGTTGTCGCGCCTCGAAGGGCAGTCAGGAGCTCATGATTCTTATCGCTTCCACATTCCCAGGCTTATGTTTGCCATTTATGGAATGAGGAATAAGAGAGGAATCGGTCATGTTGGGCCAGTAAGCGCCAATTATTTAGATGCAACGCTTATTCTGAGTGCGATTAAATGGATTCTCGCTGAGATTCTTCGAATCGAAAGTAATCTTGATATTTCCGAAACCGTTGCCATAGTAGACAGGATTGTTGAACGGCCAGTACCTGGAATCTGGGATGCGGGCAGCGTTAAGCGGATTCTGATCGATGGTCTAACAAAAAAGGAGCAAGTTCTTTTTCTCCTACTAGCGCAGTCACCGCAAACTGAGCAGCAGCTTATTGATAGCTTAGAGGTCCCCGAGAAGGGCCGCAGCGACTTTAGAAAAGTCCTAAGAGCGCTACACCGTGAACACTTCATCGAATATACTCCCGAGCGTAAGTGCATTTTATCTCCGAAAGGGTTTCCTATTGCCGAGCGAATCGCGCTTAACCACGCTAACGGAGCGTAGCGATTAACGTTCCTGTCTAAGCAGTTATTTACCAACCAGCTTCTCGGAATTCCTTCAATGGCTTGCAGGAGGGTTTTGTAGCGGCGTTGTTAAATGGGGGGAATGAGGGCAGAATCTAGGGGTGATGGGGAAGCGGGCGATACTGGTTGTTGAGGATGAGGAGCTGATGCGGAATATCCTTCGCCGGTTGCTTGAGGCGGAGGGTTATAGCGTCTTTACGGCGGACTCGGCCGAGGCGGGGCTGCGTGTTTTTGCCGAAAACGAGATCGCCGTGACGGTGACGGACATCAAGATGGCCGGGATGGACGGGCTGACGATGCTCGACCACATCAAGGCGATAGACGAGCAGGCACTCGTCGTTGTGATGACGGCTTTCTCGTCGGTCGATTCGGCCATCGCCGCTCTCCGCAAAGGCGCCTACGACTACATCACCAAGCCCTTTCTCAACGACGACATTCTCAAGACCATCCGCAACGCCCTCGCCCAGGACGAGCTCTTTCGCCAAAACCGGGCGCTCCGCCGCGAGCTTTACCGCGAGTATAATTTCTCGGAAATGATCGGCAGCGGGCCGGCGTTTGCGGGCGTGCTTGAGATGGTGCAGAAGGTCGCCGATACCAATTCGACCGTGCTGATCCGCGGCGAAAGCGGCACCGGAAAGGAACTCATTGCCCGGGCGTTGCACTTCAACAGCCGCCGCTCCGACCGGCCGTTCCTCGCCGTCAACTGCGGTGCGCTGCCCGATTCCCTGCTCGAAAGCGAACTCTTCGGCCACGTCCGCGGGGCGTTCACCGGTGCGGTCGGCGATAAGAAGGGCTTCTTCCGCTCGGCCGATGGCGGAACTGTTTTTCTGGATGAGATCGGCGAGACGACGCCCGCACTTCAGGTCAAGCTCCTGCGTGCGGTGCAGGAACACGAGGTGACGCCGGTCGGTGCCTCCGTGGCCGTTGGCTTCGATGCCCGCATCATCGCCGCCACGCACAAGGACCTCGAAGCCGAGGTCCGCGAAGGCCGCTTCCGCGAGGATCTTTTCTATCGGCTCAACGTCATCGAGATCGTCGTCCCGCCGCTCCGCGAACGCCGCGAGGACATCCCCGCACTCGCAAAGCATTTTGCCCTAAAGTCCGCCACAAAACAGAACAGCCCGCGGAAGCCGGTCACCGACGAAGCCATCAACGCACTCACCGAATACGCCTGGCCGGGAAACATCCGCGAGCTTGAGAATGTGATCGAGCGGGCGTTCATTCTCAGCGACGCGGAGATCGGTCTTGCCGATCTGCCGCCCGCCGTCTCAAAGAACTTCAGCGGAACGGAAAGTGGCGGGATCAAGACGCTCGAAGACATCGAACGCGAATACATTCTCCAGACTCTGGAATCGCTTGGGCAGGATAAATCGGCCGCGGCCGCGGCGCTCGGGATAGACCTCTCGACGCTTTACAGAAAGCTTAAACGCTACGAAACCTAACGCGTGAACATCTCGACGACGAAGTAGTTCGTCTCGTCGATCCGTACCATGGTTCCGGCAAGATACGGAGCCTGAAAAAGCATGTCGGCCGAATACGCTTTCCCCATTATTTTCTGGCCCTCGTTCAATTCGCTTTGCGAGAGAAGCTCGGCCGGGAACCACGTGTCGGCATCGATCTCAACGGCCGTCGGCTCGCCGAGCTTTGCGGCTTCCGCAGCGAGTTGGTCGGCATCTTCTTTTTCATAAAGGATGACTGCACGGAGCTTCTTGTCGTTCGGCCCCGGCGAGCGGCCGGGCTCGGCGACCGCGGGCTGCTCGACCCACGCAACCTCGACCGGCACGAACGGAAGCTTTATCAGCAACCCGAGCTCCTCGGCCTTCTCATTCACCTGCGGAGTGTTCTTTTCATTAACCTCACGCGGCGAGACCGGTGCCGAGTTGTTTGCTGCCTCTTCGCCGCCCACGCATCCGGCCAGCGGCACAATAGAAAAAATAATCGCGAGTGCTACAATCTGATTTGAAAAAGTCCTTAACACGCAGAAGATTCTATTCCCGCCGGCTGCGGTTTGCAACGGAGTGAGAATTGCCGGGCAGCTCGGCAAGCGTTCGAATGAATAACGAAAAGCGATTTCCCGTCCGCGGTGCGTGGTACGCATTGCTGATTCTTTTCCTTATCAACACGGTCAATTTCTTTGACCGGCTGATCATCGGCGCCGTCGGCGAACCGATCCGCAGGGAATTTGAGCTGAGCGATACATCGCTCGGGTTGCTGAGCACGGCCTTTACGCTGCTCTATGCGTTTGTCGGAATTCCCTTCGGCCGCCTCGCCGATCGCGTCCCGCGGAAACGCATCCTCGCGGCGGGAGTTTTTGTTTGGAGCCTGCTTACTTTCGCCTCCGGCTTTGCACGAAACTTCACGCAGATCTTTTTGCTCCGGCTCGGAGTCGGAGTCGGCGAGGCATCATGCGCACCGGCGGCGACTTCACTGATCAGCGACCTTTTCCCCGAGGACAAGCGTGCCCGGGCGATGAGCATCTTTATGCTTGGGCTGCCTATCGGCATCGCACTGAGCTTTGCGGTTAGCGGCTGGGTCGCCCAGGAATACGGCTGGCGGACGGCCTTTTTCGTCGCCGGATTTCCGGGACTTCTACTTGCCGTCGCTGCCCTCTTCATCCGGGAACCGCTCCGCAGCGATGCACCGACTGTCGCCTCAACGACCGGCCTTTCGTGGGAGCCATTCCGCCGCGTCATCTCGTCACAGACGATGTTCTGGCTGATACTTTCGGGAGCGGTACACAACTTCAGCCTCTACGCCTTGAGCTCCTTCATGACGCCGTACCTGATGCGGTTCCACGAACTCGACATCCGCGATGCGAACATCATCGCGATGCTCGTAAACGGCATCTTTACGCTTCCCGGGTTGATCCTCGGCGGCATCGCCGGCGACCTCGCAAAACGTTGGCGACTGAACGGCGGGCTGATCGTCGTCGCCGCCGCAACGCTACTTTCGGTCCCGCTTTTCTACACGGCGATCATGGCCGAGGCCGGCAATACGACGGTGTTTCTGCTCGCGATGGGCTCGGCATTTGCCTTGATGTATTTCTACTATTCGGTCACATACGCGACCATCGCGGACATCACTCCGCGGGAACTTCGCGGCACGGCAATGGCAGTCTATTTCATGGCGATGTACCTGCTCGGCGGTGCTCTCGGGCCCTACGTCGTCGGGATGATGAGCGATCACTTCACCCGAAACGCGGCCCTCGCCGCCGGCGTAACCGAACTCTCGGCCGCAGCCCTCGAACCCTTCCGCGGTGCCGGCCTGCAATCGGCAATGATGATCATCCCCGTCCTCTGCATCGCCCTCGCAATAATTATGTTCCTCGCGGCCCGAGCAAGAACCCGGATCAGCGAGTGACCACTCATCACTCCTCACTTCCCTATGCTAAAATCTCCCTTTATACATCTATAAGCTATGGCAACTGAGATAAAGGAAGCGAAGACGGCCGCCGAGGCGGAGAAGCAGCGTTGGGAAGAGCAAACACTCGCGAAGGTGCTAGAGAGATCGCCGGAGCGTAAGGCGTCGTTTGAGGGCGTTTCGCTCGAACCGGTAGAGCGGCTCTACACCGAGGCCGAGAGCGACGACATTGACGTCGGCTTCCCCGGCGAGTATCCGTACAAACGCGGCATCCACCCGACCGGCTATCGCGGCCGGCTCTGGACGATGCGCCAATTCGCTGGCTTCTCTTCGCCTGAGAACACCAACGCCCGGTTCAAGTACCTGATGGAACATGGCCAGACCGGCCTTTCGGTCGCCTACGACCTGCCCGCATTGATGGGCCTTGATGCGGATTCGCCGCTTTCGGAGGGCGAGGTCGGCAAGTGCGGAGTCGCTGTCTCGAGCCTTGCGGATTTCGAGGTGCTTTTTGACGGCATTCCGCTCGACGAGGTCACCGTCTCGCAGACGATCAACGCCCCGGCCCCGATCTTTCTCGCGATGTATCTCGTAGTCGCCGAAAAGCAAAAGGCCGATTTCAACAAGATCTCCGGCACGCTCCAAAACGACATTCTCAAAGAATACATAGCCCAGAAAGAATGGATCTACCCGATCAAGCCGGCGATGAAACTCGTCATCGATACTTTCGAATACACGGTCAAACACGTTCCGAAATACAACCCGATCTCCATCTCCGGCTACCACATCCGCGAGGCCGGTGCGACCGCATTGCAGGAGCTGGCGTTTACGCTCCGTGATGGCGTCGAATACGTTCAATACGGCGTCGATCGCGGTATGGACGTCGACGATTTCGTCCCGCGTCTCTCGTTTTTCTTTAATGCTCACAACGACTTTTTTGAAGAGATCGCCAAGTACCGTGCCGCCCGCGTCATCTGGGCACGGACGATGAAGGAACGCTTCGGCGCAATGAACCCGCGGACGATGCAGATGCGTTTCCACACGCAGACGGCCGGCGTTTCGCTCACCGTCCAACAGCCGCTTAATAACATCGCCCGCGTCGCGATACAAGCGCTCGCCGGAGTTCTCGGCGGCACGCAGTCGCTCCACACAGATTCATTTGACGAGGCCCTGGCTCTGCCCTCGGACGAGGCGGCCGTGATCGCACTTCGCACACAACAGATCATCGCCGAAGAGACCGGCGTCGTTAACACGGTCGATCCGCTCGCCGGCAGCTATTACGTCGAATCGCTGACCGAAAAGATGATCGAAGGCTGTTTTGATTATTTCGACAAGATCGATGGCTTCGGCGGCATGGTCGAGGCGGTCGAGGCCGGTTTTCCGCAGCGGGAGATCCAGGAATCTGCATATCAATATCAGAAGGCCGTCGAGCGAAAAGAGCAGGTGATCGTCGGTGTGAACAAATACACGATGGAGGAAGAGGCCGGCAGGTACAACATCCTCCAGATCGACGAGGCCGTCCGCGACCACCAACTCGAACGTCTCGCCCACGTAAAATCGACCCGCGACAACGGCGCCGTTGCAACGTCACTCGATCGCCTGAAGCTCGCCGCCCGCGACAACGAAAACACAATGCCCGCCATCATCGAAGCAGTCGCCGCATACGCAACTGTCGAAGAGATATGCGTCGCGCTAAGGGATGTGTATGGCATTTACGAAGAGCCAGCGTTTTAGTTTTTTTGTTCAGCCGTTAGCGATCAGCTGTCAGCAAGCCCAAAAGCTTACAGCTAATCGCTAACAGCTAATAGCTGATCAAAACAATACAAGAATTCAAGAACCTCACCGTCTAGGCATATTTGAATCCGAAAGTGGAATTGAGCCGAAAGCGTCCCCAGAACACCTTTTGACCGCATTCGAACGTTGAGTTTCTCTCAACGCTCGAAAAGTATGTAGCCGAAAGTAGCAATTTATTTCTGGAGACGCATATGAAACTAACACTATCACTTACAGCATTTGTCGCCACCGCGGCGGTCCTCTCGGGCTGCGGAGGTGGGGCGACGAACACCACATCGAACACGGCAGCAAACCGCACCAACACCGCTGTGGCAGCAAATACGACGAACTCGGCTGCTACGACGAATACCAACACCGCAGCCAACTCAAATCCAATGGTCGGCGGAGCACCTATGCTGGCCACGCGAGACATCGTAGACAACGCGGTTGAATCGAAGGATCACACGACGTTGGTTGCCGCGGTTAAGGCGGCCGACTTGGTAACAACTCTGAAGGGCACTGGCCCGTTCACCGTTTTTGCTCCGACCAACGCAGCTTTCGACAAGGTCCCGAAGGCGACTCTTGATGGATTGCTCAAGCCGGAAAGCAAGAAGGCACTGACCGGAATCCTGACCTACCACGTTGTGGCAGGCAAGCAGGATGCAGCGTCGATCGCAAAGGCGATCGAGGCCGGCAATGGCAAGGCAACTTTCAAGACCGTCGCAGGCGGCACTTTGACTGCTTCGCTTGAGGGAGCGAAGGTGATCTTGACCGACGAAAACGGCGGCAAATCGACCGTGACGATCGCCGACGTTATGCAGTCGAACGGTGTTATCCACGTTGTTGATACAGTCCTGATGCCCAAGTCGTAATTCACGATTTGAGCCAAAAAGAAAAGCCGCGGAGAGCTGTCTTCCTCCGCGGCTTTTTTTCTTTTCTTGCGGGATCACTTTGCGTAACTTACGCGCCAGATCTTCCGCGCTCCATCGTCGGTGATCAAGAGCGAGCCGTCCGAATGGACAAGCAGGCCGACAGGCCTTCCCCAGACTTCGTTCGAGGTTTCGTCCGGGAGCCACCCTGAAACGAATTCCTCGTAGCTGTTGCCTTCGAGCTTGCCGTTCGCGTCAAACTTGATGCGGGCGATCTTATACCCCGAAAGCTTTTGCCGGTTCCATGAGCCGTGAAAGGCGACGAATGCATCGCCGCGATACTCTGCGGGAAACATCTTACCGGTGTAAAACTCTATCCCAAGAGCGGCGACGTGCGAGCGGAAAAGCACGTCGGGAACGATCGTCCTCTCCACGAGCTTCCGAGCTTCACCCTTCCGCCTCGGTTCTTCATTCGGGCCGATGTAGGCATACGGCCAGCCGTAGAATCCGCCCTCTTTGACCGAGGTCGCAAAGTCCGGCACGAGGTCATCGCCCATTCCGTCGCGTTCATTGACGGCGGTCCAGAGCTCGCCCGTCTTTGGGTTCCAGGCAAGCCCGATCGGATTTCGGAGGCCCGAAGCGTATATACGATGATTTTTCCCGTCGGGGTCGTAAACCGAGATCGCCGCTCGCCGCGGATCTTCCTCTTCTGAAACGTTCGTCTCCGAACCGATGGAAAGAAACATCTTCGAACCGTCCGGCGAGAAGATGATGTTCCGCGTCCAGTGTTGGTTATATCCACCGCGGGTCAGCTCGACCAGCCGCTCCGGCTCACCCTCGGCTGAAGTTTGTCCAATGCGGTACTTAAAGCGGACGACCGAGTCGGTGTTGGCAACGTAAAACCAATCCTTGTGAAACGCCATTCCGAAAGGCTGATCGAGTTTGTCCGACCAGACCCAACGCTCATCCGCAACACCGTCCTTGTTCTTATCTCGCAAGACGATAACGCGGTTTGCACGTGAATCGGCCACAAAGACGTCGCCATTCGGTGCAAGTACCATCCATCGCGGATAGACAAAATCGCCTTCGGCAAAGACGTTCACCTTAAAGCCCTTTGGCACACGGAGTTCGGCCGTCGCCGGTTGGGGTACCACCCGCGACGGCCGCCGAGCGCTGACCGTGTGAAACGGAGCCGGAAGCTTCTTTGGATCGACCGAGCGAACTAGCGGCCGCTCGACCTCCACAATCTTTGGCAGCGGAGGTGGTGCCGGCTTCGGCGTCTCGGCCGGCGTTTGGCCAAGGACGACGACGGCAAACAATGCGGTGGCGAAAGCTATCGCAGTAATCTCTGTGAGGAAGGTCTTCATATTTTCTCCGAAGTGATCTTATTAAGAACTAATGCGTTCAGAATATCCCCTCAGATGCCAGCGGTTCAAATATCGCCCCTAATTTCGGAGGTTCAGGAGCTCAAGGCCTCCGATATACGTCCGTTATCACGTCCGTAAATGACACCTCGATCGAAATTTGAAAAAGCAGGCAGCCGCATTGCGACAGCCTGCACGATACTTCTGACCGATCAATTCGCCGGCAAAAGGAGACTCCGGAAAGTTCCAATGACTACCTCGGCACCGAACAGATAGCGGCATTCGGCACGGCCGAACAGACCAGTGCCTTCAGTTCAGCGATCTCGCTTCTCTGCTTCTGAAGTTGACTTTTCAATGCGTCGATCTCGGCCTTTTGAGACTCTATCTGAGTTTGCTGTTCGGTGAAGGCGTTGACGAACGCAGCGCTCATGCGGTCGTACTTGATGCCTTCGACCTCGCCCTTGTCGTTGTAGGTAACGAATCGCGGATCGATCCGGGCGATGTCCTCCGCCCCGAACCCGACATCCTTCATCCCGTCCGCCTTCCATTCGTACGCAATTGGCTGAAGCTGCCGGATGAACGACATTCCCGGAGCAAACGGAGAGATGTTCTTCTTGTAGCGAAGCGAGGAAGAGCAGAAAGCGATGATGCTTGAAGCATTTCGGCACAATGCCGTGCCGCCCGAGGTTCCGAGAACGCGCAGCTCAAGACTGCCGCCTGGATGTATCAAGACCTGAGAAGAACCGTTATTTTCGCGGAAGACGACGAGTCCCCCGGTCGGACGGTTAATGAAGACGCTTTGCCCATCGCCGCGAACCGAGTAATTCGTACAATTCCCGAGCGGGCCGTTCAAACCGATCCCAATGCTGCCCGCCGGACAGCCTCCGCCGCCCACCAGCATATCCGCGCTATTGGTCGCGATATGAAGCCGGGCAGTCGGCGCCGTCGTGCCGATCCCTACATTTGTATCAGCCGTCGCACCGTTTACCGCGTTTATAGAACCGAGTACGAGCGAATTGCTCTGCGAGACGGCTGCTCTATGGCCGATTGCTGTCGCATTTGTGAGATCACCGACTAGTACATTAGCAAAACCGCCGACGGCGGTATTGCCGCTGCCGGTCGTATTGATGTTACCAGCGATGTATCCGATGAACGCGTTGCCGCTGCCCGTCGTGTTGAAAGAGCCTGTATTCTCCCCTAAGAAGATGTTGTTATTGCCCGTTGCGTTACGTGAGCCTGCACGGCCCCCGAAGAAGGAGTTGGAGAAGCCCGTAGTGTTGTCTCCGCCTGCATCCTTCCCGAAGAATGCGTTTTGGCCGCCCGTAGTGTTCGAGACGCCTGCTCTCTCCCCGAAGAAGGCGTTGCTGCTACCCGTAGAGTTCAATAAGCCTGCATTCCGCCCGAAGAATGCGTTATTGGTGCCCGCGTTGTTGGGGCCTGCACCGACGCCGGCAAACACATTGCCCGTTCCCGCGACTGAAAGCACGCGGATCGCGCCGATATTGTATTGCGTCGATGCATTGACGATGTTGCCTGACAGTGTGCCGCCCGCCGTGCCGTTACCGGAGATGTTGAAGTTCGACGAAGACTGCAGGTTGTTTGAGTTCTGGATGTAACTAATACTTCCTGGCAATGGCGAACGGGCATCGGAAAGCCGGACATCGCCGGTCTGCACGTACTGATTCGCCGCAATGCCCCCCAGAAAAAAGGAGTTCGTGGCCGTTGCCGCGGTTGTTGCGTTCGCGGCATTGACGGCGTTTGTCGCGTTGACGGCATTCGTGGCATTCACAGCATTGCTTGCCGTTTCCGCGGAAATGCTCCTTAACGCGTATGGCGCCGAGCTGATCGGCTGCCGCGGACCGAGAATCGTTATGCCGGGCTGGCCTGCATGGCGAACGCGGATCTCCAGGAAGCGGGGATCGCCGGTAAAATTGTTATTGAAATTGAGATTAACGGTGAACACGCCGGCGGCGACCGCCACGTTATTCACAGTCTGCGTCGCCCCAAGCTGGTTGCCCGCCGACGCGGCATCGAAGAGTGCAAACTCGAAATCAAAATTCCCGTTCGCGGGCTGTCCCGATAAATTCAGGCTGCCCTGGTATGTAAAGACGACCGACTGGGCGATGACACCGTTAGCGGCAAACAGCAGGATGCCGATGATAAGAACGTTCGTTAGCGATTGAATTTTCTTCATTATTTTTCCTCGTTCTTGGTACGGCAAATGGCGGCCGTTGGGGTCTGTGAACAAACAAAGCTTTTCAGAGCGTCAAGCTCCGCCTGCTGGTCGCCGAGTTTTTTCTTCAGAGCTTCGATCTCTGTTTGCTGCGTTTTGATCTCGTCTTGCTGCTCGTTTACGGCATTGACAAGCACAACGCCGACCCGATCGTACTTCACGCCCTCCACCTCGCCTTTTTCGTTGCGTGTGACCAGCAGTGGCTCGACCGCGGCCACGTCTTCCGCACCAAGCCCGAGATCGCTCGTGCCGCCTTCGACCCAATTAAAGGTGATCGGCCTGAGTCGCCTGATCAAATCGAGGCCCAGGCCGAAACGATTTACATTCGTCTTGTAGCGAAGACTTGAACTGCAGGTCGCCAGCCGAAAGGATGCAGGAACCTGACAGACGCTCACCGAACCGCCCGAGGCGAGGACTAAACTGACATTTCCATTAACGTTGAGCCGGTCCTGCGGAGCACTATTTCCAATTCCCACAAATCCATTTGAAAGTATTGTCAATCGATTCGAATTAAGCGTACGGTCAATGATTGCAAATCGGCCATCGGTAGCCCCGCCCGACTGCAGCGACCATCTTCTACCGGCCGCGTCTGTGCTATCGATCATCACTTCAACATCACCCGGGCCACGGACATGTAGCTCTTGAGCAGGCGAGGATGTTCCAATTCCAACTCGAGTGTTCGACAAAGCGCCATTTACGCCATTTATGCTGCCGAGAACAATCGAATTACTTTGAAACACAGCGGCACGCGCTCCTATTGCCGTTGCATTGTTAAGGTCCTCTTCAAATAGAACAAATGCCCCGATACCCGTGTTTTCATTACCATCTAATGACTCGCCTGTATCAACATCTTGGCCAGATGAAAATCCGACGATCGAATTGTGATCGCCACGAAAAAAGCGACCACTTCTTTGGCCAACGTAAGTGTTTCCTATCCCGACCTGATTTAAGTCGCCAGACAAATGTCCTACAAAAGTATTGTCGGATCCACCTCTATTCAGAAAACCAGCGTTCGGTCCAATGAACGCATTTCTGCTACCGGTGGTGTTATCCCTGCCTGAAATAAAACCTAGGAAAATATTGGATATACCGGGTGCACTGAGCACACTCGAATTATTTATGTTGTACTGGGATGTTGCATTGAAGATATTTGCCCTCCCGGTGCCGCCGATGTTAAAGTTTGCTCCAGCCTGTTGAGTCGTATTGTTCTGGATAAAATTGGTGCCGCCCGTTGCTGTTGTAATGAATTGGTCTGCGGGAACACCGCCAAGCTGCGCAGCATTTACAGCGGTTTCCGAACTTAAGCTTTTTACGGCGTACGGCGAGCTGCTAAGTTGCGTACGCGGGCTGAGCGGAGTGTAGCCGCTCGGATTCCCGGCACTGCGGACCGCGATCTGCAAGAATCGGTCGGTGCCCGGAAAGGCCGCACCGAAATCCAGCGTAACCGTAAAATTTCCGTTTACGACCGGAACGCCTTCTCGAGCAAGTATCGAGCCTATCTGCTCACCGCCGGTCTGGGCATCAAAAAGCAGAAACTCAAAATCAAAACTCCCGGTCGCAGGTGTTCCGCCTCCGTTTGGGCTTGCCTGGGGCGAACTGCTTACATTTAAATTGCCCTGATAAGTAAATGCGGTCGTTTGTGCCGAAAGCTCGCCAGAGAGGCAGAACATACAAGTAATGATCATCAAAATGTAACTGCGGCTAATTTTCATGTGCTTAACTCCATCTTTTCCCGTATGGTTGTATTCTTCCTTAGGATCTTTATTCGAACCCAAGATCACGAAACATCTCCGGTTAATATGAACTTCCCGTCGTCCAATTCTTCAACTTCGACAGTTCCTCTGTGTTCGCGTTCATAGACCAATATTTCTCCCGCACCATCTTTCATAAAGATCTCGACCCGAAACGTGTCGCCAGGTATCGGCCGGATATGAACTTCCCGGGGCGGAACGACGAGCCGTTCGGTCGTTGTTACACGTCTGTAAATTCTTCTTATTGGGCTCATCTTTTTTCCTGCTGTTGGCGAATTCTGGTATATTGGAGGAATCCATTCCCCAAGTCTTGAGGAAAACCTTAGTAATTCGTGAGTAATAGTGAAGTCAACGGTAAAAGTCTGACCGGAAGGCATTTATACGCTTTCGCGGGGTTCTCGCTTGATACGGCCTCGGGCCTCTTGACCCATTCGAACGAGACGGTCAAGCTTGCTCCAAAGGTCCATCAGCTTCTTGTTTACCTTATTGAGAACCGCGACCGAATAGTTTCCAAGAATGAGATCTTTGAAGAGGTCTGGCAGGATACATTTGTTGAGGACAACGCTCTCTCGTACACCATCTCAAAGCTCCGAAAATCTCTCGCAGCCTACGAACCCGAGACCACTTTTATCGAAACTGTCCCCCGCCGCGGCTTTCGCTTTGTTGCCGAGATAAAGGAAGTCGAAACCGCATTGGTAGAGCGTCGGCCGCTCGACCTCATCGTCGAAAAACAGACCGTTGAAGAGACTTGGATCGAAGAGGTCGGCGAGGACCAATCTGTTGAGCTTTCCGTTCGCCCGCCGCTCGCACTTCCAGCCTCGGGACGCGCGGGCATGAATCGGCTTCTCACTATCGGCATCATCGCGGTGCTGGCATTCGGAACCTTCGGCGCAGTATGGGTTCTGACCAGAGGTTCAAAGCCTTCACCGATCCGTTCGGTCGCCGTGATCCCGCTTGAAGATATCAGCGGCGCCAAGATCGACCACTCACTTCTTTTAGGGATGACCTATGCGCTTATCTCTCAACTTGGCCGCTATGGCGATCTTGTGATCAGGCCGCTTTCGTCCACTATCGCTGCATCCAAAATCGATCCGGATCCGCTGGCGATCGGCAGAAAGCTCGGTGTCGATACTGTCGTTGAGTGGAATCTGCAAAAGGTGGAGGATCGGTTTAGGGTGAACGCGCGGCTCATCAACGTCGCCGATGGCCGGCAATTGTGGAATGAATCGTTTGATTACACTGAGGCGGATCTTTTCAAAGTACAGGATACCGTCTCCGAATTGACCGCACGCGCCCTGATCGCAAATCTATCAGTGGCGGAAAGCAATCGGCTCCACGATCGGCCAACTGATAATAACGAAGCCTATCAGGCATATCTGCGCGGACGGTATCACTGGAACCAACGAACCCTCGAGGGATTCAACACGGCCCGCGGCTTTTTCGAGCAAGCGATCACGCTCGATCCGAAATTTGCCGAAGCACACAACGGTCTTGCTGACGTCCATCTTGGTTACTACGATTATGGCTACAAGCCGGCCCGCGAATCGATACCCTTTGCACTCGCGTCCGTGAACCAGGCAATGCAGCTCGACCCGACGCAATCCGAAGTTTATTCGACACGGGCATCGATCGAGTTTCTATACAATCGAGACTGGAAGGCGACGGAAGCTGATTTCAAAAGGGCGATCGAACTTTCGCCAAATGATCCGACCCCGAAACTGCGATTCGGCTGGATGCTCTCGGTAATGGGCCGAACCGACGAAGGCCTCGGGCAACTTCTGGCCGCTGAAAAGCTAGACCCAACATCGAACATCGGCCAGGCGAACATTGCCTATAATCTGATGGTTTCCGGCAAACAAAGTGAAGCTGAAACGCGGCTTCAGCAACTAAAGACAAATGCACCGAACTTCAGCTTGGCCAACTGGTACCTCGCGACGGTCTATTTTATGCAGAATCGGCGGGAGGAATCGCTGGAAGAATACTTCGCGGCGTTTTCGATCGATGAAGGAAACTCGGAGCAGATCGATAAGGTCCGTGCGACCATGGCCAATAGTTCGCGAGCTGATGCACTTCGCCAATGGCGTGAGGACCTCGAAAAACGTTACGCGAAAAGCTATTTTCCGCCTTCGAATATCGCTCTCGTTGCGGCTCTCGCCAAGGACCGGGATCAAACGATCAAATGGCTGAGCGAGGCCGAACGCGTCCGCGACCCGTGGCTCCTTCAGGTGCTCCACGATCCGGAATATCGCTTTCTGAAAAACGATCCCGAATTTGAACAGCTCCTCACCTCGATCAAACTCGAAGATTAGTGTTAACGTCACGCCGACCTTGAGTTGAAGGCTCGACACCCTTCTGGTAAGATGGCGGCATCTTATGACGCCGCGATCTATTGCAAGTCTTCGACCCGCATGGCAACGAGCCCACCTTTTCGGTGGCGACTAATTTCTCCAATTTGTTCAGAGCAACAGACTCTACCTTGTTGCTGATTTGCCACGCTAAAACGTGGAGTCTAAACATATTCAGGAGAAAATAATGACACCGACAACCGAATTGCAACGACCGATCATAAAGACCGAGCTTCCGGGCCCGAACGCACGAGCCATCGTCGAAGCTGACGCAAAATACGTTACCCCGAGCTATCCGCGGCCGAATTACAAGCTCGTCGCCGAACGAGCTTACGGCGTTTGGATCGAAGACCCGGACGGCAACATTTTTCTGGATTGCAACGCCGGCGTCGCCGTTTGCTCGACCGGCCACTGCCACCCCGATATCGTAAAGGCGATCAGCGATCAGGCGGCAAAACTCATCCACCTCTGCGGCACGGACTATTACTACAAGCACATGCCCGAGCTTGGGCGTAAGCTCGACGAGATCGTGCCGATCGATGGCCCGACCAAAACGCACTTTGCCAATAGCGGTGCTGAAGCGATCGAAACCGCCCTGAAGCTCGCTATGTATCACACCAAGCGGCAGAAGTTCATCTCGTTCTTCGGCTCGTTCCATGGCCGAACGCTCGGTGCTCTTTCGCTTACGTCGTCAAAAAAGGCACAGCGGCTTGGCTTTGCCCGCCAGGCTCTTGACGTCGTCCACGTACCCTATCCGAATTGTTACCAATGCCCGTTCAACCTCGGCAAATGCGACGACGGCTCTTGCTGTATGGGCACCGTAAGTTGGATCGAGGACCGTCTCTTCAATACGACCACCCCGCCGGAAGAGGTTGCCGGTATTGTGCTCGAGGTCGTCCAGGGCGAAGGCGGCTATGTTCCCGCTCCGACCGAGGTCGTCAAGGCCATCCGCCAGATCTGCGACAAGCACGGGATAATGCTCATCGTCGATGAGGTTCAGTCCGGAATGGGCCGCACCGGCAAGATGTTTGCCCTCGATCACCACGAAGGCGTCAAGGCCGACATCGTCTGTATGGCAAAAGGCATCGGTTCAGGAATGCCGATCGGCGTTTGTACCGCTAAGGCTGAAATCATGGACTGGCACAAAGGGGCACACGCCTCGACCTTCGGCGGCAACCCGGTTGCGATCGCCTCTGCCTTGAAAACCATCGAGCTCCTCGAAGGCGGCCTGGTCGCAAATTCGGCCGAGGTCGGCGGCCATCTCAAAGCCGGGCTCGCAAAGCTGAAAGAAAAATACGAATGCATCGGCGATGTCCGCGGAATGGGATTGATGCTCGGCGTCGAGTTCGTCACGGACAAGGCCTCGCGCAAGCCCAACCCCGAGCTCCGCGACCGCATCGAGATGGCGTGCTTCAACAAGGGCTTGGTCATCCTCGGCTGCGGCACCAGCACAATCCGATGGTCGCCGCCGCTTATCCTGACCAAAGAAAACGCGGACGTCGCTCTGGAGATTTTTGACGAAGCGATCGCGGCTTCTGCGTAGGCAAAATACAATGAGAATTAGCACTTAAAAAAGTTGAGTGCCAGATGAAAAAAAAGTCTTGACTTTTCGCGTTTTCTCGATTATTCTCTATAGACATAACGCGTTGTACAAAAACAGGGAGTTTGTAGGTAGGCTCCCGGCTCGGTTACCGCCAAATTGTGAAATCCGGCTCGGAAATTAACTTTTGGATCAACGGAAATTGGGGACACCTTTGAGGATCTTGTCGGCACATTTGCTCTTGATCGTAGATAGGGTTTAAGGAAAAAATAAGTGGCTCGTGCTCAAAAGGTACGGGCCCTTTCCTTATTGTAAAGAGTGCTTTCCCTATTTGCGGGCGATCGCACTTCTGGAAGCGGTTGCGTCAACCACCCCACGGAATCGGTCGTTGTCCCTCAGCCGTCTGAAAACCGGATCGACCGAGACGAACGGAATGTGAAAGACCCGCTTCTGAACGGCGATCTCAAGCTGATCGAGTGCCTTCTCATCATCCCCAAGTTTCGCAAAGGCTCGAGCGCAATCGTAAGGATTTGCGGCGTCCGCACCGCATTGGCCGCTTCCGACCAGTTGCGTCCATATACCCCGCAGCCCGCTTTCCTCGAAAACCCGTTGCGATTCGACGACCGAATCCGACGACCGGACAACGCTTTTCAACCGCTCTTCAAACGCCTCCGATTCCTCGCCACGGGCCTCATGCACCTCGGCAAGATATCGCCGGGCCATCGTGAACCGCGGTTCGATACGGAGTACGTTCTCGAGCTCTGTTGCGGCGGCTGAAAGATCGCCGGCGAAATACTCAAGCTGGCCGAGGTCCGAAGCGATGATCAGCGAATCCGGCGAAAGCTCCCGTGCCCGCCGCATCTCGGCCCTTGCTTCATCTAAGCGCCCTGTCAATGAAAGCAGCACGCCATACCAGTGCCTTGCCTTGGCATTCTCCGGTTCGATGGCGACCGCGTTTCGGAAACCGGCTTCAGCACCCGCCCAGTCCCAATAATGGAACATCCGGATGAAAGCTTCGGTCGCGAGCAGGTCTGCCGAATCCCCGCTGATCTTACGAGCAGTCGCTATTACCTGCTCCGCCTTCTCAGGCGTTGCATCAAAGGCATGCGTATCGGCAAGAGCGATGTGGGCGTCCAAATAATTGGGTGCGATCGCGATCGCCTGCCGGAAAAGTTCGCCGGGATCTTGTTCGGTAAAGACCCGGCTCTCCCAAACCCGCTTGCCCTTCTTATAAAAAGCGACCGCCTCTGCCGGCACATCCGCCGCCGTATTGTTTGCTCGAACTTGTTCGCCGCGAATCCCAGATCCGAGGATCGTTGCGAACACGACCCCGACGATCGCAATAATCGTCCCCGCAAGTGCAAACGGTTGCCAACGGCGAAACCGGGTGCGAACGCTCGGCCGATCATCTGGCGATTTCAGGGCATCTTCGTCCGGTTGCCTGATGTCCGCAATGAATTTATATCCTTTTCGCGGAACGGTTCGGATGTATTGCGACTCCGGCTTGCCGTTTTGCCCAAGGGCCCGCCGCAGGTTTGAGATGTGGAAATTAATGTTCCCTTCCTCAACGAAAGTATCTTGCCAGAGCCGGTCCATTATCTCCGTGCGAGTCACGACCCGGTCACCAGATTCCACCAAAAGCACGAGTAATTCGATGGCCTTTGGTGAGACCTGTACTTCGTCGCCGCCTCGAATCAACATTCGCTTCGAGGCGTCTAACCTGAATTCACCGAATTCGTAGGTGCGGTTCATAAAGCGTTTTTCCGTTGGGACTAACAAATTCTAAGCATTTCTAACGAAAAATCAAAGGACTTTTTCGCTTCTCGTAGTCCACAATCGGGCAATCTGCCCAACAACTACACCCATCGGAACAACTTTAGCGAGAAAATCGATATGAATATTCGTCGGCTTGGATTCTTGTTTTTACTTCTTAGCATCTTTCTCGGGCAATCAATTGCCCAATCCACATCGTTCACCTACCAAGGCGAACTTCAATTCAGCGGCCAGCCGGCGAACGGAAGCTTTGACCTTGAGTTTCTGCTCTACGATGCCGCGACCGCCGGCACTCAGATCGGGACGACACAGTCGAGACCCAATGTTGCCGTCGCCGACGGACGGTTCACCGTTTCTCTTGATTTCGGAGCAAACTTCACCGGACCCGAACGCTTTCTCGAGATTCGCGTCCGGCAGGCCGGCGGCGGCGGCTTTACCATTCTCGACCCGCGGCAGCGGATAGGCAGTTCGCCTTATGCAGTCCGAAGCATCTCTGCAACCACGGCGACGACCGCCGATACCGCCACCAACGCGACCAACGCAGTGAACGCCACCAACGCTGTCAATGCAACAAATGCGACAACAGCCGCCACCGCAACTAACCAGTTCGTGGTTACCACCGATCCGCGCATGACCAATGCGAGGACGCCGACAGCCGGTAGCACTAACTACATTCACAATTCGACGACGGACCAGAGCGGTGCGAACTTCAGCATTACCGGCGATGGACGTGCCCGCAATTTGA
This sequence comes from Acidobacteria bacterium Ga0074141, assembly GCA_001464665.1. Classification (GTDB taxonomy): domain Bacteria; phylum Acidobacteriota; class Blastocatellia; order Pyrinomonadales; family Pyrinomonadaceae; genus OLB17. Next base: position 62,425 of record LNDP01000019.1, read on the forward strand.
ACGTTGTCGGGGCCTTTCAGTTTAACGGATTGCGCGCATTTTGGGCACCGGGCACCGATAACCTTTTCGCCGGTGTCGGTTCCGGCCTAAACGGTACTACGGGGACGAACAATGCCTTTTTTGGCCGCCTTGCCGGAAGCTCGATCACGTCGGGTGAGAACAATTCGTTCTTTGGCAGCAGGGCCGGGCTTTCCAATAACTCCGGCAGCAATCATTCTCGTGATAGTGCATTGGGCAGCGAAGGCAATACTTTTATCGGTCAATCCGCGGGGTTACAAACCACGAACGGAGGCGGCAACACGTTTATCGGCCGCGGCTCCGGAACTACGAACACAACCGGCAGCGGCAACACATTGATTGGCGGCGGAACATTTCTCGGCGCTCCAAACCTGACATACGCTACCGCGATCGGAGCTGAAGCGACCGTATCGGAAAGCGGCTCCATAGTCCTCGGCCGTTCGCTGGGACAAGACAAGGTGGTCATTCCCGGTCAGCTTATCGCGAATATGCCGATCACCTCGGCAACGATAAACGCGACCACACAGTTCAATCTTGGCGGCAGCCGAATACTTTCAAACGCAGGAACCAACAACCTGTTTGTAGGGGTTGGCGCCGCGAACAGCAACACAGGATCCAGTAATTCGTTCTTCGGATCCTCGTCCGGAAACGTAAATACCACCGGATCGCGAAACTCATTTTTCGGATCACTGAGTGGCTTTGGTAATATCTCCGGCGAAAACAATACGTTTATCGGGGATGAAGCGGGCTTCCAGACAACAATTGGATCGTTAAACACTTACGTTGGAAGCGGCGCTGGATACAACAACGTCACTGGTGCTTCAAATACGATGCTCGGAGCCGGTGCCAACCCTAGTGCAGGAAATCTCTCGTTCGCAACGGCCATCGGATCAGGCAGCACCGTTACAACAAGCAACACCATCGTCCTCGGCCGGCCCGGTGGGTTGGACACGGTAAACATTCCAGGCAGTCTTGATGCAAATGTAGTTCGGTCGACAATAAATTATTCTTTGGCTGGGAGCCGGATCATTCACGCAGCGGGAGACAACAACCTATTCGTCGGTTTTCAAAGCGGAGCAGCATCTGCAGGTTCAAGCATTGGCAATACTGCTTTTGGCAACAGTGCTGGTCGGTTTGTCGGGATCAATACCTTCAGCAACTCGTTCTTTGGCATCAACAGTGGAGAGAATACGAACGGTGGCTCGTCCAATTCTTTTTTTGGTGCTAATTCGGGGAACGACAATATTAGTGGAACCGGCAATACGTTTATGGGCTCTTCGGCGGGCACTAACAACGAAACCGGGAACTCAAATACCTTTGTCGGTTTCTTGGCCGGGGGGTCGAACACTATTGGCGGCAACAATACGATGCTCGGAGCGTCTGCGAGTACCAACGGTATCGGCAACCTATCCTTCGCGACCGCGATCGGAGCATCCTCTTCAGTAACTACCAGCAACACGATCGTCCTCGGGCGATCAGGTGGTCAGGACACTGTAAATGTTCCCGGGAATCTGTCTGTTTCTGGTTCATTGAATATCGCCGCACTCTCCGCCGCCACGGTAAATGCCGGCACCCAGTTCAACATCAACGGTAATCGTGTATTAAGCATAGCGGGCACTGATAACACCTTCGTCGGACGCTTTGCCGGAAATGTGAATACCGGCACGGCAAACGCTTTCTTCGGAACCGGAGCCGGCGAACTGAACACCACGGGGAACGAGAATTCGTTTTTCGGCCGTGCCGCGGGAATAAATAACACGACCGGTTCTGAGAATTCGATCTTCGGCCGCAGTGCGGGCCTTGAGAATATCGCCGGGAATCAGAACTCATTCTTTGGGCGAAACGCAGGCCGCAACACGAACGCCAACCTAAACACGATGATCGGCTACAACGCCGGTCAGGCGAACACGACCGGCATCCGAAACACACTGATCGGAGCCTTAGCGGATGTCGGGGCTCCGGGCCTTACAAACGCGACAGCGATTGGCGCAGAGGCCACTGTCTCGACAAGCAATACCATTGCCCTTGGCAGATCAAACGGTGCCGATCTCGTCCGCATTCCAGGGCGGCTCCGCTTGGGTATTTTTTCGGCTCCGTCGGCGACTAATCTTTGCATCGACGGTGGGAACCTAGAAGTCACGACCTGTTCATCATCAATTCGGTATAAGGAGAACATTTCAGATTACACTTTGGGGCTCGGGCTTATCCGTCGGCTTCGGCCTGTCTATTTCGATTGGAAGCACAACGGAGTTCGCGATTTCGGCCTTATTGCCGAAGAGGTCGCAGGCGTCGAACCGCTTCTTGCTACGACCAACAAGAACGGCGAAATCCAAGGCGTCAACTATGAACGCATCGGCGTCGTGCTTGTAAACGCCGTCAACGAACAGCAGACGCGGATCGAATCACAGCAACGGCAGATCAATGAACTGCTCGACGCGAACCGACGACAGCAAGCGCAGATCGAAGTTCTTACCAAGATCTTTTGCGTGGGCAACCCGAACGCGGAGTTCTGTCCGAGTAAGAAGTAGGGCCCGCAGAAACAATCGGAGTTCGGAATATGACGGATCAGGTACTTAACCGACATGGGGCGAGATCGTGGGTCGATCGAGCCAGATCACTGAACGTAACCGTTGTAACGAACGGACGGCGGATGAAGGAGAGGTTTCAAAATGCTTAACCATGCGCGAACGATTTTCGTTCTGAGTTTTTTTCTGCTTGCGACATACGCCGTAATCGGACAGTCAACGTCATTCAACTATCAAGGTGAACTTCAGTTCAGTGGCCAGCCCGCGAATGGAAATTTTGATCTTGAATTCCTTTTATTCGATGTCGCTTCGGGCGGCACGCAGATCGGGACGACACAGTCGAGATCGAATGTGGCCGTCGCCGATGGGCGGTTTACCGTATCCCTCGACTTCGGAGCAAACTTCACTGGCCCGGAGCGATTCATCGAGATACGCGTCCGCCAAACGGGCGGCGGCGGCTTTACCATTCTCGACCCGCGGCAGCGGATAGGCAGTTCGCCTTATGCAGTCCGAAGCATCTCTGCAAACACGGCGACGACCGCCGATACCGCCACCAACGCGACCAACGCAGTGAACGCCACCAACGCTGTCAATGCAACAAATGCGACAACAGCCGCCACCGCAAGCTAACCAGTTCGTCGTCACCACCGATCCGCGCATGACCGATGCGAGGACGCCGACGGCCGGTAGCACGAACTATATTCACAATTCGACGACGGACCAGAGCGGTGCGAACTTCAGCATTAACGGCGATGGACGTGCCCGGAATCTGAATGCCGTTGGGGCGTTCCAACTAAATGGCTTGCGAGCGTTTTGGGCACCGGGCACCGATAATCTTTTCGCCGGTGTTGGTTCCGGCTTAAACGGCACTACCGGGACGAACAATGCCTTCTTTGGCCGCCTTGCCGGAAGCTCGATCACGTCGGGTGAGAACAATTCGTTCTTTGGCAGCAGGGCCGGGCTTTCCAATAACTCCGGCAGCAATCATTCGCCGCGATAGCGCATTAGGCAGCGAAGGCAATACATTCATTGGTCAATCTGCCGGACTTCAAACCACGAACGGCGCCGGAAACACTTTTATTGGTAGAGGCTCAGGCACAACAAATACAGTTGGAAGCGGCAACACTCTCATCGGCGGCGGAACATTCCTTGGCGCACCGAACTTGACCTATGCGACCGCGATCGGTGCTGAAGCGACAGTTTCGGAAAGCGGGACGATTGTTCTCGGCCGTTCGCTCGGGCAGGACAAAGTAGTCATTCCCGGCGAGCTCGTTGCAACTCTTCCGATCACGTCGGCAACCATTAACGCCACAACACAATTCAACCTCGGCGGGAGCCGCATCCTTGGCAATGCCGGCACCGGCAATCTTTTTGCGGGAATAAATGCTGGCGCGGTTAATACAGGGACAGAAAATTCTTTCTTTGGCTTTAGGGCCGGGCACGCAAACGCTGGTGGATTTAGGAACACCTTCGTTGGTTCCGAAGCCGGACGAAATACGAGCGTTGGCATTCAGAACACATTCCTCGGAGCCTTTGCGGGTGCCTCAAATACCTTGGGGGAATCCAACACCTATGTTGGCAATCAGTCCGGCCAAACAAATCAGCTCGGTTCCGGGAATGCTTTCTTCGGCGATGCTGCCGGACGCGATCTTGCAACCGGAAACCAAAACACATTTCTCGGCCAAGGGTCAGGCTTTGCGTTCCAGAGCGGCTCGGGCAATACGTTCGTCGGTCAGGACTCAGGTGTCACGATGTTGAACGGCTCAAACGTGACACTTCTGGGCAGATCGACCCGCGCTGACGGAAACTTTTCATTCGCGACCGCGATCGGTGCAGAGGCGGTTGTCTCGGCAAACAACACCATCGTCCTCGGCCGCGCATCAGAGGTCGATACTGTTAGAATTCCGGGCCAGTTGATAACTAACAACGGAATATTTGGCGACACGGTCAGTGCAACCAGCCAGTTTAGTATCGCCGGAAGCCGAATTCTCGCTAAACCGGGTTCATTTAATCTGTTCGTTGGGACATTTACCGGACGAACAGGTACTTTGCTTACCGGACAAGAGAACACGTTTGTCGGAACCAGCTCAGGCAACCAGATCGAAGATGGCGATTCAAACTCGCTGTTCGGAGCATTTACTGGTGTCGAGTTAACTTCTGGATCATTCAACACAATGATTGGCGGCGATGCCGGTCGACAAACACAGACGGGTAATCGCAATACGTTTGTTGGTGATTCTGCCGGAACCGCTAATTTCTCGGGATCGGACAATGTGATTCTCGGCGCATCATCAGGTGGCGGAAATTTGACGGGCGTTTACAACACTTATGTCGGATCGTTTGCGGCATCGAGTGCATCGTCTGGCGATCGCAATACGTTTATCGGGGGAGCCGCCGGTGGTGCAACCTCAGCCGGATCAAAGAACACATTACTTGGATTTGATAGTTCCGTTAGTAACAGCCTATCTTATGCGACCGCTATTGGTGCGGAATCGACTGTTTCAACCAGCAACACGATCGCTCTTGGACGATCGAACGGCTTAGAAACGGTCAAGATCTACGGAAGACTTCGGCTCGGAACATTTGGCACCGCATCCGCGACGACACTTTGTTACACGGTCGCCACGTTGGAAGTGACAACCTGTTCGTCGTCCCTCCGATATAAGGAGAACATTTCCGAATACCGAAGCGGCCTTAGCCTTATCCGCCAGCTTCGGCCTGTTTATTTTGACTGGAAGCATAACGGCGTTCGCGATTTCGGACTTGTTGCCGAAGAGGTCGCAGGCGTCGAACCGCTTCTTGCCACGACAAATAAAGATGGCGAGATACAAGGAGTGAACTATGAACGCGTTGGTGTGGTTCTCGTGAATGCCGTCAACGAACAGCAAAATGAGCTCGAGCGGCTCAAGGCCGATGCGGAAACCAAATCTCGCCAGATCGATCAGCTTCTCGAAGCAAACCGACGCCAGCAGGCGCAGATCGAGGCTCTCACTAAACTATTTTGCTCGGCAAATCCGGCGGCCGGAATCTGCCGCGAACGGCCGTAGCAAAACAAAAGGCCCGGAAGCGGGTTCCGGGCCTTTAATCCAACTTTCTTACTCCCGAATGGCCATTAGCCCTTCACCTTCTTGATCTCTTCGATCAGGACCGGGACGGCCTCGAAGAGGTCGCCGACGATGCCGTAGTCGGCGATGTCGAAGATCGGAGCCTCGCTGTCCTTGTTAATAGCGACGATCGTTCCGGAGTTTTTCATCCCGACGATGTGCTGAATGGCACCCGAGATGCCGAGTGCGACGTAAAGCTTCGGAGCGACGGTCTGCCCGGAGGAACCGATCTGGCGGTCAATGGGCAGCCACTCGCTGTCGCAAATCGGACGGGAAGCCGCAAGGTCGGCACCGAGAGCATCAGCAAGCTGCTGGGCAAGTGCAAGGTTTTCTTCCGACTTGATGCCGCGGCCGACCGCGACTATTACCTCGCTCTTGGTCAGGTCAACCGACGCCTTTGCTTCCTGGAACGGCTCTTCGGCGGTCATCCGAACCTCGCCGATATTTACGTCCATTTTTTCGACCGTTGCACTTCCCTTCGCGGCACTATCGCCGCGGTAAGCACCCGACTGGAACGTGACGAAGTACGGAGCGTCGCCGCCGACGGTCAGGTCAGCATCGAGCTTTCCGAGAAAGATGCGTCGAGTCAGGACGAGCTTGCCGCCCTCGGCACGATAGCGGATAACGTCGCCGACCAATTCGCGGCCAAAGCGGGTCGCCACCTTCGGAGCAAAATCGCGCACCTGGTAGGTATGCGACATCACGATGTACTGCGGATTCGTCGCCTTGATCACCTGCTCCCAGGCGTCTGCATATGCATCGGGCGTATAGGTGCCGAGTTTGTCGCTCTTGGCAACGATGACTTTCTCGAGGTCGTAGCCGGCAATCTCCGCGGTCAAAGGGCATTCGCCGGTGCATGGAATAACGGCCGTGGCCTTCATCCCAAGGTCTGCACCGATGGCCTGTGCCGCCGCGATCGCCTCAAGCGAGGTTTTGTTCAATACGCAATTTTTGTGTTCGATGAATACGAGGATCATATTGCCCGCACCTCCGTTTTGAGCTTCTCGACCAGCTCCACCGCACCGGCCTTGGCATCGCCATTGCCGAGCATCTGGGTCTGTTTGGTCTTGAGCGGCATGTAAACCTTCGAAATGGTTTGCCCGGCGGCAAATGCCTCAACCGCAGCTGTGACCTCTCGGATCTCTTTTTTCTTCGCCGCCATGATGCCCTTTAGCGAGGCGTAGCGGATCTGCGAGATGCCGGATTGAATGGTGAAGAGTGCCGGGAGCTTGTAACTGAACCATTGGTACCAGCCGCTCTCAAGCTCGCGTTTGATTCGGAGGCTCTCGCCGAGGCTTTCGCGGTCGACCTCGATGACGATGGTGCCGTGCGGTATGCCGAGCAGTTCGGCAAGCACCACGCCCGTTTGGCCATAGCTCGCGTCGTCGGACTGCAGCCCGGCGAAAACGAGTTCGGCATTTTCTTCGCGGATCGCATCGGCGATGGCCTTCGCGATCTGGTAAGGCGAAAGCTTGTTGGCGTCGTCGGCGACCACGTGGATCGCACGATCGGCACCGCGAGCGAGGGCATCTTTGATAACCGATTTCGCCGATTGCGGCCCGAGCGTGCAGACGATCACTTCGCCCTCACCCTTGGCTTCCTTGAGCCGAAGAGCCTCTTCGAGGGCGTAGCCGTCCGATTCGTTCGTCTGCATCGCGACGTCCGTCTCGTTGATCCATTTTTCGTCAGGCCCGATGCGAAGGACGGCGTCCTTATTCGCAACCTGTTTCATTAAAACTATGATCTTCATACTATTAAATTATCACACACTGAATGAATACTCATTCAGTCACAACCTACTTATCCGAAAGCTTCTTGATTATCGACTTTGCAAGGTTCTCGTTGATTTCCGAGTGTCGGCGAACTGGTTGGGATTGCTTCGTTTCGGTGTTGGTGTACCAATCATGCTTCCCGCCGTGCCGGGTCAGCACGCATCCCATTTGTTCAAGCCTTCTGATCAGATCTCGGCGTTTCACTATGCGATGACAAGTTCCTCAACACGTCTGACGAACGGCACCTCACCCGACTCTAGATCTTTGAGGAGATCTACCAAATTTTCAACAAGTTCTTCCTTGGAGGTGCCCTGTGTTTCGTAATCCGGAAACGAGTTCAAATGACCGACGAAGAACTCGCCATCTTCCCAATATGTATATTCAAGAGTCCTCATTGTAGTTACTCAGAATAACGTTTGAATATCAAACACGCGTTGGTTCCGCCGAAGCCGAAGCTGTTCGAAAGTGCGTATTCGACCTGCGTTTCGCGTGCCTCATTAGGGATGTAGTCGAGGTCGCATTCCGGATCCGGGAACTCGTAATTGATCGTCGGCGGCAGTTTCCCTTCCTTGATCGCGAGCACCGAGAAAACGGCCTCGATACCGCCGGCGGCCCCAAGGGCATGCCCGGTCATCGACTTGGTCGAACTGACCGCAAGCCCGTTCTTTGCGTGTTCGCCAAATACCTTCTTGATGGCCAAAGACTCGAACTTATCGTTATACGGCGTTGATGTTCCGTGGGCATTTACGTAGCCGATCTGGTCGGGAGAAATACCCGCATCCTTGATCGCCTTTTCCATCACGCGGATCGCACCGGACCCCGTTTCGTCCGGCATCGTTACGTGGAAAGCATCGCCGCTCATTCCGTACCCGACTATCTCGGCCAGGATGTTTGCTCCGCGGGCCTTTGCGAACTCGAGCTCTTCGAGGATCATGATGCCCGAACCTTCGCCGATGACAAATCCATCACGCTCCGCATCAAACGGCCGCGATGCCCGCTTTGGATCATCGTTTCGGGTCGAGAGTGCCCGCATGGAGGCAAAGCCGGCAACGGACATTGGTGTGATCGCACTTTCGGCACCGCCGCAGATCATCGCGTCCGCGTCACCGCGTTCGATGATCCGGAAGCTGTCGCCTATCGCATGCGCACCGGCGGAACACGCGGTTGCGGTCGCCGAATTCGGCCCCTTCGCTCCGTGACGAATAGAAACGTTGCCGGCCGCAAGATTAACGATGGCCGAAACGATAAAGAACGGCGAAACGCGGTCGGGCCCCGAGTTGAGCAGCTTCTCATGCTCGCGCTCTATCGCCCAGAAATCGCCGATGCCCGAGCTGATGTAGGTACCGACCATGTCAGCGTTCGAGTCGTCAATAACGAGCCCGCTGTGCTTCATCGCCTCGTCCGAAGCGGCAAGGGCAAAATGCGTAAAGGCTCCCATCCGCCTGGCTTCCTTCTTATCGAGAAAGCTGAGCGGATCGAAATCCTTCACCTCACAGGCAAACTTGACCGAGAACTTCTCGGTGTCGAAACGCTTGATGTCGTCGGCGCCGTTGACACCGCTCATCAAGCCGTTCCATGTGGTCGGAACGTCATTGCCGATCGGCGTAACGAGTCCAACTCCGGTCACTACAACTCGACGTTTCATATGTTTCAGTGGTCAGAGGTCAGTAATCGGTCGTCAGACCAGAATGCCCACGCTTTTCCCGGATTCTTTGACCCATGTGCCGGCCTCAAAACTTTTCCAAAGCGCGGCCTCGCCACGAAATATGGCTAACACAAAAAAAGTGTCGGCAGCCGGAACAAACTGAGAACCGGCCACCGACAACTGATAACTAGCCTTTGTGCTGTTCGACGTAGGCGTAAGCATCCCGGACGCTCTGAATCTTTTCAGCGTCTTCATCCGGGATCTCGATGTCAAACTCTTCCTCGAACCGCATAACGAGTTCGACCAGGTCGAGCGAGTCCGCACCGAGGTCTTCGATGAAGCGGGCATTCTCGGTGACCTCGGCTTCATCTACACCCAATTCATCAACGATGATCTGTTTGATCTTATCCTGAACTTCTGACATATTTTCTCCTTTTATAGCGTTTCCTTAGTATTTCTTAAACTCTCAGAATTCTCAACGTTCAAACAGCGAACGTCCCGGTCGATCTGCCTTATCAGCCCCGAAAGAACTTTTCCGGCACCAACCTCAATGACCGTTTCAACCCCTTGCGTCCTCAGCTCGCGGACCGATTGCAACCATTTCACCGGCCCTGAAACCTGCCGGGAAAGAGCATCGCAGACCTTCGATTCATCCGAGTTAACTGCCGCATCGACATTATGCACTATCGGAAAACCGAACGCTCCATATTTCAACGACCGAAGGTCTTCCGACAATCTTTCCTGTGCCGGCATCATCAGCGAGCAATGGAAAGGGGCGGAAACATTGAGCTTGACCGCCCTCTTTGCCCCGCGTTCTTTCAGCAGTTCGCATGCTCGATCTACTGCGTCCGAATCGCCCGCGATAACTATCTGCGAAGGCGAATTGATGTTTGCCGGGCTGCAGACTTGGCCTTGGGCTGCGTCCGCACATGCAACTTCAACGGTTTCGACATCCGAGCCAAGGATCGCGGCCATCGCACCAACCCCCATAGGTACTGCTTCCTGCATATACGTCCCGCGTTTGCGAACGGTCTGCACAGCATCGGCAAAATCGAGAACACCCGCTGCGACCAGAGCCGAATACTCGCCCAAGCTATGGCCCGCTACAAAATCCGGTGCGGCAAAGCCCTCTGCTTCCATCGCACGAAAGGCAGCGACCGAGGTCGTTAGAATAGCAGGCTGCGTATTCGCCGTCATGGCGAGGTCTTCCTCAGTTCCCGCAAAACACATTTCGGAAAGCGAAAAGCCTAGAGCCTCATCGGCCTGTTCAAAGATCTCGCGGGCAGCCGCAAAATTATCGAACAGGTCCTTGCCCATTCCAACCGTTTGGCTTCCCTGCCCGGGAAATATGAACGCGACCTTCGCCATCGTTTCAGAGATCAAGGATCTAGAACCTTATGACCGTAGCTCCCCACGTAACGCCGCCGCCGAAGGCCGTAAGCAAAACGAGATCGCCTTCCTTGATCCGGCCCGATTGGATGCATTCATCCATTGCGATAGGTATCGAAGCCGAGGAAGTATTCCCGAGTTCGGCAATATTCGAATAAACTTTTTCGTCCGGAACGCCAAGGCGAGATGCGACGGCATCCGTTATCCGTTGGTTCGCTTGGTGCGGAATGACGATCGCAACATCGTCCACCGTGTAACCCGCCTTTGCAAGCATTTCCGCCGAGATCTCCGCCATCGACCGCACAGCGACCTTGAAGAGCTCGTTCCCCTTCATTTTAAAAAAGTGCTGACCGTCGTCGATCGTTTGATGGGTCGTTCCCATCTTGGTTCCACCGCCTGGAGCATATAGCTGCTCTTCATAGCGGCCGTCCGAGCGGATCTTTGTAGCGAGAATTCCTTTCGGAGCTTCGACCGGCCCAACGACCGCCGCTCCGGCACCATCGCCAAAGATCACGCATGTCCCGCGATCTGTATAGTCAACGTATTTGGTAAGGACCTCGGCACCGATCACGAGAGCATATTTTATCTGCCCCGTCCGGATCATCGACTCGACCATCGTAAGGCCGTAGATGAAACCGGAACACGCCGCAAAGATATCCATCCCGGCGGCATTCGTTGCTCCAATTTGAGCCTGGATCAACGCACCGGTCGAGGGCATTATCTGGTCCGGCGTGGTCGTGGCGCAGACGATAATGTCAATGTCCGTGGGTTCGAGTCCGGCACGCTCCAAAGCCTGCTTCGCGGCTGCGGTGCCGAACATCGAAGTATATTCGTTCTCTTTGGCCTTATGGCGCTGCTTGATGCCGGTTCGGCTGGTGATCCATTCATCGGAGGTTTCAACGATCTTTTCCAGATCGGCGTTCGTAAGAACACCATCCGGATAAGCGTGACCCATCCCGAGAATGCCCGCGTTGATTTCAGACATTGGCAAGAATTAGAACGTAAAATTCAGGAAACTTCAAAGGCTATTCGGAGTCTTTGACATCGATTATCTGACGCCCTTTGTACATTCCGGTCGCCGGGTCAATGCGATGCGGCATACGGGCCTCGCCGGTTTCCTTATCGGTCTGAAACTGCGGGGTCACAATGGCATCGTGAGCTCGGCGCTGACGTGTACGTGATTTTGAATGTCGTCGTTTTGGATTAGGCATAACTTCCTCAGTAAATAACTTGTCTCAATCTTACTTTTTTAGCTTCTTCAAAGCTTCCCATCTCGGGTCGATCGCATCGTCCGTGCAGCCGCAGTCCCCGTTATTGAGATTCGCACCGCACCTACTGCAAAGCCCCTGACAATCGGGTCTGCAAATTTCCCTTTCAGGTTCCGCAAGATGGATCTGCTCTCTTACAATTTCTACCAACTCGATCGGCCCTTCCGGCAAGACGTCGGCGTCGAGTTCATCGAGCCCAACTTCCGACTCTGCTCTCGATACAAAGTGCTCAGCGTCAATAAAATCCGACCGAAACTTGATGGAAATCTCCCGTTCGAAGGGCTCAAGACATCGGGCACATGGCCCATTGGCTTTGCCGGCAATAGTTCCTTCGATCCGGATGCCGCGGTCAAACTTGACCGCCGTACCTTCGAACGCAAGACCGAGGAACTTGAGCCCCGTGTCTTCGTCAAGCCCTAACGCTTCGGGAGAAATTTCCTCCCGAATATCAAGCGGCTCAGGCCCAAGCATCGACTCTTCGATCTGCATCAAATCAAATAGCACCCTATAGAATGACTCAAAATAAGCACCCCGAGGGACAAACCCTTAATTATAGCGGGACGTGCAACAGTGTCAAACGAACTTCGTCCCATTAAGCATCCCTGCCGACCGCATCGGAAAGGTTCTGAATCCCTTGCTCTCCCAGTATCCGGGCGAGCCCGAGCAAAACACCTGATGCAAAAGACGGCCCGCCATAGACAAACCCTGTGTACGCCTGCAGCAATGACGCCCCGGCGGCGACCTTTGCAAACGCATCCTCTGCCGAGAATATCCCGCCAACGCCAATGATCGGGATCGCACCGTCAGAAAAGCGATAGATCTTTTTTATCACTTCGTTCGACCTTTGAAGCAATGGCCGGCCGCTCAAGCCGCCTGCTCCGATGGCGGGAACATTCCTGGAACGAAGCCCATCGCGAGAAATTGTCGTGTTGGTGGCGATGATGCCGGCAATTCCCCGTTCCTGGCATATCGCAACAGCGTCTTCGATCTCGCCATCAGAAAGATCGGGTGCCAGCTTGACCAAAAGCGGCTTTGCCCCGATTTCCGAGTTTCGCTTTTGCAACGCCACAAGCAGTTCGTCAAGACTTTCACTCTTCTGCAGTTCGCGAAGGTTCGGTGTATTCGGCGAAGATATATTTATCGCGACATAATCGGCCAGTGGCTGAAGCAGCTCGAACGCGGCGAGGTAATTCTCGACCGCTTCCTCGTTTGGAACATCTTTATTTTTTCCTATATTAATGCCGATGACGCATTTGTGCTCGGCCTTCTGCAGCCGTTTTGCGACAGCTTCGGCCCCGTCGTTATTGAAACCGAGCCGATTTATCAGCGCTCCGTCCTCCGGAAGCCGAAAGATCCGAGGTTTTGGGTTTCCGGGTTGCGGCTTGTAAGTTATGGTGCCAACTTCGACAAAACCAAAGCCTAGACTGGCAAGGTGTTGGATCACGAGCCCATTTTTATCGAATCCCGCCGCAATTCCGAGCGGATTCGGGAAATCGAGGCCAAATTCAGAAGTCCGCAGCAACGGCAATTCGAGAGTGCCCGGTCCATCGGCCAAGCCATTCTTCAGCACCCACATTCCGAGGTCGTGTGCCGTCTCGGCCGGTAGCCGAAACAGCATCGGCCGGATCAATTTGTTGAAAATGCGGCTCATTTCTTAACGCCCATATTATCCGAGCGGCAATAATTGATAAACTGCGGCCCCGCAGATAATTAGCGACGCGGGCTGACCATTGAACTTTGCCCGACGCTCTGATAGCATTTGCTACGAATGCCGGACGAGAACAGCCTGACAGAAAAATCCCGAATAATGGACTCTGCCCGTATGAAGCGGGCGATCTCGCGGCTTGCCTCTGAGATAGTTGAAGAAAATCAGGGAGCGAAAGACGTATACATCGTCGGCATTCGTCGCCGCGGCGTGCCCTTGGCAGAACGCATTGTGGACAAGATAGCCGAGATCGAAGGCGAAATGCCGCTTTTCGGCATCATTGACATCACGCTTTACCGCGATGATCTTTCAACGGTCGGAGCAAGCCCGATAGTGAACCGGACCGAGCTCGACGCCGATATCGATGGAAAGATAATCGTTCTCGTCGATGACGTGCTCTACACCGGTCGGACGATCCGAGCCGCGATGGATCAGCTAATGGACTTCGGGCGGCCACGAAAGGTCCAGCTTGCCGTCTTGATCGACCGCGGGCGTGAACACCGCGAACTGCCGATCCAAGCGGATTTTGTCGGAAAGACCGTGCCGACCAAGCAATCGGAGATAATCCGGGTGATGCTGAAAGAATACGACGACGTAGAAGGCGTCGGCATTTTTGAGAGGCCACCCGAATAGAAATAAGCAAGGCATGCGGCCTTGCTTTTTTTGAGCCGATTTTTCAAAGGATTTGGGGACCGAGCGATGGAAAAGCCTTATAGAAGACGGGACCTGTTGGGTATCCGCGAACTTTCAGAGGCGGAGATTCGCGGTATTCTCGACACCGCCGAGAATTTTCGTGAGATCAATACCCGCGAGATCAAAAAGGTGCCGACGCTCCGCGGTAAGACCGTCATAAATCTCTTTTTCGAAAACTCTACCCGCACCCGAACTTCATTCGAACTCGCAGCAAAACGCCTTTCGGCAGATGCCGTCAATATCAGCGTTTCTTCATCGAGCGTCAGCAAAGGTGAGACGCTGGTCGATACCGCGTTAAACCTCGACGCGATGGACCCGGACTGCATCGTTGTTCGGCATGGCTCGGCGGGCGTTCCGCACCAACTCGCGAAGGTTTCGCGGGCGGCCGTCGTAAACGCCGGAGACGGGTCAAACGAACATCCCACACAGGCGCTGCTCGATGCGATGACCATTCGCGAGCACAAGAAAAAGATTAGCGGCCTTGAGGTGGCGATCGTCGGCGATATTCTGCACAGCCGCGTCGCCCGCTCGAACATCCATCTGCTGACAAAGCTTGGAGCAAAAGTTCGCGTCGCCGGCCCGGGAACCTTAGTTCCACGGGACTTTGAATTTTTTATCGATGCGGAGAATAAAAAATCGAGCGAAAGTGAGTCTGCGGATATGCGGGCCTCAGTCGATGCGGGTCGGGATTCCGCCTTGCAGGTTTGCGACCATGTGGAAGACGCTATTGACGGTGCCGATGTCGTTATGATCCTCCGCATTCAACGCGAACGGCAGGACTCGGCATATTTCCCGACGCTGCGCGAATACGCGGTCCATTACGGCCTGACCAACGAACGGCTCGATCTAGCGAAGAAGGACGCCATCGTCCTCCATCCAGGCCCGATGAACCGCGGAATCGAGATCGCCTCCGATGTCGCCGATAGTTCCCGTTCGCTCATCCTCGACCAGGTAAAATACGGCGTCGCCGTCAGAATGGCCGTGCTTTATCTGGCAACGGGAGGTTCTACGAACTAAGAATGGTCGATGGTATGATTATGAAATTGGAGAATTTATGAGCAGCGTGGACGCAGTAACAAAGGCACAATCAATAATCAGCGGGCTTTCACGGAGAGACAAGTCCCGGATCTATCGCCTGCTTGAAAAAGAACTTGGTGGTAGCAACAAGGGAATCTCTAAAGACCCGCTTGTGATGGGCGGAGCAGCGTGTATTCGCGATACACGAATACCGGTTTGGATGCTTGTCCAGGCTAAAGATTTTGGGGTCTCTGAGGCTGAGCTTTTGCGCAACTACCCGGCACTTTCGGCATCGGACCTGACCAACGCGTGGAACTACGCAAAAGGGCATAGGAAAGAGATCGAAAAGGCCGTTTTGGCGAACGAAGCGGATGCCTGATGCGGTTTTACGCTGACGAGAACTTTCCGCTGGATACGGTCATCGAGCTTCGGCGGCTGGGCCACGACGTTTTGACAATGTTCGAGGACGGTAGGGCCAATAAGGCGATACCAGATGAGGCAGTTCTGACGCGTGCGACCATCCTGAAGCGCGTGCTCTTAACGATAAACCGGCGCGATTTTAAGCGGCTCCACAATGCCGACCGGAACCACGCGGGGATCCTCATCTGCACCTTTGACCCGGACTTCGTGAATCAAGCTTTTCGCATCGACGAGGTTTATCGAAATTCAGAAAAGGTCGAAGGAACACTTTTGCGCACTTACAGAAAATGAGCGAGACCTCATTCGACGAAACTGAAACTTTGTACCGTCCGGTCGGAGCGAAAGAACTTGAGCTTATCGAGCAAAGCGGTTTTCGGGCGTTTCCGCCTCGGCTTCCCGAGCAGCCTATTTTCTATCCGGTGACGAACGAGGCATATGCGGTGCAAATTGCTCGCGACTGGAATGCTCGACTCAACGCCGACCGCGCCGGCTTCGTCACGAGATTCAGGGTTGCGAAGTCTTTTCTCGACAAATACGAACGCAAGGTTGTCGGCGGCAGCGAGCATGAAGAATACTGGATCCCTGCCGAGGAACTGCCTGAATTCAATAAGAACATTCTTGGTGAAATCGAAGTGATCGCCGAGTTCTATGGCGAAGCTAACAAATGAAATTGCTTATTTCTAACGGACATTTTATCGACCCGGCGGCGCAGTGAAGATGCCTTTGCTGTCACTTTCGACCCGCGGAAATCTGGAGTTAAACTGACAAATGTTGATGCCGGGATCCGAAAACCCGAGGATTATATGTTGGGAAAACTTTTAGTAAATGTCTATCGAAGGTTGCTGATTGGCATAGCGATATTTTTACTTGTCGGAGCCGAGTTCGAAGTCAAGGCAACTATATGTAACATTGGTCCTCCGGCGTGCTTTGCTTACAAGTCAAGTGAATCGGTCTTTGTCGGCAATATTGGGGCGATCTCCAAATCGAAAGATTTCCCTTACGAGACAGTTGAAGTTGACGTGATTGAGACTTTCTTTGGAAATAATTTGCCTATTGCCCGGACGATCAATTCCCAAACCTCTGCCAGTTTTGAATTCGCCAGAGGTGACCAATATTTGTTCTTCGCGGGGATCGATAAATCACGAAAGGACTATTTCTACACCGGATTGTGCTCAGGAACGATTGAAAAAGATTCAAAAACATTCGCTGAGGACATTAGATTCCTTCGAGCTGTAAAGAAAAGTGTAGGTGTATTTTGGATTTGGGGAACCATTTCTGAATGGGGATACGATGTGCCCCTTGCAGGCATCAAAGCCGAACTACTTGGCACATCGCCCAAAATGGTGGGAGTAAGTGACGATCTAGGAAACATCAAATTTGAAGTGACTAAACCCGGGAAATATACGGTTCGTATCCATTTACCCAAAGGTCGAACGGATATCAATGCATTGTCGCGAAATGATGTTGAGCTTTGGCAATTTCAGCGAAAGCAGGTCGTTGGTGGGCGGCCCACGGGCCGTTATCCATACGTAGATTATTCAGTGACCGTAAAGAATGATCAATGTGGATGGTTTGACGTATCAATCCCACGGGAAACAGTGAAAGTGAAATGAAATTATTGATTTCCAATGGCCATCTTATTGATCCGGCCGCGAATGAGAACACGGGAATGAACGTCCTCATTGAGGACGGCAAGGTTGCCGCGTGGCTGAAGGCGTCGGACGGCGTGCCGGAGGGTGCGGAGGTCTTTGACGCGAGTGGGCTGCTTGTCGCTCCAGGTTTTATTGACCTCCACGTACATCTGCGTGAGCCGGGACAGGAGCACAAGGAAACGATCGCGTCTGGCTGTGCGGCGGCGGTCGCAGGCGGCTGGACGTCCGTTTGCCCGATGCCGAACACCAACCCGGTCAACGACAACGCAGCGATCACGCGGTACATGATCGAACAGGCCGAGCATGCCGGCCTCGCCAACGTCTTCCCTATTGGTGCGATAACGAAGTCCTCTGACGGGGCCGAACTCGCCGAGATGGGTGAGATGAAAGCTGCGGGTGCGGTCGCTGTTTCGGATGACGGCCGTCCTGTTCCGAATGCCGGCATCATGCGTCGGGCGATGCAGTACGCCAAAGATTTCGATCTGCCGGTCATCGACCACTGCGAGGACAAATCGCTTTCCGCTGGCGGCGTTATGAATGAAGGCAAGATGTCGCTGCTGCTCGGCCTGAAGGGCATGCCCGCCCTCGCCGAAGACATCGACGCCGTTCGCGACATTATCCTGGCAAAGGACACCGGAGCCCACATCCACATCGCACATGTTTCCACCAAAGGAGCGGTCGAGGCAGTCCGCCGAGCGAAGAACGAAGGCATCAACGTCACCTGCGAGGTAACGCCGCACCACTTTACGCTTACCGACCGCTCGGTCGAGGGCTACGACACCAATTATAAAATGGCGCCGCCGCTCCGTAGCGAAGAGCATCTCGAGGCCGTGATCGAGGGCATCAAAGACGGCACGATCGACGCGATCGCCACCGACCACGCACCGCATCACCACGACGAAAAGGCACTCGAATTCGACCGTGCCCCGATGGGCATCACCGGCCTCGAGACCGGCGTCGGGCTGGCGTTCAACGAGCTTGTCCACAAAGGCATCATCAGCCTCGAACGCCTCGTCGAGCTCTGCTCCACGAATCCGGCTCGCATCTTCAAGCTCGCCGGCCGAGGCACTCTCGCACCGGGCTCGATCGCTGATATCACGATCATCGACCCCGACCTCGTCTGGACCTATCGCAATGCCGATTCGCGTTCGAAGTCGCGAAACTGCCCGTTCGATGGATGGAAATTCACCGGCCGAGCCGTCGCAACAATCGTCGCCGGCCGAATAGCTTATCGTGCGGAATAAATGAATATGAGAGTGCTAAAGGTTTTTTCTGTGATTTTTTTTGCCGCATCTGCAATTTCGGCTCAGGTAACGAGCCGTTACACCGATCTGGATGCCGAGAAGTGTAAGACTCTTGAGCTGGAGGAGGACGAAGGCGGCGTTTACAAGGGTGAGTGTGCCGGCGTCGGCGGGTACAAGCTGCATGTCCTCGAGGGCGACCTGCGGCAGACGATAAATGTGATCGCTCCAGGCGGCAAGGAGCACGAGCTGCGGCTTTGGGAACACTTTACGGCATTCACATCCGTCGGGCCGCGTGCGGAATGGCGGGTAAAAGCCAAAAAGCCTTTCGCACTGATCTTCCGGTTCAACGTCAGCGAAAACCCCGAGGATTCGTCAAAGACAACCTCTTACCTTATTGTCGCAAAGGTATCGCCAAATCTCGCTTGCGTTACCGAGATCATAAAACCATCGCGCAAGCAGAACGCCGAAGCTCGCCGTGCCGCCGACCGCTCGGCGACCGTTCCGTGCAAAATTGCAGAATAATTAAACTCGCCTAAATTCCCTGTCCTCCGGCCTTGCTTTTGGGCCCGGTCGAATGTACAACTGCATAGTTCAATTTCTATTTACCGGAGCGGCTTTCTCAAATGGAACTCCTTGCTGATCCTAATGTTTGGATCGCGTTTGCGACCCTCACCTTGCTTGAACTGGTGCTTGGCATCGACAACGTTGTCTTCATCACGATCCTTGCTGAAAAACTCCCGCCTGAGCAGAGAGCGAAGGCCCGATACATCGGCCTCGGACTTGCCTTTCTGATGCGTGTCATTCTGCTCTTTTCGCTTAGCTGGGTCATCGGGCTTGTCGCTCCGCTGTTTACGGTCTTTGGGCAGACGGTTTCAGGTAAAGACCTCGTTTTGCTGATCGGCGGGTTGTTCCTGATAGCAAAAGCCACGCACGAAATACATAACTCGCTCGAGGGCGAAGAAGGCACCGCGGTCAAAAAGTCTTATGCTAGCTTCTCAGGCGTCATCATTCAGATCATTCTGCTCGATATCGTGTTCTCGCTCGATTCGGTCATTACGGCCGTCGGCATGATCGGCGATCAATACGGGCCGAATGGCATATGGATAATGATAACGGCAGTGCTGATCTCGATCGCTGCCATGATGGCGTTTGCTGGGCCGATCGGCGAATTTGTGCAAAAGCATCCGACGCTTAAAATGCTTGCTCTGTCGTTCCTCATCCTTATCGGAGTAATGCTGGTCGCGGAAGGCTTCCATCAAAAGATACCGAAGGGTTACATCTACTTCGCAATGGCGTTTTCGATATTGGTCGAGATCCTCAACATGAAGCTCCGGACCAAGTCGAAGGCACCGGTCGAACTGAAAGATCCGTTTCGCAAGCCTGGCGATCCTGCGTTGCCTAATACCGCTCCAGACGCGGCATAACGCCTGCTGATCACATTAAAAAGTGCCGTCAATGTTGACTAGTTCAGCATTTGACGGCATTTTTTCTGTATGCGAATTAAATCTTGTCTGCTGCTTGTTGCGTTGTTTCTCTCCTCGGTTCCGCTTTCGTACGGACAGAGCTCGCCCGCTTACGACCTCGTCATCACAAATGCACGCATAGTTGACGGCACGGGTAATCCGTGGTTTCGCGGCTCGGTGGCTGTGAAAGACGGCCGTATCGCGAGGGTTGGATGGTTCGATCACGCGGGTGCGAAACAGATCATTGACGCAAAAGGCCAGATCGTCGCTCCGGGTTTTATCGATGTCCATGCACACACCGAAAACATCTTTGAGCAGCCCATGGCCGAGAATTTTATTCGCATGGGCGTAACTACGCTGATTACCGGAAACTGCGGCGGTTCGCATGTCGATGTCGGCAAGTTTCTCGGGACCATCAACGAAAAGCCGCTGGCGATAAATATCTCGACGCTGATCGGGCATAATTCGGTCCGTCAGTCCGTAATGGGCCTCGACAATCGTGCACCGACAGCCGACGAGCAGAAGAAGATGAACGAACTCGTCGAACAGGCAATGCGCGATGGTGCGGTCGGTCTTTCGACCGGCCTGATATATCTTCCAGGGACGTTCGCAAAGACCGATGAGGTGGTCGAACTCGCGAAAGCCTCGGCGAAGTTCGGCGGGACGTACGCCAGCCACATCCGCAATGAAGGGGTTGGCGTGTTTGATGCGATAAAGGAAGCGATCAACATCGGCGAGCAGGCGAACATGCCGGTACAGATCTCGCACTTTAAGATCTCGGCGAAATCGCTATGGGGACGGACAGATGAAACGCTGAAGCTTGTGACCGACGCCCGGCAGCGGGGTATGTCCGTGACGGTCGATCAATACGCATATCCGGCTTCGTCGACCTCGCTTGATGCGAGGATGCCGAGTTGGGCCATCGCCGGCGGACGCGACGAAGGCCGCAAGCGGCTCGTCGATCCCGAAACGCGCGCCAAGGTAATCGCCGATATGAAAAGGACGCGTGCCGAGGCCGGTTTCCCTGATTTTTCCGATGCCTACGTCGCCAGCTATCGCCCGAACCCGGAATTCAACGGCAAGAACATCAAGCAGATAACCATGCAGGTCCGGGGGAAGGACGACCTCGATACGCAGCTCGAGCAGATCTTTGAAATGTACGACAAGGGCGGTGCGCAGATGGTCTATCGTGTGATGAGCGAGGACGACGTGAAGCGGATAATGGCCGCACCGTTCACGATGTTCGCCTCCGACAGCGGCGTCCGCGAATTCGGTTCCGGCGTGCCGCATCCGCGCGGCTACGGCAACAACGCACGCGTGCTCGGGCAGTACGTCCGCGATCTGAAAATAATCTCCTTGGAAGATGCGATACGAAAAATGACATCGCTGCCCGCTAATGTTTTTGGTATGCGCGACCGCGGCCAGATTCGCGAAGGCTTCGTCGCGGACATCGTGATCTTCGACGATAAGACCGTCGCCGACAAGGCCACCTTCGAACAGCCGCACCAATATGCCACCGGCTTCTCCACCGTAATAGTCGGAGGCGGCATCGTCTTCAACGGCGAAAAAATGACCGGCACAATGACCGGCAAGGCGATCCGCGGGCCGGGCTACGTTGTGAAGCCTTCAGGCTCGGAATAGAAGATCACATCCTCTCGGGTCGCCGGATGGCGGAATCCCAACTCCGCGGCGTGGAGACAGAGCCTTGTGTGCTCGCTTCCGCCGCGTTGAACGTCGCCGACGATGGGATGGCCGATGGCGGCGCAGTGTATCCGTAGTTGATTCGTTCTGCCTGTGACGGGCTCGAGTTTCAGCAGCGTTCGCCCGTTGACGCGTTCGAGGACCTCAAACCGCGTTTCCGCCGGCTTCCCGTCCTCTTTTACATCCCAAAATTTGAGCTCTGCGAACCGCCCGACCGCGAGATCGATCAGTCCACTATCTTGAGCCACCTCGCCGTCAACCATTGCAAGGTAACGCTTGTGCACGTACTTGCGGCTAAAGCTCTTCATCAGCTTCCGCTGTGCAATCGCGTTTTTTGATATGACCATCAACCCCGAGGTGTCCTTGTCGAGCCTATGCACGAGGCCCGGCCTGATCGACGGTTCGGCACCGTTTTCGTCGGTTGCTTTGCGATTCAGATAGAACGCCAGAGCGTTGAGCAATGTGCCGCTCTTGTCGCGGTTGTTCGGGTGGACGAGCATTCCCGCAGCCTTGTTGACGATCAGCAGGTCGGAATCTTCGTACACGACATCGAGCGGCATTTCCTGCGGCTGCATCGCGGTTTCGCGAATTAAGTCTAGTTCGATCTCGATTAGATCACCCGAGCGGACCTTGTACCCTAGATTTTCATCCCGTCCGTTCACCTCGCAGCCATGGTCGCGGACAATATTGCGGAGATACATCTTGCTCAGCCCGCCGAAATGGCGAAACAGGAATTCGTCGAGCCGCATTCTTACGATCTCGTTCGGAACCACAATTTCGACCCGCTGACTCATCTGATTGCGATTCTAACTCATTGATCTACTATCGGCACGTAAGCCGATAGTAGCTCCTACAAAATTGTCGGCCTTGATTTAACGCCCAAACAAATTTGTTGGCAAGTGTCGAATCCGCGTTCGAATTCTGCTATCATCCCGTGGTTTAGAACAATGCCCTCTGAACAGACATCGATCGACCCGATCGGCCTTTTCGCCGCAGTGAATGCTCGTCTTGCTGAATCGCGAGACGTCCGTGGCGGGCTCCGCAGAGTTTTAGAGACGCTCTCCGAGGCTGCTCGATGCGACCACCTTTTCCTGTTCGAACTCGATGATGAAACCGGGCTTCTGAACCTGAGCGATGCGGTCGGGCTTAGCGCGGCCGAGTTCCGCCGGCTTGATGCTGCGGCGAACCGCGGGCAGCTGCCGGAGATAGCTCGCAAAGAGGTCGCTCCTTCATTTGATCAAATTCGCGACGTTGCTGGACTCGATCACGTTACCGACTTTCGCTCAGAGTTTTTCTTGTTGCTCTCGCCGATAATTGTCGCCGGCCGGCCATTTGGCCTGCTTGGAGCTGCTTTCGATGGTGCGCCCTTGGAGATGATCCGCGACGCATTTCCCGTCATCGCCGCGATGATCGGACAGGCTTATCGCATTGAACATACGATCAAGGGCGAGCGGCAGCGGCTTCGCGAGGAAAATGACCTGCTCCGCCACGAGTTGAAAGAGAAATACGACTTTTCCCACATCATTGGCAATTCCAATGCGATGCGGCAGGTATATGAGCAAGTGACGCAGGTCGCCCGTTCGAATGCCACGGTCCTGCTCCGCGGCGAAAGCGGCACGGGGAAAGAGATGATCGCCCGGGCGATCCATTACAACAGCCTCCGAAGCAAGCGGCCATTGGTTGCCGTCAACTGTGGTGCTCTGCCGGAAAACCTCATCGAGTCTGAGCTATTCGGCCATGAGAAAGGGGCTTTCACCGGGGCGGATAAGGCGCGAAAAGGGCGTTTCGAACTTGCCGAGGGCGGATCGCTTTTTCTGGACGAGATCGGTGAGATACCGCCGCAGACACAGGTAAAGCTCCTTCGCGTTCTGCAGGAGAGAGAGTTTCAGCGGGTCGGAGGGAGCGAGACGATCAAGTCGAACATTCGCCTGATAGCAGCCACCAATAAGGACCTTGAGGCGGCCATCGCCGAGGGTTCGTTCCGCGAAGATATATATTACCGCATAAATGTTTTTACGATCTTTTTGCCGCCGCTTCGTGAAAGGAGGGCAGACATCCTTCTGCTCGCCGAGCATTTTCTGGAAAAATACGAACAGGAACACGGCAAGAGGATCCGGCGGATATCAACGCCCGCGATCGATATGCTTATGGCGTATCATTATCCTGGAAACGTCCGCGAGCTCGAAAATGCTATAGAGCGTGCCGTTCTTGTTTGTGACACGAACGTCATCCACGGCCACCATTTGCCCCCGACGCTGCAGACCGCCGAGAATACGAATACGGCGGTCGATCTCTCGCTCGAATCGGCCGTCGCCGCGTTTGAACGCGATATGATCCAGGATGCACTGAAATCGACCGGCGGAAATATAACGCAGGCCGCGGCTTCACTCGGTTCGACCGAACGCATTGTCGGCTATAAGATCAAGAAATACGGCATTGACCCGAGACGCTTTCGAACGTGAAAAAGTTAGACACGATCCTGAATGATCTTCCCGACCCGGAAAGCGCAAGCCGGTTTCTTGACCGATTTTCCGAACTCCATCCGCGGGAGCATCGCAAATTGACCGCCGATGACGCGATCCTCGCCGATGTTCTCGCGCTTGCGTCGTTTAGTCCGTTGATCGCACAAACACTTCTCCAGAGCCCGGAGCACGTCGCGTGGCTGCGACGGCGGCGCTCGGAAGCCGCCGTCCGCGATAAGGACGAGATGCTCGAATCGCTCGCCCGCTTTTCACTGACCAGCTCGCAACTCGAGCCGCACGTTCAGCTCGCCCGCTTCCGCCGCCGCGAGTTGATGCGGATATTTCTTCGCGATATTCGCCGACTCGCAACCATCGCCGAAATTACGGATGAGATCTCGACGCTTGCCGATGCGATACTCGAACACGCACTTCGGCTTGCCCGACAGGACCTCGATAACCGCTTTGGCCAGCCGCTTGCGACAGATACCCGCGGCCGGGATATTCCTGCGGAGTTTTGCATCGTCTCGCTCGGCAAACTGGGGTCTCGCGAACTCAACTACGCGTCAGATATCGACCTTCTCTTCATATACTCAGCTGACGGAACGACCTCGGGCAGCGGCTCGCGGGGTTCGGTCACCAACCGCGAGTATTTCGTGAAGCTCGCCGAACGGGTGATAAAGCTGGTCGGCGAAGCTTCGGGTGAGGGCTCGGCGTATCGCGTGGATCTCAGGCTTCGGCCGAATGGCCGCGTCGGACCGCTGGCTTTAAGCTTGGAAGAGACGGTCCGATATTACGAATCGACGGCACGCCCGTGGGAACGGCAGGTCCTAATCCGGTCGCGTTCGAGTGCGGGCGACGCACAGATCTACAAAGAATTCTCAGAGCGGCTCGAGCCGTTCGTTTTCGTCGCCGATCAGGATGTTTCCGAAGCACTTCACAACGTCCTTCTTTCTAAACAGAGCATCGATTTGGAGCAGATCCTCTCGCGGGGCTTTGACGTAAAGCTCGGCCGCGGCGGGATTCGCGAGATCGAGTTCATTGCGCAGGCCTTGCAGCTCGCCCACGGCGGCCGCGACGAATGGATCCGCTCGCCGCACACTCTGATCACACTCGACCGGCTTCACGACCGGAAACACATTTCCGATGCAGAACTAACGTCGCTCACCGAGGCATATGCTTTTCTGCGGCACTCCGAGCACATCCTCCAAATGGAGAACGGGCTGCAGACACACACCGTTCCGAACGAGCCCGATAAACGGTTGCTGCTCGCTCGCAAGATGCGGTTCGACGCGTCCGCAAAGTTCGACGCCGCTCTGGCGTACCACACCGGCGGCGTTCATTCGGTCTTCGAACGAGTTTTTTCGCTTCATGCGAACCCAACCTCGGACGACGGCACTGAGTTTACGGTTGCTGATATAGACGGTGCCGTTTCATCATCGGAAGCGAACACGGGTCACAGCTCGACTACGGACACGGTCAAAAGAATCTTCTCGGAATTTCCCCGTCTTGCCGAACTCGCTGCACCAATGCAAGCTAGCCGACCCCAGACCGTGGATCTTAAGGAATCGATCAGAGAAGAAGCGATCGTCGCCGCAATGGCTTCGGCCGCCTCGGAAACCGATGCTCTGCGAGATCAACTCGCCAACCTCCGACGCGAATGGCAGCGGCAGATCACACGGATAATTTATCAGGACGCGACGGGCCTTCTCCCAATGGCTGAGTCGAAACGTCTGCAGACGATACTTGCCGAATCTAGCATTGCCGCGGCTTTGAAGATCGCCGAACGGCAGATGGCTGCGAAGTTCCCGGACGCTCTGGGCGAATTGCGGCCCGCGATCCTTGGCCTCGGTAAGCTCGGCAGCGGCGGACTCGACCTTGATTCAGACCTCGACCTGATAGTTGTTTACGACAGCAGCGGGCAACCCGCTCAACGCGGTCAGAGCGATCTTCGTATCGCTTCGGCGAAACTTGCTGAGGGATTCATCAACGCTCTTTCGGGAATGACGCGTGAGGGCTCGCTTTACAGGGTCGATCTGCGGCTTCGTCCCTTCGGCAAGGACGGCCCGCTGGCAACGCCCGCAGATGCCTTTGCAGATTACTTTCGTCGGGAGGCCGCCACCTGGGAACTGCTAGCGTTTGTAAAGCTCCGCGGCGTTGGAGGTGATGCGGAACTCGCACGCGTTACAGAGCAAAAAATCCGCGAGATCATTCACGTCCGAGGTTCGGAGCTCGAGCCTCGCGAATTTGCCGCCGAAACACGCCGCATACGTTTGGGACTCGAATCGGAAAGAGCAGACCGCCGAACCTCACGCGATATCGACATCAAATACGGCGAGGGCGGAATGCTCGATATCTATTTCGCGATCCGTTTTCTGCAGTTGCGGGACAATGTGCCGGATGAAGACGGCCACCGATCGACCGGACAAACGCTACGTCGTCTTCTCGAACGCGGCTCTCTCGATCAACCGCTCTTCGAAACTCTCCTGGCCGGTCACGACTTCCTTTCACGGCTCGACCACGAGCTGCGCCTAACCGTCGGTCGTACCACTCGGCTCCCGAATGCAAACAAAAAAACACTCGAGGTGATCGCCCGGCGACTCGAACTTGAAGGCCCGTCCGAGCTTTCTGAACACCTCACCGCCCATCGCCTCGCGATCAGGGCAGCTTTCGATCAAATCCTTGGTTAGCCCTCAGCCACCTTGCCGGACATCGCAACAGCAGTTCTGTGGTCGTCGACCGCCTTGCCCGCACTCATTGTTTCACTTTCAAAAAGTGTGACATTGTCCCGCCGCGGCCTCTGTAAGGAAGTTAGAGTTGATCTGATGCTTCGTACTGCAGTTCTCATCGCCATGGTCATTGTTGCGTCCGCTCCGCTTCGGGCACTACCGCCGGCAAGCCAGTATTCGTTTCACAAGGTCCAGATGATCGAGCGAGTCGGCGACCGGACAGAGACCCGTGACGTTAGAGTGAACTTTGGTGACGACGCCCTTCAGGTTGTCTCGCGAAAGGATGGGTTATTGATTCGCACGATCCGATACGCGGACATCCGCCGAGCCGAATATTCCTACAGCAAAGTGCCCCGATGGAAAACCGGCCTCGGGCTCGGCATCGCCGGCGTTATTTTGCCGCCGCTTTGGCTTATCGCACTGCCGCTCGGGTTTTCGAAGCATCGTCGGCATTGGTTCACGGTGGTAACGGACAGCGATTTTGCCGTGCTGAAGCTCAGCAAATCCGAGCGAAAGCTCTTCATTCCGGCATTCGAGACGCGTTCGCGGGTGGAAGTGATCGCAGTTGGCGAGGACAAATAGAATGCGTGCTAACTCTCTCAGAATAACTGTTGCTCTTTGTGTGGCTGGCCTGCTAGTTGCTCTCTCGCCATCGATTCGGGCTCAAGGCGAGGTGGTAACGAATGGATCGGTCATCGAGATGTCGCGTTCCGGGCTTTCGCCGGAGATAATTCGTGCGAAGATCCTTCGCTCGGACACAAGCTTTGACGTAACGGCAAAAGCGTTGATCGAATTGAAAGAGAACGGCGTTGCGGACGACATCATTGCATTGATGCTTGAACGGGCGGACGCAGTTCTCCCGGGCACACCGCCGCGGCAAGCAGCGACCCCGGTTTCATATTCGGAGAACGTCGATCCGAACACTGAACCAAAGCCGGAAAGCTACCCAACCGAGCGGCCGGCACCGGACCCGAAGGAAGCTATCCGAATGGCCCGCACCATCGCCTTCAAGAAATCGTCTGCACATCCTTCGCGGCAGAATCTCGAAAAGGCATTGCTCAAGAACGCGAGTTTCAACAAATTGAATCTCACGATACTTCGCTATAAAGAAGAAGCCGATATTTTTGTCGAGATCGGCTTTGTCTCCGGCTCGTGGCTGACGCACCGTTATGTTTACCGCATCTTTGACCGGCGTTCCGGAGCGGTGCTCGCGGCCGGTGAAACCACCTCATGGGGCTCACTTGCCGATAACCTGGCCCGCCACATTTCCCGCTCGCTTGTGAAGATACGTGACAATTGATCGAGCGCTTCCTTGGGCATTTGAATTAATATAGCCAAGCCCTTGCTTAAGTGTTGACTTGAATCGCAGACGGACTTACACTTTCGCTGACCTGAGCCCACTTGGAGAAAAACTTTTATGAGAAAGACCCACGCTTCCCGAAACCTTTTGCAGCGCACATGCGCGTTTCTTGTCGTTTTTTCGTTGACGATCGTTTCAACCGTACAGGCCCAGCAGCCGACCGTCTACTCGATCGAGATGGCCGTCGCGAAGGGTAAGAAGTCTGTTGAAACGGACGCTGATCTTACATTCAACGAAACAACGGTTTCCATCGTTCCTGATAAACAAAGCATGCGCGAATCGGCAAAGGAGTTTGCATATTCGGACATCAAGAATATTGACTATTCGTTCGCGAAAAAGCCGATGCTTTCGGGCGGCGGTGCGGTCGCAACCGCTCTGCTCGTTGGCTTCATTTTTGCCCTGCCGTTTCTTTTCATAAAGAAGAAACGTCACTGGGCCGTGATTCAGACTGAGAATGATTTCGCTGTTTTGCGGCTTGGGACCAACAACCACCGACAGATCGTCGCCGAGTTTAAGGCTAAGGGCGTTGAAGTCAGCGATCTCAAAGAGGAAGGCAAGAAGTAGCGTTCAGGCCGCGGACGAATCGCGGCCCGACATTTCATAACCGCAGCGTGAACAGTAGAGATGCTGTTCACGCTCTTTTTTTGTGTATTCGGCTGAGGCGGGCATTCGGTCAAAGATCAGCTTTTCCTCTGCATCGAGTTCGGAGCGATGCCGGAGCCGTAGGCTCTCGCATCTAGGACATCGCCTCTCGTCGGTTCCCTTTTCTGTCATACTTCAAAACTCAGCATATCAAAAGCCACTGGCTCTGGCCGTATTTTTCTCGGGCGGCTCCGCGTCTTCTTCTCGGCTTCACGCATGAAACTGAAAGTGCGAAATTTACGTTTATGTCGTTTAGGTTTAATATCTAGGTAATTCGCTCCACCAAATCAATTATTTACCGGAAAACTTGAAATGAAAAAATCGTTCGTCTTGCTCGCTGCCGTCGTCGTTCTCGTTGCGGGTCTCGCAGCTAGTGCACAGGTTGAAGCCCCATATGATTTTTACGCTCGCGGCCCCTATCGGGACAATGTTCCGAGGCCGCAGTCGATACTTCGCTTTGATGTCGGTACGCACCACACGACCTACGGACAAATGGAGCAGGTCATATTCGCCATCGCCAAGGCAGCTCCCGAGCGCGTTAAGATATTCGAGATAGGGACCACGCCGGAGCACCGGATGCAATACGCGATCGCGATCTCGGCACCCGAGAATATGCAGCGGCTCGACGAGATACGTGCCGCCAACAACCGGCTCACCGATCCGCGAAAAATATCAAAGGCTGAAGCAGACCAGATCGCCGCCAGCAATCCCGCCATTGCATGGATGGCGTACACCATCCACGGTAACGAATCGTCTTCGTTCGAGACGATGATGCAGGTCGTCTATCAACTTGCCGCCTCAAACGAGCCCGCAACGCTCGATACGCTCAAGAATGTCGTTACGATCGTAATCCCCGGCCAGAATCCGGATGGCCACGAACGATTTGCCACATGGTACAACTCGGTGAATGTCGGCAGCCCCGACCGCTTTGCGATCGAGAAGCGCGAGCCGTGGGCAATTTGGGGACGCGTGAACCATTACCGGTTCAATCTCAACCGCGACACACTTGCCTTCACCCAGAAAGAAAGCCGCAATATGCAGAAGGCTTACATGGAATGGAACGCCCAGGTCGCCGCCGATCACCACGGCCAGACGGAGCAGTACTTCTTCCCGCCCGTCGCATTGCCGATCAATCCAAACCTGCCGCAGCCTCAATACAACAAATGGCTCGACGTTTATGGCCGTGCGAATGCCGCTGCTTTTGACAGTAACAAATGGGACTATTACGTTCGCGATATATTCGATGCGTTCTATCCGGGATACTGGGATATGTATCCGTCGCTCAACGGAGCGTCTGGGATGACCTACGAGACCGACGGCGGCGGGCCGAACGGGCTCAACTACACCCGCGAGGACGGCACCATCGTCACCTTCCGGTCTTCGATCGCTAAGCATTACGTCGCCTCGCTTACAACGCTTGAGACAACGGCGAAAAACAGGGTCGAACGCATTAAGGACTTCTATGATTTCCGAGCCCGCGGCATGGCCGAACACGCAAACGCGAAAATGAAGCGGATCGTCCTTGAACCGGCCGCGGACCGGGTTAAGACCGCTGACCTCGTCGAAATACTCCGTCTCTCGAACATCGAGGTAAAGGTCGCGACCGCTCCGTTCACATCAAATACCTCTCACACTTATTTGGAGAAGAATTCGAGACCGGTTAGGCGAACATTTCCGGCCGGATCTTACGTCATTGATATGGATCAGCCGCAACGGGTGCTGATCAAGGCCATCCTTGAGCCCGACACACCGCAGGACAAGGCGTTCGTCGAAGACAATATGGCGCGTTTCCGCCGCAATCAGATGCGCGGGCCGGGCCAGCCCAAGGAGCAGTACGGCTTCTACGATGTGACAGCGTGGTCGCTGCCGCTCGGATTCGGCGTAACCGCTCATTGGACCGAAGAAACCGCCGCCCTTCAAAGCAATTTGGTCGACCAAGCATATCTCGACAACGCTCGCCGAGGCAGCGTTTCAGGACGTGCCGCCGTCGCCTACATCATCCCGTATGAAACGGACACAACGAGCGCGATGGTGATGCGGCTTCTGCAACAGGGTTACAAGGTAAATGTCGCAAATCGTCAGTTGAACGCCGGCGGAAGGAATTACCCGGCCGGAACATTTGTTATCCGCATCACCCGCAACCCCGAATCGATCCACGACAGTGTCAGCCGGTATGCCCGCGAAATGGGAGTTAATGTTACGGCCGTCAACTCCGGTTATTCTGACGAGGGCGATACAAGCGTCGGCGGCGAGGCCGTCAACGCCCTTCGCCATACGAAGATCGCGGTCGTTGCCGATGAAGGCATCACTCAGGAGTCGTACGGAGCGATCTGGTGGACGTTCGAAAAATACGGCGTTAAGTTCACACCGATGCCCTTCGCCGCACTTTCCCGCGGAGCACTCAGAAACTACAACGTTCTGATTATTCCCTCCGGAAATCCGGGGGCAATATTCTCAAACCTTGGCCCCGGCGGCGTAAATGCTATCAAGCAGTTTGCCCAGCAGGGCGGAACCGTCGTCACGCTTTCGGGCTCCGCTGTTTTCGCAACTCTGAAGGACGTCGGCCTGACAACATCAAAGATGGTCGGATCTGATGAGGACGAGCAAAAAGGAAAGGTTCCCGATGAAAAGCCGACCGCATCGCCTTCGCCAACGCCGAGCGATCAGATGCCCGAGGTCGGCCAAAACCTCCCGCCAATCGCATCGCCCTCGGCAGACGCCAATAAGGTTCCGGAGTCCCTCGCCGGGGCGATGTTTCGGGCAACTGTGGACCGCACCAACTACATCAATTACGGCGTAAGTCAAAATGAGATTCCGGTGCTGCTCCAGACGGGCTATTTCTTCCGCTACTCAAAGGAAGGTACGAACGCCGTCGTCTTCGACGCAAACCCGGCAAAACCGATCACCATTTCGGGTTTCGTCTGGGAAGGAAACACCGAACGTCTTCTAAAGGGAACGTCCTATATCATTGACGAATCTGTCGGCGGCGGCCGCGTCGTCCTTTTCGCCGAGGATCCGTTCTACCGCGGGATGACGCGATCAACCACGCGGCAGTTTTTTAACTCGATACTCTTCAATGGTATCTTTTGATGTAGAGTTTTATGTTCACTGTTAAGGCTGGTTATACCGATCAGGTCGAGCTCGATGCTCCGCTCGAGCGTGTCCGTGAGTTCTTTGCCGATCTAGCGAACTTTGCGGCCCTTATGCCGGGCGTCGCTCAGGTTGTCATTGACCGCAAAGGAATAGCCCATTGGGATATCGAAACGATCATCCCGGTCGTCGGTTCGATGCGGCAGCGGTTCATGCTCGAGCTGGCGGAGGACACGGAGGATCGCATCGAGTGGTTCCCGATCCGGGAAGAGACGCGGAATTTTCTTCGCTTCTCGGCGGATTTCCTCGCTCGGTCCTCGGATCGTACGATGGTTCAATTTACTCAAATGGTCGAGATGCGGCGACAGAACGCTCGCGACCTCCACACGCTTGCCGGACTTGCCGGCGAAACGATAATCAATAATGAGATGACACGCCGGGTGACGGAAATGATCCAGGTCTTCATCACCCGAGCAAAGGAGAAACTAGAAAAATGAGAACAAAAGGGTTGCTATTTTTTATGCTTGTAGCCGCTTTCGCGGTTGCCGTTTCAGCACAGGTCACCATTCCGCGTGAAAGTAATTTCCAGGAGACCTCGCAGATGATCGGCGATACCAAGATATCGGTCTCGTTGCATCGCCCGAACGTCAAGGGCCGTAAGATCTGGGGCGGACTCGTTCCCTACAATGAGGTCTGGCGCACAGGTGCGAACAACTCCACCGTTTTCGAAACGCCGATCGATGTCATGATAAACGGCCAGAAACTAGCGAAGGGCAAGTATGCTGTTTTCACCCTCCCGACAACTGGCAATTGGACCCTCATCTTTAACAAGAACTGGAATCAATGGGGAGCCTACACCTACGAGCCCAAGGACGACGTCCTGAAGGTTGAGGTGACGCCGCGGCAGTCCGAGTTTCACGAGACGATGTCGATCGAGTTTGAAAAAGTCGTCGGCAGCACAGCGGAAGTGACCATTCGCTGGGAGAATGTTGCCGTGCCGTTCACGGTTGATGTGGGTGATTTCAATGCCCGTTGGGTAAATGACAATCGCCGCCGGACGTTGAACGAGCGAATGACTTTGGCAAGCTACGTACTCTCGCAGAAGATGACCGGCAGCTATGCCGATGCCTTATCGTGGGTCGAGGAAGCCGAACGGATGAACAAAACCTTTGGCGTGCTTTCGCTCAAGGCCAGACTGCTTGGTGAAATGGGCCGAAAGGCAGATGCGGTCGCAGCCGGCGAGGCCGCGCTAGCCGTGGGCCGAGCATCGACGCCTCCCGCAAGTCAGAATGCCTTGACCGCCCTTGAGAATCAGATAAAGGGGTGGAGAGGAACTAACTAAGGGGCTATTTTTAATTTTTGCCGTATCCTGTCAATTCTTGCGTCTTTAGAATTGACGGGATACTTTTTTTGGGGTAATCTCTTATTGAAATTGGTTTTCAGTTTCGCAAACAAATGCAGACCCAGTTAAAACAGCAGTTCGCCCCGATAGCCAATGACGAGAAACGAATAGACGTATCGCTCGAAGACGGAAAAGCCGTGATCAAGATGGCCACATGGATCGACGGGCTCGGGTGGAGCACGCAAAAGACGATAGCTCTCGAGACCGAACTCGTTGAGGACCTGCATCGCGCACTTGCCAGTGCCAGGGTCCGATTGCGTTCTGCTGAAAGCGACGAGGGTTCGGATGTTTCTGCTCGTGTCCTGAGTTTCCCGTCCGCATCATAGTTTCTTCCCCCTGAAAAAAACTAAAGCCGGGCCCGAAAGAGCCCGGCTATTTTTATTTGATGCGACGAAGCCTAGCTGACTTCGCGAAGTACTATCCGCTCGGTACCTGCTTTTGCCGTTCTTTCAGACGTAAGCTTTTCGAGTTCCTCGATGTGCATCTGCTCATCGGAGATCTGCCCCTCAAGCCAGAACTTTTGCGGCAGGTCGTTGTCGTCGCAGGCCGCCCAAGCAGCCATGTAAGCCGCCATCGCTTCCCTTTCTAGTTCAAGGGCTTGCGAAAGCATTTCCTTGAGCTCGACCGATTGGCGGATCATCGCCGGTTCGACCGAAGGAATGCCGCCGAGGGCTACGATCTTATCGCCGAGCACCTCCGCGTGGTCCTGAGCCTCTTCGGCCTGATCCCGGAAAAAGCCCTTGAAGACTTCCCGGTCCGTACCCGTTACCAAATAGCTGTGTTGAGAATACTGGATAACGCCGGCGAGTTCGCAGGCCAACGCCTTATTCAGATTTTCGATCAATTCTTGTCGTCCCATATCTCTCCTTTGGGTTTAACCCTTATTCGAGAGTTTAGCGGCGATGCCCCCAACTGTCAAACTAACTCGTTTATTTGCAACAATTAGTATTGAATTGCAATTTCATTTGCTGATCGAAGATAGGAGGAAAGGAAGCTCAACCGGCCTTAGGTTATCGTTCCGCCATCAACGGTGATTATCTCGCCGTTCATATAAGAATTTCGCGAGCTGACAATGAAAGCGGCAAACTCAGCGAGTTCTTCCGGACGACCGAGCCTGCGAAGCGAGACCCAGTTCTCATGAGCCTCAAGCAATCGAGCCGGAAGCGTGTTTCCGAGATCGGTGTCGAAGATACCGGCCGCGATCGCGTTAACGGTGATGCCAAAGTTCGCCGCCTCGCGTGAGAGGCACTTTGTAAAACCGATCATCGCCGCCTTTGATGTCGCATAGTGAACCGAGGTCGGAAGAGCACGGATCGCGCCGATACTCGTGATATTGAGAATCGTGCCCCCGCTCCGGCGGCGGATCATCTGTTTATAGAACGGCTTAGTGACAGAAAAAAGGCTGTCAACGTTGGTATCAACGACCCAGTCCCACGAGCGGTCCGTGGTTGTAGCAAAATTATCCGCCTTGTTAACAGCCGCGTTGTTAACAAGAATATCGATGTGTCCAAAGGCTTCAACGACCTCTCTTGCCACACGTTTCATCCCCACGCGATCGGTAACTGATACCTTGAAGGCCGCAGCCTTGCGGCCAAAGGCCTCGATCTTGGCCTTCACCGTCTCGGCGAGGTCATCACTCGAGTGATAATTGAACGCGACATCCGCACCTTCGCGAGCGAAAATTTCACACAATGCGGCGCCGATGCCGCGTGTGCCGCCGGATACGAACGCCGTTCTTCCTTCCAATAACAGGGTCAAGCAGGGATCTCCTCAAAAACAAGTACTCGATGCAAAAACATAAGGTTAAATTACTGCAGATTATCTGGCAAGCGTAGGTGTGAAATGAGGTCGAGAAGACTAAGCGGCCGCAAGTTTGGGCTGCTCGGCAAATTGTGCCGGGAGCAATGCAGCGATCTCACGGACTATCCGCTCGGTCGAATCCGGTAGAGTGACATTGGCTGTTGCATCCTTCATTCGGCGATATTTTGTCTCGTCCTCGATAAGCGAGCGTATCGCGGGAACAATGTCTGCCGAGCGTTCAAGAATGATACCAGCTCCGTTATTGGCAACAAGGTCGAAGGTGCCGGCCTCTTGAGGCATCGGCGGAGTTGTCGCGTCGGCAATTATTGGTAAGCGACAAGCGAGAGCCTCGAAGGTCGTCAACCCGCCGAGTTTTGAGACCATGACGTTCGCCGACTGCATCAGCTTTTCGATCTCATCGGAGTAACCGATCACCTTCACCGGGAATTTGGCGTGCTTCGCTATCTCTTCCGCTTCGGCTCTGAGAGTTTCATTCCTTCCGGCCAGGAATATCGCTTGAACATCAAGTTCGCCGCGGACGAGCTCCTTGAAAATGGCGGGTATATTGCCGCCCCCGACCCAGCCGGCGTTGACGAAGACGGTAAACTTTTCGGGGTCCAGCCCAAAGGCCTTCCGAGCTGTCTGTGCATCGGCCTCGTTAACTTCCCTGAACTTAGAATGCACTGGCATCCCCGAGACCTTTATACGCGTCGGGTCGACGCCATAGTCGATCAACTGCCGCCTTGCGTCTTCATTCGCAACCAGATACAAAGACACGTCATTGCAGGCCCATCCTTTCCAGAAGCCGTAGCCGGGATCGGTTACAACCGTAACGAGCGGTATCTGCCCAAGCAAGTTCAGCTCCCGAAGTATGCGGGCGAAGATGTGCTGGGTCAATGGATGGACGCTCACAACTATGTGAGGACACCATTTTTCAAAAACGTCGCGGAGATAAACCATGCACCGCCGCTGGAAAAACTCACGTGTCTCCGGGCGGAATCGATTGACCGCCCAGTAAACATATTTCATCCAGCTCTGCCTGTGCCGCAGTACCCAGTTATATGTGCTAACAAGCTTTTCGGTGATGTGATGGCTGTCTTCGACCGCCTTGATCACCCGCACTGCGGCAGATTCGCCATGCCAAAAACGCTCAACGCCATCGACCAACGCTTTAGCGGCGGAGCGATGTCCGCCGCCTGTGTCAGACGATATTATTAGGATCTTTGGAGCCGTTGACTGCATTGCAGGTAGTAAGGCCGCGGTCGTTAAGCCTTGAGAGCGACCTCACGCCCGACCGAGAAGCCGGACTCCTTTGCGGCTTTTCGAATGTCTCGCTCAAGCTTCTTGATCTTGATCAGATGCCCGGCGTTGAATGGCAACGAAGGATAAAAACAATTCGATTCGTGAGTGCAGTAGCAGCCCGCCCCCGCTTCTTTCCTCCGAGCCTTCATCAGGTCTGTTTGCCAGGCCGTCTGGAAGTTCCAATCGTAATCACGCAGATTCAGCACGTCAGGCTTATTTTCACACGATGACAAAGCGCCGTTATCGTAGATCACCGCACCTGCGCTTCCGGCGTAGCACTTAAGCTGTGCCTTATTCTCTTCTTTCGTCTTTGTGATGACGTCGTGCATGTAGATATCGACTGCGGCTTTGAAGATACCCGACTTTCCGCCGTACATATTCTTAAGCGCAGCGTTCTTCGTGTCCTCAAGGATCATATGAGAAAGCTGAGTATACCTTTCGGGGTCGAATTCGAGCTCCGTCGGATCAGCCGAGGGCGGGCGGATATAGTTGATGTTCACCTTATCCGGCTTCAAGTCATGCTTCAGAAAGTCGTACCAGTCAAAGATCGTGTCTTGGTTCGACCGCATCACACAGGTACAGGTCTGGATATCCAATCGCGGGTATTGCTCCCGCTTCATCTGCTGAAGTGTTCGAGCCGTGTGGATCGCCTTATCCCAACTTCCCTCTTTCCCACGGATCTTCTCGTGAGATTCCTTCATCCCGTCGATGCCAAGCGCGACGGTTACGTTTAGATCGGGACACTCATCCATGATCTTAGTGACGTCCGGAAAGATCCGCGGATGGATCTGTCCGTTCGACATCAGGTAAACTGAATCGAGCTTGTTGTTCTCGTAAAACCCGCGAACGATCTCCGGAAGGTCTTTCCTTGTAAAAGGCTCGCCGCCCGCTAGAACCAGTACGCCAAGGTTTCCGCCGAGCGTTTCGGATATCCGCGCGATCTCGTCCGTTTTCATCTGGAGCTTCTTGCGCGGCCGATCATCGAGTTCCTCGGTGAAAAAACAATGCGTGCAACGCATATCGCACACACTCGTAACAAGTATGTTTAAAAATATCGGCGAGATTGGCTTCCCTACCAAAATACTCGCGTACCGCTTGAAAATCTCTTTAGTCGTAAAGTCCATGTTTTGTACACACTCCGACGGCCAGCGGCAATTTCCTAAAGGCCGTCCATCTCTAATTTATCTTATTCGTCGAACAAAGGAAATCAAATCGGCCCCTATTCCGTCACAAGAAGCAATAAAAATATCTTGCATTAAAACCTAAAAGTGTTATTATTCGGTTAATTTAGCGTCGTTTGTCTCACGTTTTTCTGAAAGTTCCTTTTATTCGGTCTTTGGTTCGGTCGTTGATCGCGGATTCGCACGCGTTTGATTTTCTGTATGCGGTCTAAATTATCAATACTTCATATCCCATCGGCAGTTTCCGTGGCGTCGATGATCTTTGTCTTTTCAACGGTTCTCTTTACGGACCAAATTGCCGCGCAAACTACTGAAAGATCGGAAATGTCTCCGGCCGCAAGAACCAAGGTCAAAAAGCCGATAGGCAAGATACTTTCAATGTTTGCTCCTGTCGGCAACAACGTACTAGTTGCCGGCCGCGTAACTGACGCAAATGGAGCTCCGATAGCGAACTCTGTTGTCATACTTATGGATGACGAAAACGGCCTTCGGTATGCCCGCACTGGTACATTCGGACATTTTGCCTTCCACGATGTAGAACCGAATCAGACCTATGTAGTTTCGGTCGAACACCGGAAATACCTGTTTGCCTTCCCAGCTTATGTTATTGAGGTCATGACAGATGTCACGGATATCGTCTTTATTGGCGAAGACGATCAGTTCTGATCCGGTCCCATAAACTCGATCTCTTACAACTGCACATCCGGCACAAAAAGTTTTAGACTGGCTCTATGTTCGAGCGAGTTTATCTTGATAATGCCGCGACCACCCGGCTTGACCCAGCCGTCCTGGAAGAAATGTTGCCGTTTCTGGCCGACGACTACGGTAACGCCTCGAGTATTCATTCTTTCGGCCAGACAGCACGGGCGGCGGTCGATCGTGCACGGCATCAAGTCGCAAGCCTGATCAACGCACGCCCGGCAGAAATCGTCTTTACATCGGGCGGAACCGAATCAAACAATCTCGCAATACGAGGGCTCATCGAGTCTGAATTACGAAAGCCCCGCGTCGCCGGTGAATCGCTACCTCACATCATTATTTCTGCGATCGAACATCCCGCAGTGAAGATGGTATGCGACGACCTCGCCGGACGATGCGAGATCACGGTCGTGCCGGTCGATGAGAGCGGGGTTCTCGATCCCCGGCGTGTGATCGATGCCGTTAGTGAGAACACGATACTCGTCTCAGTAATGGCTGTGAATAATGAGATCGGGACAGTACAGCCGATCGCCGAGATCGGAAAAGCCGTCCGTGCAATTCGCGAGAATGGACGGCGCATCTGGTTTCATACTGATGCCGTGCAGGCTGCGGGAAAGATACTTGTCGATATTGAAGACATCGGCTGTGACCTGCTTTCGCTTTCGGCACACAAGATCCACGGCCCTAAAGGTATCGGAGCACTCTACATTCGCCGCGGCGTTCGCCTTCATCCGCAAAACATTGGTGGCCGTCAGGAGCGCGGAAATCGAGGCGGGACCGAACCGGTAGCTCAGATAGTTGGTTTTGGAGCCGCCGCTGAATTAGCTGCGGGAGAAATGACGGCAACAGCAAACCGTCTTCAAAAGCTGAGGGACGCATTCGAGGATCAAGTACTTGAGATCATTCCGGGAACGCTGGTAAATGGCGATCGCAGCCGGCGTGTGGCGAATATCTCAAACCTCTCTTTTAATGGAGTTGAGGGCGAGGGGCTGTTGATAAACCTTGATATGCAAGGGTTTGCTGTTTCGACCGGAGCGGCGTGTTCGAGCGGTTCTATCGAACCGTCACCGGTAATCGTTGCACTTGGCAGAGATGATGAGTATGCCCGCGGGGCCGTACGATTCAGCTTTTCCAGATTCACTACTGCCGAAGACATCGAAAGGCTCCTAGCCGTGCTCCCTCGTTCGGTCGAAACCCTTCGGTCGCTCTCTGCAGGTCTCGCCTCTAAATAGAGGCGAGGCGACCGTCGTGGGAAAACGGCCGCCTCAAGGTGTGGGGGTTAAGTCGTCTCGGTCAACGGACCTAGTCCATTATGATGATCCCGTTGTCGATGATGATGCCGCAATCCTGACGCTCGGCCGCGTTGTCGATGATGATGCCGCCGAAATTGTCGATGATGATGCCGACGATGTTGTCGATAATGATCCCCCAATCCGTCTTTTCAGACTTCTCTGAGCACGGCTGGCTGGTCTTGGTTTCTTTGCCGATTCCGTTATCGATGATTATCCCGTTGTCGATGATGATGCCGGCGTTTGCTACCGAGCTGCCGATCATGATCATTCCTGCGAGTGCGATCGTTGCTGCGATGTTCTTAAAGTTTTTCATTTTATCCTCTCTTTATCTCCTAACTTCTTTTGAGAGTCCCTGTCTCTCGATGCTCTTCTTAATACAACCGACGTGCCACATCTTTATCTAAGGCCCAGAATAAGTGTAAGTCATTGCAGTTATGAGAGTTACGGCGACTGGTTGGCAATGGGTTGACTACATTAATTCGGTGGCAGGAATGGATACCTAATACACATCGAGACGAGGATTGCCCCCAACATCAGTGAATGCAACAGTTACGGCACTGTATATCTTGTATGCGCCGGCAAAGTGTTTAGCTGGTATCCACAACAAACTCCTGCCGCATAAATTTTGCTGGATTTTTTTGTTGCTGAATGCTAGTATTTCTATGGTTGTTTTCCTGACCTTCCCGAATCGAGCATTATCGAGAATCCGAGTCTTCCACGTTCCCGGATGGAGAATTCCTTGACTACATCGGCCGAAGGGCCCTCCGGCACCGCGCTCCCCTATAGGGTTAAGATCGCGGTTTCCGCACTGGGGCTTATCGCGCTTGCCGGCGCGTTGGCGGCAGCTCCGTTCACGCCGATCGGTGTCGGATATGTACTGGTTCTCGCGTTCGCGGTCTTTGTCGCTCCGCGGATGACGCTTCAACTTTCGGGGTCGAATCTCACTCTCAGTTTTTCGGACGCGGTGGTTTTCTTCACGTTCATCGTGTATGGCGGCGAACTTGCCGTGATAACCGCGTTCGTCGAGACCTTTGCGAACTGCGTCTATTTGAAGAAGCGCAGAAAGGAATCGCCAAAGTTTTTCGTTCTCTTCAATGCGTCGCTGTCGGCACTCATCGTTGCGGCAACCTATGGCGTCGTTGAATTATTCTCCCGGGCGGTTTACGGCTCGGCCTTTATCGACCTAAGGCTCACCGATACTCGTACCCTTGCGGCCGTCCTCGGACTCATCGCCCTCACGCACTTCTTCTTTTCATCGGCTTTTGCGGCGTTTTATCAAAAGCTCCGGACACATGGAAGCTTTCTTGAGATCTGGAAAACACATTGCGTTTCGTCAGCGTTGACCCACTTCACCGGTGCCGGCGTTGCCGGAGCCACTTACAAGGTATTCAACTACGGTGATGTAGCTCTTGGGGTGATCTCATTCGTTGTCGTTGCGGTCGCCTACATTAACTACCGGACACTCATAAACGATATAAACCGTTCGATCGCGAGCGTCGAAGAGGCGGAGCGGCAAAAAGCCGATGCCGAGCGTCAGCGGGCTGAGGTCGAAAAAACACGTCGAAAAGAAGCTGAAAGCTACGCCGAGGAACTCTGCCGATCGCTTGAGAAAGAAGCTCGGGCAAATGATGCCTTAAGGAAAAGCGAACGGGAACTTCAGCACGCAGCAAGCCACGATTCGCTCACAGGCCTGTCCAACCGGAAGCATCTGGGCGATGTACTTCGCGAACTGATCGCCGCATACAAACAAGACTCCGCAGCTACTTTTCAGGTCCTGTTTCTAGATATACGAAGCTTTAAGAACATCAACGATACTCTTGGCCATTCGATCGGCGACAAGGTACTCTCCGTCGCCGCAAAGCGCTTTTCGAGAGTTGTTAATGCGGAAGACACGGTCGCCCGTATAGGCGGAGACGAATTCGCCATTGTGCTCCGCGGCCTTGCGACCGCAGGAAAGGCTCAAAAGGTCGCCCGCAAGATACATCGCAATATCACCCAGCCTTTTTCGCTCGCCGGCAACCGCGTTTCGATCGACGTAAATATTGGCATTGCCCCGTGTGATACTGAATACGACTCGCCTGAAGAAATACTCCGTGATGCTGACATCGCGATGCACTACGCCAAGGAGCGAAAGGACGGGCCCGCGGTCTTTACCAAGGAACTCAGGCATCGATTCCTCGAAAGGGTTCGGTTCGAGATGGACCTTCGCCACGCAGTCGAGCGGAACGAGTTGTCAATGCACTACCAGCCGATCGTCTCGCTGATCGACGGCCGACTGGCTGGGTTTGAGGCTCTCCTTCGCTGGCATCATCCCGAGTTTGGAATGATCCCGCCAAACAAATTTATCCCGATCGCCGAAAGCTCGGACCTCATACAGCCGATAACAAATTGGATATTGCTTGAAACGACAAAACAGCTCGCCTCGTGGCAACGGATCTCTCCTGATTATGGGGATCTCGAGATGAGCGTGAACATCGCCGGGCGACATCTTTCAAGCGACGATCTTTCGGACCAGGTCGAGGATGCTCTGGAAAGCTCAGGCATCCGGCCTGAAACGCTTAAGCTCGAAATAACTGAAAGCACGGCTATGGAAAACGCCGAACGTTCGATTCTACTGCTCAACCGGCTCAAGTCTCTCGGCGTTAAGCTCAGCATTGACGACTTCGGCACCGGCTATTCATCGCTTAGCTATTTGCACAGGCTGCCATTTGACACGCTCAAGATCGACCGCAGCTTCGTCAGCGGAGTGGGCGAACGCGGCGAGAACTCAGGAATTCTGCAGACCATAGTTTCACTCGGCACGAACCTCAAAATGCGGATGGTCGCCGAGGGTATCGAGACGGAAGCTCAGCTTGCGATGCTTCGCAATCTTGGCTGCGATTTCGGCCAAGGTTACTTGTTCTCCAAACCGAAACCCGCTGAGGAAATGGAGAAGCTTCTCTACGCACGCCACATGTGGTTCCCTTCGCAGAAAGACTCCGCGATCGAACTTCATTCCGATTCCGACACTCAGCACCACATACCTCTTTTCTAGGCCCCCGGATTGTTTCCACCGGACGCTCGAACTATAATTCTGAGATACAAATCATCTCGGAGGTTCTAGCGTCCCCTATGTTCAGAAAAGCACTTTCTTTCGTAACCGTTCTTTCGGTTCTCGTCCTCACGATCCCGGCTCAAAAAGGTTTCGAATACCCGAAGGCCCGTAAGGCTGATCAGGTCGATGACTTCCACGGTACAAAAGTCGCTGACCCGTATCGCTGGATGGAAGACACCGGCTCGGCCGAAACCCAAAGCTGGATCGAAGCACAAAACAAGCTCACCAACTCTTACTTTGAGGCCATTCCGCAACGTGCCCGCATCCGGGAACGGTTAACAGAGATCTGGAATTTCGAGCGGATCTCGGCCCCTTCAAAAGTTGCTGACGGGTTCTATATCTATTCGCGAAATGACGGATTGCAGAATCAGAGCGTGCTTTACCGGGCTTCCTCGATCAAAGAAGAAGGTAAAGTTTTCTTCGACCCCAACAAGCTCTCGGCCGATGGAACAGCCGCCCTTAGCGGTTCATCGTTTACCGACGACGGCAAGCTATGGGCCTACGGCGTTTCTCGCTCAGGCTCAGACCGTACCGAGTGGCGGATAATGAACACGGAGACGGGTGAGCACCTTGCCGACACGCTTCCGCCAAATCGGCAGGGCGGCGTCTCGTGGGCAAAGGATAATTCCGGTTTTTATTACCAACGGTATCCTGCACCTGAATCGGGGGCGGAACTTCGTGCCGCGAACCGGTTTCCGAAGATCTATTT
Source organism: Acidobacteria bacterium Ga0074141 (assembly GCA_001464665.1). GTDB lineage: Bacteria > Acidobacteriota > Blastocatellia > Pyrinomonadales > Pyrinomonadaceae > OLB17. Next base: position 105,800 of record LNDP01000019.1, read on the forward strand.
TCACAAGCTCGGTACGCCGGTCTCAGAAGATAGGGTTATCTACGAAAGACCCGACGACGGCGAACTTACCTCCGGCGGCGGCGTTACCGAGGATGGCAAGTTTTACGTTATCTCGACCTCGAAAGGAACGCAGCGGATGAACGAGGTCCATTTCAAAGACCTATCCCGGCCCGATTCGCCGATCGTTCCGCTCATTAGCGAGCGTACCAATAGCTGGGGATTTGTCGGCAACGATGGTCCTGTCTTTTACTTCCGCACGGATAAAGATGCTGAACGAGGCAAGCTGGTCAGCGTAAACGTCTTGGCACGCGACCGTGTCTGGAAAGATGTGATCCCGCAGTCGACGTACACGCTAAACAACGTGCAGATGATCAATAATCAGTTCGTTGCAAACTACCTGAAAGACGCCTACACGAATATCAAGATCTACGATAAGAACGGCAAGCACGTCCGCGACGTGGAACTGCCGGGCATCGGGTCTGCAGGCGGCTTTGGCGGCAAGCAGGACGCGACCGAGACCTTCTACAGCTTCTCGAGCTTCAACGCCCCGGCAACGATCTATCATTACGACATGAAGGCGGGAAAGAGCACTGTGTTCCGCAAGACCCCGGTGAAGTTTGACGGTTCACAGTACGAGGTTAAGCAGGTCTTTTTCAACAGCAAGGACGGCACACGCGTCCCGATGTTCATCGCTCACAAGAAAGGCTTAAAACTCGACGGCACAAATCCAACGATCCTTTACGGATACGGCGGTTTCAACATCAATCAGACGCCGGGCTTTTCGGTCACGCGTGCAGTTTGGATGGAAATGGGCGGCATCTTTGCCCTCGCGAACATCCGCGGCGGTGCAGAGTACGGCAAAGAATGGTGGGCGAACGGAGCTGTTCTGAAAAAGCAGAACACGTTTGACGACTTCATTGCCGCGGCGGAATTCCTCATCGACAATAAATACACAAGCTCGCCGAAGCTTGCCATCCAGGGCGGTTCGAACGGCGGCTTGCTCGTCGGTGCGGTGCTCAATCAGCGTCCTGAGCTTTTCGGAGCGGCGCTTCCGGCGGTCGGCGTGATGGACATGGTCCGCTTTACCGAATTTACAGTCGGAGCATTCTGGAAGTCCGACTATGGCGACCCGAAAAAGCCCGACGAATTCAAGGTTCTTTACGCCTATTCGCCGCTTCACAACGTCAAAGCGGGCGCTAAGTATCCCGCTACGCTCGTTACGACCGCCGACACGGATGACCGCGTCTTCCCAGCACATAGCTTCAAATACGCAGCCGCGTTGCAGGCAGGCCAGGGCGGCGACGCTCCGATCCTTATCCGCATCGAGACCAAAGCCGGCCACGGCGCCGGCAAACCGATCTCAAAACAGATCGAGGAACAGACGGACATCTTCGGCTTCCTTGTCAAAAGCCTCAAAATGTCTACTAACTAACCATAATGAATATTTGAAAAATGGGGTCTACAGGATGTAGACCCCATTAAACTTTTTTCCTTAATAGACCTCGAACTGCACTCTTCAGAAGGAGCGGTAGCTTTACGACAATTCGAGTGGTCTACTGCCGCTTGTTCTGCCGCCAGTACAGATACATTTAGGTCGCCATTTTCCGTCTTTCAATCTAGAACACTTTTGCCGTCGTACACTGACCTCAATCGGTCAACTTCCTTACTTACATTTCCCCTTGTATGATACACGAGGTCGGCCACCACTTTCGCGAAGATGCGTCCCATTTCTGCGATGATCGAACCGGCTGCATCGGCCGGCGGCGGTAGTTTTTCAACAAGTTTGCCGAAACTTGTCATTGCAGCTCCCCAAGCCCGTGCTGCTACGATCGGATCGGGGTTTGGGCCAAGCCCTTTAATTCGCCTGATGGCCTTGATCAAGGAACTGGCGTCTTGATAAACACTTGCGTATGTGTCCAAGTTTGAAATTCCGTCTTTGACATATCCGATCTTTCCACGAAGTTCCTCAATCTGTGAGTAATGCTCGGTGAACTCAGTAACTGATTCGACCACCCAAAAGGCACTGTCGAGATCATCGAGTTCTTCTTGAAGGGTTTCAAGTGTTACTTGCGCGTCCGCGCTAACCGGGCCACAGAAGACATGCCCGGCCAGCTTTGGGTTCTGGCAAATCAGCGGCCATATTGATCTCGTTATCGCACTCTCATTCGACATATTGTTCTCCTTTTAATGCAGCCTCACCAGAGCAAATTCCGTTTCGGACTTGAGCGAAATATGCCTGCGGTAACAAGAATCCCGTCTTTTGGCTTCGGTAGAAAGTTCCGGTTTTAGACTGCGTTCTCCATTTTTCGGAATTCCCAACTATGGTTAGTGGGACGAGTACCTTGTGTAGGTGAGGTAACCGGGGTTTTGATCGCTGCCGTGAGCAACCACCGGGCCCACCCTACTCTAAAGCGAATATTTACTGGCCGATCCCGTTCCGCCACTCGGCGGCACAACGTACTTTCCGATCCTGGGTATTTGAGCTTCAGCGGAAATCGATCGTAGTGAACCTACTACTATCGCTTCTCTTGCTCTCATTTCGGCTCCTTCCGGCATATCGCGTCAAGCGATTTCTCCGAGAAAATGAGCTTCTTGAGAGCCTCAAGTTGCCGCTGAAGATCCTTGTTTTGTTGCGCGAGCTCCTCGATCTGCGCTTGCTGTTGTTTGAAGGCGTTGATAAAGAGAATGTTCAAGCTGTGTTCCTTTACTTCCACGACCTTGCCTTTATCGTTAAGCGTAACCAAGTCTGGAGCGATTTCCGCGACATCTTCAGCGTTCAATCCCACGTCAAACGAGCCGTTGTCTTTCCATTTGAAAGCGACCGGTTTCAGACGCTTGATAATACTTAGACCGTGAGTGAATGGCTCAATGTTTTGTTTTTGTGTTCCCTCGGAAAACGGCGAACTGCAGTTTGTGATCACATTTGCCGTTATTCCGTCGGTCGCCGCCTTCCAACAGAGGTGAATTCCGGAAGAACCCTGGGCAAAAGTTCGGATGTAAAGATTGGGAACAACCACGCCTCCCCCCGCAGCACTATTTACGACATCGAGGGCCGGAACGCTCGCCAAGCCATTGAAAATGCCTGCTCTCAATGCTCCAAATACTTGTGTCGATTGAGCCGTTGTGCCAAGAACGATCGTATTGTTGGTCGAAACCGTCACACCGGTACCAATAGCGATCGAGTTGCTAACCTGCGTCGATGTGTTCGGGTTTCCTGCGCCGGAGCCGATAAAGACGTTGTTATTGCCGACGGTATTGTTAGCCCCTGTAAGGCTTCCAATAAAGGTGTTTGATGACCCAGTATTCTGAAAACCTGCCGATCGGCCAAAAAACGAATTACCAAGTCCCGTCACATTTGAAATTCCAGCACCGGAGCCGAAGAATGAGTTACCTTCTGCAGTATTGGCCCTGCCGGCATCGGCTCCGAAAAATGCGTTATAGCCCGCGCTCGTATTGCCGAGTCCGGCCTGATACCCAAAAAAGGCATTATCGCTGCCAGATGTGTTTGCCCATCCGGCCCCGGTTCCGTAAAAGGAATTTCGAAATCCCGTAGTGTTCGAGCGACCCGTATCCCCGCCAAAGAATGCGTTATTGCTTCCCGTGGTGTTAGCAAATCCCGAATATGCACCAAAGAATGAGTTTAGGCTTGCTGTTGTGTTCGACTCGCCCGACGAGCGACCGAAAAAAGAGTTATTCTGGCCGGAAGAATTCGAGAAACCGGTGTTCATACCGGCGAAAGTATTGTCGCTGCCGGCACTATTCAGAGCTCCGGCACCTCTGCCAAAGAAAGCATTCCGATTTCCGGTTGTATTGAAGCTCCCGGTGCCGCGCCCAAAAAAGGCATTTTCATTCCCTATAGTGTTTGATGACCCAGAACTGTCGCCATAGAAAGCATTGCTACTGCCTGTCGTATTAAAGTTTCCCGAAAACGTCCCAAAAAACGAATTGTCAGATCCAGTAGAATTGTTAGATCCGGCACCGTGCCCCACGAAAGTGTTGTCTGTCCCTGTGTTAATAGCACCAGCATTGACCCCTGCGAACAGGTTTCGTATTCCTTGATTGCTGAGAATCCGTGCCCCCCCGATACTGAACTGTATCTGAGCGTTCAGGATCCCGGCTGAACCGGTACCGCCCACGTTGAAGTTTGCCCCGGGCTGCGGTGTTCCAGTGTTCTGAACATAGTCCGTGCTTCCAGGCAACGGAGGTCGCGGGTCAGACATACGTGGGTCGCCGGTCAGAACATACTGATCGGCTGCAACGCCGCCAAGCTGATCGGAATCACTTGATACCTTGGCTTTCACCGATTGCACGGCGAACGGGGCCGATGTCAGCTTCTGCCGAGGCGAAAGCGTTGAATAATTGTTCTGACCGCCCAGCGAAATGCTAATTTCGAGGTAGCGATCGAACCCGTTGAAGGCGTCCGCGCCAAAATCCAAAAGGACGGTGAAGTCGCCATTGACTGCGACAACGTTTGCCACGTCCTGAACAGTCCCCTGCTCTACTCCAGCAGTCGGGCTGTCAAACAAACGGAAACGCATATCGTATACACCGTTTGCCGGCGCGCCGCTATTATTCAACCTCCCCTGAAATGTGAAAGCGCTCAACTCCAACGTCTGAGCCGTAGTTGCGTAACAGAAAAAGAGACTAATGATCAGAATGACGGTAAACTTTTTCATGGCTTATCTCTTGCCTTCAACTAGTTTTCGCAGTACGTGGTGCAACTCTATTTCGACTCGCAAGCTCTAGAAACAGCTTTACTGAAGCGGAAATCCCGTCATCGGATTTCCGTAGAATGCCTCGGTTTTCCACGCCGTAGCGTTCCATTTTTCGGAAGTGCCGATTATCGTGACTGGAATGAGTACCTTGTGATAGGTCAGGTAACCTGGCTTCTGATAGCCACCGTCGACGATCTTGCCGTCAGTACCGACCGTGAATTTTGCCTCGCGGACCTGAGTACCATTGTGATACGCCTTTACGGTGTATTCGCCCGGGTTTTTATCGATGAAAAAGGCCTTGGGCATATTATCTCGATGGTATTCCCCGCCGTTGTCAACATGTATTTCCCGGTCGCTTTTATTACTCCACTGGAATTCCCAAAGCCGCCAGTGATGGAGGTCCGGCGAATTCACGGCAAATGCGCTTGCTCGGTCTTCGCGTTCGTTAGGCTTCGTCGTTGCCAGCTGCTGGCCTTTGTAGAACAAACGGCCTTCGAGCCCGTGATCCGTGGAGCCCAGTGATTTCTTGAACCACATGCCCACCTGGATAGGAAAATTGACTCCAAGATCCTCTCCGATGAAATTGCTGAAATGAAAGGACACGTATCCGATGGGCATTAACCAATCATGATCGACATAATATTCGTTCCGTGTCTCGCGGCTAAATTCGATCGGAAATTTGCCAACCTTGAATTTCCCTTGAAATGCGACCTCGCCCGAAGCGCTATTGGTGATCTTGATACCATAGATCCCGGTCGCAATGGTCGACTTCGTTTTGATCATCTGGGTAGTGACGTCACGATTGCTCTTTACCATGACTGTTAGGTCCGCGGCACGATTGCCGAGCTCAAGGGGTTCGCTGAACCACACTGAGCCGTCTGGATTTGTGTATTCGGCGACGTAGGGCAGCTCCGCCTTATAGTCATAGAAAACGGTGAACTGGACCTTTGGAACCCAACTGCTTATACCTTTTCCCGGTGACTTCCAGTATTCCTTTCCGGTCTCAGCCTGGATGTAGACCGAATCGCGAACAAAGAGAACGTTTGCGGTGGTCCGGATGAAGCCATAGGGCTGCTTCCCGCTTGGGGTTGAGTAAGTAGAAGTCTCAGACTGCTCAACTGGAGCAGCTTGGTCGTTTTCCTTTCCTCGGCTCTCAGTTTTTGGCTGATCGGCTTTAGGCTTCTCGACCTTGGGGATCTTCGGTATTTTGATCGGAAATTGAGCGACGACCGAGCCGGCTGTAGAAACCAAGATAAGAAAAATTACATTTGCAACGATAGCTTTCATTCGATCTCCCTTCCTGCTGAAGTGACAAACCGCCAGCGTGCGTCCTGCAGCTCATAAAATAGTGGATGGCCCGAACGTATCTTGTGCTACAATCCGTCCATTCTCTTAATGTGAATAAAATATACGGGCAATCAAACCGAGAAGTCCTGTGAACTTGCTTAGAGTACTATTAGAAAACCCTTTGAGGATCGTATGTCTAACATAACAAAGGGGTTTCAGTTTGGGGAGTTTTATCTTGACACCGTCGAGCGGCTGTTGCTACGGGGAGGCAAGCCGCTTCCGATCACGCCGAAAGCCTATCAACTCCTCGAGATCCTGGTCGAAAATTCGGGAACAACGGTCGAAAAAAGCCGGATAATGGAAGTGGTCTGGGGCGATAGCTTTGTCGAAGATGGCAACGTGGCATTTACGATCCGCCTGATCCGTGTTGCACTAGACGATGATGCCCGCGAACCGCGATTTATCGAGACACTCCCACGGCGGGGGTATCGCTTTATTGCGGACGTTAAGCGGCTAGAGCCAGATCCGGCAGATCCGCATTTCGAGAATGCTCCTACGCCCATTACACGCCAAGTAAATGAGCCAGCCTATGGCCAAAATCAGAAAGCCTCATTTTTAAGCTCGAATACTCGGACGTTTCTAGGGTTTGTCTTCTTGGCATCTCTGGTCGGGGTCTGGTTTGGAAGCGGGAGTTTCACTGCCGGTGAAACATTTCAGCTGAACACTCGATTAGAATGGACCACTTTGTCAACTAACGGTACGACGAGGCACGCACTATTGTCTCCTGATGGCGAGAATGTGATCTACGTCAACTCGTACGGCGGGAAGGAGAGCATCTGGATGCGGCAGTTAGAAAGCGACGACAACGTCGAGATCGTTCCGCCATCGGTCCAGAAGTATGCCGGACTGGCGATCTCGCCCGATGGTAATCAAATATACTTCACCCGATTCCCATTGGCTGATGGCCAACAGGCGGATATCTATCGTGTATCCGTTTTCGGCGGTATTCCGACGAAGATCATTGAGCAGGCACAGGGCTGGATCAGCCTATCGCCATTGGGCGACAAGATCTCGTTCGTCAGGTGTTCGTACTTCGAGGATGACTATTGTGCGGTGTGGATCGCAGGGGTTGACGGCAACGATCAACGCCGAGTTGTGACGAAGCCGCGTCCGTTACGGATCAGCGACAATGCCATATCGCCCGATGGACAATCCGTCGCTTTCGCCGTCGGACGATCTACTAACTCTTCAAACGAATTCAGTCTGCGTGAAATTGATATCAACTCCGGCACCGAACGGGAGATCACTAAAGAAAAGTTCTTCAACATCAGAAAATTGACCTGGCTCCCCGATCGCAGCGGAATACTGATCTCTGCTTCCCAAATCCCTAACATTCACTATCGCATCTGGCAGGTGAAATACTCGACGGGTTCGGTCCGGCCCATGACGAACGAAACCGAGAACGTGTCATCGGTCAGCATAGATCGGGCGGCGACCGCCGTTGTAGCAAGTAGGATCCGGCGCGATTTCCAGATCAGGTTTTTTCAGGATGGTCAGGTTGCGGGTGCCCGTGATTTGGCAGACGCGAATTCGATGTCGATCGCCGCCGATGGCAGAGTGTTCTTTTCCTCGCGCTCGAGCGGAAATGACGAAATCTGGGTGATGAACCTTGACGGAATGTCGTTACGACAATTGACCAACGAAAAATCCGACGATCTGTTTCCGCTCGTTTCGGGCGATGGCCGCAAGGTCTTTTTTTCGTCAAATCGCTCTGGAGCGGCTCATATCTGGAGCATGAATACCGATGGCAGCGGACTGACCCGTATAACAGAGAACGAAGGCGGATACCCAATATTTGCAACCCCTGATGGCCGCTGGGTCTATTTTCACTCAGGACGAAACCGCTCGCTTTGGCGGGCCGCAATCGACGGCGGAACCGAGGAAGCCGTTATAGAAGAGCGGCGGTCACTCTTTGAGTTCTCACGCGACGGAAAATTTGTTGCTTTTCCTGAACTCAGCACGACCGTGAGGTCCTTAAACGTCGTCTCGATCGACAACTTGACTACGTTCGGCGCGTTTGAACTGCCTTCCGGCTCCAGCCGATTAGTGGACGTAGAATGGCACGTTGACGGACAGCACATTTCTTACATTTTGGCGGATCCCGCGACCGGACGTTCCACCATTTGGCGACAGTCGGTCGCAGGGGGTGCGGCAGTACTGACGCACGACCTCGGAACAGATGAGATCGGCGAGGCGTTCAGCTTTGGCTTCGCACCTGACGGAAAATCGTTCGGTGTGATCCAGGGCCGCTGGAAGCACGATGCAATTCTTGCCCGCGGCCTACTAGCGGTGGAATGAGCAAAAGTCTTTCGGCTCGGAGCCCTCGGGGAAGGCCCGCACTTCCCTCGTCGGGCACTTCGAGGAGGCCCGCATGCCGGTCAGCGGACAGACGACGAGCGATGTGCCCAACGCTCTTTCTCTTGGGACGGGCGGTTGGTTCCTTTCGGGTGGCTCTTCGCCATCGATCTTCTCTTGCCAGGTTCCACTTAGCGGGGTTGGCGAGGGCTCCGCATCGAGGTCAATTCCGGTATCGACTTCGATCAGCTTGCGGGCCGGGATTGTCCCGGCAATGAAGAGCTCGACCCTCCGAAACTCGGCCGGCACGTCTGTAACAAACACCTCTTTCTTTTCCGGCACTTCCTCGACCGCCCATGCCGGATCTTCAAGCACCGGATCGCCGGGCGTAGGCGAGGCCGTCGGCGTCGGCTCCGCATCTACCATTTCGACTCCGTCGAGTTCCCTGACGAGCGAACCGTTTCGGATGTCGATCTCCGCCTTGCGGATTCCCGCGGGCATCGCCCAGTCGCCGTTCCATTCCGGGTGCCGCTCAAGTGCGGCCTTCATGAACTCAGCCCAGATCGGCATCGCCGAATCAGAGCCTTTCATCCCGAGGTCGTCGTTGTTGTCAAAGCCAACGTAAACGACCGTTACGAGCTCGGGTGTATAGCCCACGAACCATCCGTCGCGTGACGTGCCGGTCTTTCCGGCATAGGCCGCTTTGCCTGCCTGATTACGAAAGCCCCAGCCATTCAACTCCGCCGCCGTTCCGCGGCTGATCACATCTTTCATGATGTCGTTCATTATGTAGGCGACATCCGGACGCATCACACTTTGCTTATCTACCGTCGGCTGTGTCCGCGTTGAACCGTCACCGCGGGTGATCTTCGTTATCGGCATCGGCAGAACGCGGTCGCCGAGATTGGCAAAGGCCGTATAGCCGGTCGCGACCTGTAGCGGCGTCGCCTCGGCCGTGCCAAGAGCCATCGATGGATAAGCGCGCTCCACCTTCGGCAGACCCGCCTTTGCCGCGAGGTTCATCACCCGTCCAACGTTGACCTGCATCGCGAGGTCAACGGTGATCGTGTTCTTGCTCTTAACCAGGGAATCGCGGAGAGTGATCTCCTGATTCGAGAAATAGTCGCCGTAGTTGTTCGGCGAGTATGTATCTTGGTTGAATGTGAATATCTTCTTCTCGTCTTTGAGCACACTTGCCGCGGTAAAGACACGGGTCGCCGGCTCATACGCCGAATTGATCGCCGCTGCGTAAACAAAAGGCTTAAAGACCGAGCCCGGCTGTCGCATCGCACTCGTCGCCCGGTTAAATTGATTCTGCAGAAAATCCCTTCCGCCGACCATCGCAACGATCTCGCCCGTCTTCGGCCTTATGGATACCAACGCTGCGTTGAGATTTCCCGGCTCCCTTTTTTTGAAGAACTTCTCAAGCCGATCTATTCGCCGGTTAACGATCTCGTACGCGATCCTCTGCAGATCAGGGTCGATCGATGTGTAAACTCGCAAATGCTGAAGAGCCTCCGGGTCGCTAATAAGGCTCGGCAATGTATCGATCACGTACTGCGAGAAATACGGCATGCCCTGAAGGTCACGACGGCTGGTTATCTCCTTGAGTTCGAGCTTGACCTGCCTGGCTTGCTCGAACTGCTGCGGCGATATCTCGCCAGCCTCAAGCATCGAGATCAGGACCTGATTTCTCCGCTCCTCGGCCCGCTCAGGATTCTTGTACGGGCTATAGCGGTTCGGGCTTCGCAGAATGCCTGCCAGAAAAGCCGCCTCGGGCAGCGTTAGTTGAGCTACGTCCTTGCCGAAATAAGCGTTCGAGGCCTCGCCGACGCCGTAGATCGAAACGCCAAGCTGCTGCCCCAGATAGATCTGATTTGCGTAGAGCGTGAAGATCTCTTCCTTCGTTAACCGCGTTTCAAGGATCACGGACATGAACGCCTCTTTGGCCTTCCGCTCGAGCGTCTGTTCGTTCGTCAGAAAAAGATTTTTGACGAGTTGCTGTGTGATCGACGAACCGCCTTGATTGGCGATCGGCGAATCGTCTTCGCCGTCATACCTCTGCCAGAGTGCTCGGAGAATGCCGCGGAAATTTACGCCATAATGGTCAAAGAATGCCCTATCCTCCGTGACCGTTATCGCCTTGATCAGATGCGGCGGCAGGTCCGCGAATTTGACCGTCCGACGCCGGCCGTCGCCCTCGCCGGCGATCGTGCTAAGCATCTTTGGCTCAAGAAAGGCCTGTGCCGCCTCGGTTCCCGCATCAAGGTCAAGAATGGAATCGACGCTCTTGTTATCTTTCGAAAAGCGAATGCGTAGGTTCGGGAAGTTCCGCTTGCCATCGATGACCGCCGTCTCGCCGGGCTCGACCAACATCTCGTTTCCGTCAAAGGAGTAGCGGCTTCGGTCAGCGTCCGCCTTGTTGTTCCTTTCGATGTAACCGGCGGTTTTGAGATACTCAACCAAGTCGAGCGAGGACATTGCCTCGCCTTTTCTTAATACCTTGGGTGAAGAGTAAATGCCGGCTGTCGATGTGAACACGTCGCCGCTCAGCAGCCGACGGTCGATCCTGTCGGAGTACTCAAACCAGAAATAAGTAAAGGTCAAAAACCCTACCACCACGAGAAAGCCGGTTATCGCGAACGTCCATCTGTTGAATAGAACGTTGAGAAAACGTCGGTGCCAAGGCAGCGGGTCGGCGCGAAAAGCCACGGCACCGGGTCGGTACTTTTTAACCCAACCTTTGGGTGGAAGTTTGGAGCGGCTGCTTCGCTTATCGAATGGATCCGGCATTGTTTGAGCGGCGGGGGAATGGCACGGTTCGCATTTGCGGCGAGTGCCTAGTAAAATTCTATAGGTTTTGCTCGCATAGTGTCTAGCAATTTCGGTCAAATGAAGATACTCGTAACAGGCGGCAGCGGCTATTTGGGCACACATTTGCGCTCGTTTTTTGGTGCGGATGACCTTTCACGGCGGTCGGGCCTCGACATTCTAAACCTTCAGGATGCTCAAATGGCCGCGGATTATGATGTGGTCATCCACCTTGCCGCCTCGATGGATAAATCGCACGATTCGGCCGAAGAGGTTTTTCTGACAAACGTTGACGGCACGGTTAATCTGCTTCGCGTGATGCGAAAAGATGCCGTTTTCATTTTCGCGTCGACCAAAGATGTTTACGGCCGCTTTGCCGATAACTTTCGTGAGGTTCCCGAAACTTGCCCAACTCTTTACTCCGGGCAGTCGCCGCTTGAATGGTCGAAACTAGTTGCCGAGCACTACGTTGATTATTACTCACACCTGAGAAATTTTCGGTCATGCATCTTCCGGCTTTCGACCGTTTACGCTCCGGCGACCGAGGGCAACACGCCGGGTTTCGTTGGCCACTATGCGGATTGTCTCGACCAAGGCAGGCCTATAAGGCTTCCGGGAACGGGGCGTCCAGTTCGTGATCTACTGCACGTCGATGACTTTGCCAAAGCCTGTAGGGCCTTTATCGACTCGATCATCCGACACGGCACCTACAATCTCGGTGGCGGACCGAAGAATGCGATCGCTCTCTCGTCTCTGGTCGAACTGCTCGAACAGGTCTCTGGCTTTCAAGCTGTGATCGGTGATCCCTTGCCGGACCCGACGCCTTTCACCTATGTCTCCGACATCGGCCGCGTCACACAGGAACTTGATTGGTCGCCTGAGATAGATAACGAAACCGGCCTAAAAACCCTCTTCGCCGCACCGGCTGATAGCGAGGCCGCCGCACAATGAGAATACTAGTCCGCGGCACGAACTGGATCGGCGATGCCGTTATGACCATCCCAGCGATGCGTCACCTTCGGCGGGCATTTCCCGATGCTCACATCGCCCTCCATTGCCGAAAATGGGCCGAGGGCATCTTTCGGGACGTCGATTTTCTGGATGAGATAATTCCCTTTCAGACCACCGACAAAGGCCTCAACGACCTCAGAGACGAAGCAGAACGAATTCGCCGCGGTCAATTCGATGTAGCGGTAATGTTCCCCAATTCATTTCGCTCAGCTGCATTGCCGTGGCTTGGAAAGATCCCGCGTCGCTTTGGATACGATAAAGAGATGCGCGGGTTTTTACTTACCGACCGAATCGCCATCCCTGCATGGAAATCCACGCGGCACGAAATATACTATTACCTGAATCTGGTGGAAGCGGTCGAGACGGCGTTTGCCGGAGGTGTTGATGCCGCCGCCGAACCTCCGGACATTTCGATCGCGGTGTCGGCTGCAAGGAAAGCGAAGGCTCGCGAATTTCTCGAAAGCCTTGGTTGCGATTCCGGACTTCCGATCGTCGCTCTTGGCTGCGGATCGACGAATTCAAGAGCAAAGCGTTGGCCGGCCGAACGTTTCGCCCATCTGGCTTCGGGATTGATAACAGCGAGAGCAGCGAACGTCGTTTTAATGGGCTCGAGCGATGAGATCGATGTCGCGGAAGAGGTCGAAACGCTATCCGGTTCCGGGTTGGTAAATGTCGTTGGTAAGACGTCGCTTGAGGATGCTGTCTCTTTGCTTGCTGTGGCTGATGTTTTCGTTTCCAACGATATGGGCCTAGCGCATATTTCCGCCGCGGTCGGAACGTCGACACTTGTCATATTCGGCCCTACAAATCCGGACACCACCCGGCCATTTTCGCCGCTTGCCGAAGTGGTTCGTGTTCCGGTCGATTGCTCGCCGTGTATGCTCCGCGATTGCCCGATCGATCACCGATGCATGACGGCGATCGAACCCAATGCGGTCGGAAAGCGGGTTCTCGAAATTTTGAAGTCAAACAGATCTAACGGTTGACCAATTTGCACCAATGACGAACGAGCTTAAAAAGGCGGTATTCTTGGACCGCGATGGGACATTGATCGAGGAAGTGGACTTTCTTTCCCGGGTTGAAGACATGCGGCTGCTTCCTTCAACGGCCGAGGCACTTTCGCGGCTCCGTGATGCTGGCTTCGAACTTTTTGTGGTCACCAATCAATCAGGGATCGCTCGCGGGTTCTTTGGCGAGTCGGAAGTCAGTGCGATCCACGATCGGCTTCAGTCGGAACTTGGCGGGCTAATTTCAGGGTTTCAGTTTTGCCCTCACATGCCCGATGCCGGCTGCCGTTGCCGTAAACCGAATGTCGGGATGATCGAAGCGAGCCTGAACGGAACAGCAGTCGATACCGCTAACTCTTGGATGATCGGCGACAAGCTCTTGGATATAGAAACGGGATTCAACGCGGGGTTGCGAACGGCTCTCGTAAGAACTGGATACGGAGCCAAGGTTGCTGCGGCGCTTGAACGCCAACCTGACCTGATCGCTGACGACATCGGCATGGCCGTTGATATTATTCTGGGGATGTCTCTGCGGTCGGGAGAATGACCCGAAACGTTGTCCCGTGCCCTCGCCCCTTGCTGATGGCCATCACCGAACCGCCGTGCAGTTCGACAATATTCCGGACGATCGCAAGCCCGAGTCCGAGGCCTTTCTGATTTTCAGACGAGCCGTCTTGTCTAAACTTTTCAAAGACCATAGGTAGGAACTCCTCGCTGATCCCAATGCCGGTGTCGGTCACCTCGATCTCAACGCGGCCATTCTCGTGTTTCAGGTTAAGGTCAATTCGGCCGCCGTCCGGTGTGAATTTGATAGCATTTGCCAGCAGATTCGTGACGACCTGGCCGAGGCGATTTGCGTCGCCGTTCAAGGCGATCTCGTCTGAGCCTTCCTGAATATTGACGACTAATTCATGACGTTTCGCTTCCGCCGAAGGGCGAACGCTGTCGGCCGCTTGCGCGACAACCTCAACGATAGCAACTCTGCCATTTTCGATCTGGAGCTTGCCCGATACGATCCGAGCAACATCGAGCAGATCCTCGATAAGCTTATTCTGAAGCTCCGAGTTCTTTATGATCGTCGTGAGTGCCTTTCGCGATTGTTCTTCTTCAAGATTTCCTTCGCGGAGCAGCCTCGCCCAGCCGAGGATAGAATTAAGCGGCGTCCGAAGTTCGTGCGAAACTGCGGCCATGAATTCATCCCGAACGCGATTGGCGATCTCGGCATCTTCCCTTGCTACGCGTTCCTTTGCCAAAAGATCTTCGCGTTCGGTCGCGGCGAAGGTGAGTTCGTCATTCATCGCCCGCAATTCTTCGGTTCTGATCTCGACCCGATGTTCGAGGTCCTTATTTACCTCGATCAGTTCGCCTTCCGCCAGTGCCCTTCGCTTCCCTTCGGAAAAGACAAGAAAGTTCGCAAGTATCAGCGAAGCTATCCCGGCGAAGACCGACAAGATAAGTACCCAGATACTGACGCGAAGCCGGAGGTCAAATTCAGCTGCACGCTCGGCAGCCGCGTTTAACTCGAACGCCTTTAACTCATTGGCGGCAGCACGAAAATTATCGAGCGGCTCCTTGGTCTCGGTCACGGACAGCTCAGTGAACGCCGCAGCCGGCCCTTCTATCTTTCGCCGCTCGATCTTTGAAGCGCTTTTCGACCAGAAGTCTTGAGCACTCGCCGAAAGCTTTGAGACAAGGTGCGAGATCTCCGAGGCCTGCCCGAACGCCTGCTCGACCCGTGACTGGATCGCATCCGACTGCCGCTTCTTCGAAGCGAAACGGTCTGAATATGTCGAGTTTCCGGTGAGAATAAAGCCGCGGACGTCCGCATCGGCATCCGTCATTATGGCCACAACGGATTCGAGGTCAAGGAGAAGAATTCGTGTCCGCTCTTCTCGTTCGCGGATGTCCCTGGCCGAGGCCGTCGCTTGATAAAAGAAGAAACCAAGGACCGCAAAGACCAGAAAAACAACAAAAAGTACCAACGGAATTTTTCGTTCAAATCGAAGTGCCATTGAGATCCAGGGTTAGCCTAGCGCAACGCAATTGACCGTCTCGACCGGAGGTACTGAGCCGATATTGACTACGATTGTTCTGCAAATAGTGATAACTTTCATATTTGACGACAGACCGGGCGATCTCTCCCGAGGTTTCAAGTCGTCCCGAGCACGAGTTCCCGGACCGTTCTCTTGATCCGATGATGTCGTGGCGCTCGTGTATCGGAATCCAAAACAATGAAAAAGGCAGCGTGATCTTACGAATGCGGGCATGGTTAGTTTAAACGAAAAAACGCCCTTCGCAAACAATCTGCAGAGTTCACCGATTTTTCGGCTGATTCTTGGGCGCTTCATCACGATCTTCGTGCTATTGGTCTCCGGCTGGTTTTGGTACAGCGGCGGGCTTGGTGTGTCGTTTGCTGAGATGCCTCGTGCTCCGATTGCGATCCTTATTTCCTCCGTTTCTGTAGGCATCGCTTTTCTGTTCCTTTTCGCACTTCGAGCCCCGGAAAGTGTACAGATCCGCCTTCAGTTTCTCGCAGACGCCATTCTCATTACCTGGCTGGTCTCTATGACCGGCGGCATTTCGTCGCCCTATGTCACGCTTTACATCATTCTTATTGGTGTGACATCGATCTACTTGCGTCCACTCGAAACTCTCTTAACAGCTGTCGGCTGCTCATTTCTGTTCGTGCTTATGGAGTTGGTGTTCCGTTTCGGGCTCCTTGAAACTGTGGGGCCGGAGCCAACCTTTTCAAAGAGTATTCAGATCGTAAGCTTTAACGTAGTTGCTTTCTTCGCCGTTGGCCTGCTTGCCTCACGGCTCGCAGACCGGCGGCTCTCCGGGGAGACGCTCAAGGAAACGGCAAAGTCGCTAGCCGATCTGCGAGCTCTCCATGAGCGAATTGTTGAATCCATCAGATCCGGACTGATCATTACCGACCGGGACGGCACCATCTACACAGCGAATGCCGCTGCCTCGGAGATGATCGGACAGAACCTCGAGGGCCTCGCCGGAAGATCGATCACGCAGCTTTTTGGCGATGTTCGCGAACAAATTCGCCTTTCAGAAACCATCACCGCAAATGAACAGCTTCCGCGGTTTGAGACCGATCTTCGGACGCCTGATGGCTTCGCCGTCCACGTCGGATACAGCGTTTCCCTGCTGCGTTCGGAGGATAATGAACCCACGGGTTACATTTTCTCATTTCAGGATCTGTCCGAGATCCGCTCAATGGAGGAAAGCGTTCGCCGCAAAGACCGTCTCGCAGCGGTCGGTAGGGTCGGTGCCGGACTTGCACATGAAATAAGGAACCCGCTCGGAGCAATGCGTGGAGCGATCCAATTGTTGGAGTCCAAGACCGAGCCCGGATCTGTTCAGGCCGACCTGATGGGAATAATCCTCCGCGAATCTGATCGGCTTAACTCCATAATCACGAATTTTCTCAACTACGCTAAGCCGAAAGTGGGCGACTTTGTTGAGATCGATGTTAACGATGCGATCCGCGACACCGTCGTTCTGCTCAAACATGGGCCGGACGTAAAGCCGGAGCATTCATTCGATCTCGATATCCCACCCGAGCCGGTGTTTCTTTCAGCCGACGAAACTCAGTTGAAGCAGGTCTTTTGGAACCTTTCGCGGAACGCCATAAACGCAATGCCATCGGGCGGCGTACTGCAGATCAAGGTCGAGCGGCTTCCGTTTGATAAGATTCGCATCAAATTTGCCGATAATGGTTCAGGCATGCCGCCCGAGCAGGTAGAGAAGCTGTTCGAGCCATTTTCAAAGTCAACATCGGGCGGCACAGGACTCGGGCTTTCGATCGTTTATCAGATCGTCCGCGACCATAATGGTTCCATAAACGTACGCAGTGCGGACGGCGAGGGAACAACCATCACCATTGAGTTGCCGGTCGGAAAGAAAACGCCGGTTGAACACTCGAAAAATGAACTCAGCGGTGTCGCGGGCGAAACGCCGTTAGCCGATCTTCTGGTCGTTTCGCCGGGCGAAAAATAGATTTTACTTGAAAGGACGTGCCCTTTTCTGTGACAATAGGGGTTGTGTTGGTTTTCCGACGCTCTTCTCCATCCTTTTGTTAAAGTTAAACTTGACCCGCTTCAAAGATGCCAAATCTATTGATCGTTGACGACGAACAAAGCTTCCGTCAGTTGCTTACCCTGATATTCGAGGGCGAAGGCCATAGCCTCCGGACTGCCTCTAATGGGCGCGAAGCCCTTGAACTCCTTGCTGAAGAGCCCGCCGATCTTATCATTTCCGATGTGATGATGCCGGACATGGACGGCATTGAGATGCTCCGCGAACTGCGCTCGACCCAGCCGGATACGGGCATCATTTTCATGACCGCCTATGCTTCCGTTGACAGCGCTCGCGAGGCGTTCAAGCTTGGCGCCGATGATTTCATTCAGAAGCCTTTCGATGTCGAGGAACTAAAACTTATCGTTCGGAAGACGCTCGAAAAGCAGGAACTCATTGATGAGAACCGAGCCTTCAAGCGTGCACAGCGTGATCGCGGAAGCGTTAGTAACATCATCGGCCGCTCGCAAAAGATGCAGGCGATCTATCAGATGATAGAGACCGTCGCCGAGGTGCAGTCGACAGTGCTCATCACGGGCGAAAGTGGCACCGGTAAGGAACTCGTCGCCCGGGCGATCCACGACCTCAGCCCGCGGGCCGAACGGCCATTTATCTCGATAAATTGCGGGGCGTTTACCGAAACCCTGCTCGAATCCGAACTGTTCGGCTATGTTAAGGGCTCTTTTACAGGAGCGAATACCAACCGCAAGGGCCTCTTTGAGGCCGCAAACCGCGGGACCATCTTTCTCGACGAGATCGGCGAGATGTCGCCCGCAATGCAGGTCAAGCTCCTACGCGTGCTCCAGGAAAAGAGAGTACGCCCCGTTGGTGCACACGATGAACTGGTTATTGATGCCCGAGTGGTGGCCGCAACAAACCGCGACCTTAAACAGATGTCTCTCGATGGCAGCTTCCGTGAGGACCTGTTCTACCGGATCTCTGTAATCCCAATTGTTCTGCCGCCGCTCCGCGAACGAAGCGAGGACATTCCCGAACTAGCCAATCATTTTATTAACAAGTTCTGCGAACAGTCGGGTCGGCAACTGACCATCTCACCGAAGGCTATGCAAATGCTTGAGGACTACGTTTGGGGCGGCAACGTCCGCGAACTAGAGCACACGATCGAGCGTGCCGTCGCCCTTGAACGCGGGAACGAGATCCAGCCCGAGCGGCTCCCGGACAACATAACGAACTATAATCCGGAACGCATTAAGGCAGAGTTTGACCTTCCGGATTCTGGGCTAAACCTTTCCGCCCACCTCGACAATCTTGAAAAGACCTACGTGCTTGAGGCATTAAAGATGACATCGGGCAATCAAACGAAGGCCGCCGATCTGCTCCAGTTGCAAGTACGTTCCCTCCGACATCTTCTAGATAAACACAACATCCGGGCGCTCTCCGCCCAAATGCGAAATGGCGATTGATCAAAGAGGGCCCGCATCGGCCTTTTTTTGTCTCCATTGATCCCATTTGACAGTTTTTGTCAGCCTGACATTACCAAAATCTGTGAAATCCCCTTGCAAAGGCTGCTTCAATAGAATTCCCCGCCCGTCACGCAACCTCTAATAACCCCCATATTTTCAATTAGTTAAGTGGGCAACGCTCCATATCGACGTCTTTGGCACAGCTATTGATTTACATAGTCTCGCCTGGGAAAGGTGAATACTCGAATCGAACCCAAAAATCTAGGAGATTGTGAATCAGAAATGAAAAATCAGAAAGGTTTCTCGCTTATCGAACTTTTGATCGTTGTTGTGATCATCGGCATCATCGCCGCGATCGCCATCCCGAACCTGCTGGCGGCACGCCGCTCGGCTAACGAAGGTTCAGCTATTTCGTCCCTCCGTACGCTTCACGGAGCACAGATGACCTATCAGTCAACCTCTGGTAATGGTCAGTTCGCTGGTACGGCCGGTACGCCGGGCACGACCCCGATGTCGGAAATGGCGGCAGTCAACCTCGTTGACAGCGTTCTCGCTTCGGGAACCAAGAGTGGCTATGACTACGTTGGCGACCGTGAAGTAGGAACCACCGCTCAGCCCGCTATATTCTACTTCTCGGCTCGTCCGTCACAGGCTTCGGGTATCACGCAGTCGGGAACCCGTCGCTTTGGTATCGCAACAGCGGGTGTCATCGTTGCTGACGCTCAGGCCGCGAACCTCGGCACGCACTTCGATGCTACGTCGATCGCAGCCGGTACGCCGCTATCGAACTAGTGTTAATTATTTAGCTTAGCAAGGGCGAGATTCCGCAAGGATTCTCGCCCTTTTCCTTTCCAACTTCCCCCAAAAAACGCTATCTTTACATCGGTCGATCCTCCCTAAGTAAGTTGACTTGGGTTAAAAGCAGATCTAACTTCCGGCTAAACAAATGGAAAACGTCTCAAGCGGTAACCGGCGATATTTGGAGGTTTTCCCGGTTTTTCTCGGACTGGCTTTGGTCAGCTTGATGATTCCGGTACCGAGGCCTTCATTCGTTCCATCAATGCCGTGGAAGGCCGAGTTCGCTATCTCGACCGTACTAGTGATCGTTTCGCTTGTCCTTTTGATCCGCAAACGACCTCTCTTTATTGAATCGGTAAAAACAACAGAGCTTCAACGGGTCATGTTTGGCGCCGTCTTGGCATTCGCATTATATTCAGCTCTTTCCATCGCGTGGGCCGAGTTTCCGATCGCTGCAACGCACCATGCTCTGGTCTGGCTCTGCTATTTCTGCATTCTCTACTTTGCATTCCGGTGGATCTCGATCAGCGGTTCGCTGAGGGCCGTTCTTTGCCCTCTCATCGTGGCGACAGTGGCTGTGTTTGCACTTTGCATCTTCGACCTGTTAACTTTTGAAAGTTTCGCCGCATTCGAAGGAGCCTATCGTATCCGTTACGCCCGTTTTGGCGAGATGGCGGTTACAGCAGGGCCTCTGATGCTCGGCTGTGCACTTGCGGACACGAATCAACGCCGCGCCGTACTCATCGGTGTCTTTGCCGCTGCAGCGTGGCTGATAGCGATGCTCTCGCTGAGCAAAGCGGCGTTCGTCTCGGGATCAGCAGGGTTTCTCCTTGTCTTCACAGGCATTCTCCTTTTCGGTCGCAGAGCAAGTCGCGTACGGACGATCGCAACACTCGCCATTTTTGCTGCAATAACGATCTCAGTTCAGTTCGGCACCGCCTATCTAACAGCCATCCCATCAACGACGGAGTACATTTCCGGCTCAGCTGATCCGACCCGCTCGACCTCGACGATGCGCATCTTCACGTGGAAGGTCGCGGTAGAGATGATCCGCAACAACCCTTTTCTCGGTGTCGGTGGTGACAATTTCGGCGTTAGGTTCAATGAGGCACGCCAACGGTACGCAGCTTCCCATCCTGAAGACGCAGACCTCGCGATCGCGGAAGACTATTTGGTTCAGCGTGCGCATAACGAATATCTGCAGATAGCAGCCGAGTTTGGGATCATCGGTGTACTTTTCATGCTTGCGTGCTCGCTGTGGTTCGCGGCTGTGCTGGCGAAGGCGTTGTGGAACAGAAAAGGCCGTATCTCACCGATCATGCTCGGTTCGGCTGGCGGGCTTGTTGCGTTTGCGGTCAGTTCTGCATTCACATCGTTTTCATTTCGTGCATTTCAGAATGGTGTCGTGTTCTTTCTTGTCCTGGCCGTTTTCATTCGCTCAATTGGCATGCTTGGCCGCAGTGTGCAACGGACAAACTTCTTGTCGGAGAGCTTTGCGGCGCGGCTGCAGAAGCTTGCCGTTGTTCCCTTTGCGGCCCTCTTCCTGCTGTCGCTCGTTTCGGGAGCGAGCCAATACTATGTTTTGCTCGGTGAGAAGGCTCGATCCGCGACCGAGGCCGAGGCGTACTTTCACACAGCCATCGGTCTTGATCCCGAAAACACGGGAGCCTATCTCGCCTATGCAGGCCGAACCGGACGCGGTGGAGAAAACCAAAGGGCAGCGGCTCTATTTCGAAAGGCCATCGATACTGGGCTTGGCGTTACGGTCACGTACTCGATGCTCTCGAAAGCTTATGAGCTTGACGGCGATCTCGAGAACGCCGAACTCACGTTGGCCGAGGCCATCAGCATTTTCCCGCGGTCGGTTTTCATGAGGGTTCGGTACGCTCTTGTTCTCGAGGCAAGCGGCAAAGCCGACTCATCCCTTAAGCAGTTCGAGGCAGCCCGTGCGATCGACGCGAGGCAGGCTAACGGCTGGGAAACTCTCATCCGCGAGGGGATGCTGAAAGCTCACCTTCGGGCAAAAGATGTCGGCGATTCAACTCCGCCGGCCGACCTTCTACCAAACAATGCGATCTACGCCTATGCTGACGAACAGATCGGCCCGGCAAGTCGGTTGCCATGACGCAGACGGATTGGCTCTAAATTTAGCAGCCGCGTATGTTAGTATTCCTTTCAAGATACCTGTCCGCCGGCAGGTAAGCCCGACAGTTGTTTGTTGCTGCAAATGACACGAACCGTTTTCCCAATAATTCTAAACACTTTTCGCGAGGCGATCCGTGACCGGATACTTTATAACCTCGTGATCTTTGCGTTGCTCGTAATTGCCAGCGCCATCCTTCTCAAAGATCTGACCGACGGTCAGGAGGGCCGGACCATCGTAAACATTGGACTTACGGCGATGCTCTTTTTCGGAGTCTTTATTGCGATATTCGCCGGCGTGGGCCTGGTGTCAAAGGAGATAGAAAAACGGACTGTGTATTCGATCTTCAGCAAACCTGTCCGGCGGTCTGAGTTCATTATCGGGAAGTACCTTGGGCTTTGCCTGACACTTGCCCTGAACGTCGCTGTAATGGGGGTTGGACTGACGCTAGCATTGGTTTTCGTCGGTTCAAATACGTTGGCCGCAAACATCTGGCCTGCGCTCTTTCTCATCTT
This sequence comes from Acidobacteria bacterium Ga0074141, assembly GCA_001464665.1. Classification (GTDB taxonomy): domain Bacteria; phylum Acidobacteriota; class Blastocatellia; order Pyrinomonadales; family Pyrinomonadaceae; genus OLB17. The sequence goes on from LNDP01000019.1 coordinate 127,955, forward strand.
TCTTGAACTGATGATCATCACGGGTGTCGCGATGCTTTTCTCGACCTTTTCATCGCCGGCACTTTCCGCATTGCTTTCGTTCCTCGTATTCGTGATCGGACATCTGAGTTCGTCTCTCCGCGACCTCGGGGCAACGCTGGGATCTCAAGTGACGAAAGTAGTTTTTGACGCTATCTATTTCATGCTTCCGAATTTGTCTCTATTCACATTTCGGACCGAGGCGGCGGCCGGTTTGGTGCCGAGCAGGGATATGCTCGGCTATTCGGCACTTTACGCCTTGCTATATATCGCTGTTTTACTTGGAGTGGCCGTGATGGTCTTTCAGAGGCGAAATTTTAAGTAGCTTGTCTCTTGCCACTCTCACTTAGAAGATGTCATCAAAAACTGCACCAAAGTTTCGAAGCTCAGCCTTCGCCATCGCGTTTACGGTCCTTTTGTGCCTCGTCGCGTCTGCGTTCGTTTCGGCACGTGCGGCCGAGAGCCGTCCGCAGCTTTCCGCCGAATACGCCGATGCGGATCTCGAATTTCAGGGAAAGAAGCTTCGCGGGTGGACACTCGGTTCTGAGGGTCTGCTTGCCGATTGGTACTGGATGCGCTCGCTGCAATATATCGGCGACAAGATCGTAAAAAGTGAAGAGGAATTCATAAACGTCGAAGATCTAAGGCCGCTCAACCCGCGGCTGCTTTATCCGCTCCTCGATAATGCGACCGATCTGGACCCGCGGTTCATGGCGGCATTTTCTTATGGCTCGATCGTGCTTCCTGCCGTCGACCCCGAACAGGCGATAGCCTTGACGAAAAAGGGTATCAAGTCAAACCCGGAAAGCTGGCGGCTGTACCAATATCTTGGCTATATTTATTGGCGTCAGAAGCGCTTCGAAGAAGCTGCAGAGACTTATGATCGAGGTTCGAAGATCGCCGGGGCTCCGCCGTTCATGCGACAGATGGTTGCAGCGATGAAAACGCAGGGAGGCAGCCGCGAGACTGCCCGCGAGATCTATATACAGATGCGCGACCAGGCCGAGGATCAGCAGTCGCGGGAGAATGCCGAGCTTCGACTTTTGGAACTTGATGCACTTGACGAGATTGATGCGATAAACGCGGTTCTCCTGTCAACGGTTGAACGAACCGGAAAATGCCCGGTGTCTTTGCGGCAGATCATTCCGTCACTTCGCGAGGCAAAGTTGCCGGACGGGCGAACTTTCCGACTCGATCCGAGCGGCGACCTTGCCGATCCTCTCGGCTTCCCTTACCGCCTGCAAGCCGTTGATTGCCGGGCGATACTTAACGCGGATACAAGAATTCCCAAGCAGCTCAACTAGACCTTTTTGATATGGAGAACATTGTTGAGATCGAAGGACTTTCGAAGGATTATGAGGTCGGCTTCTGGCGAAAGCGGAAGGTACGGGCTCTTGACGACCTGAGCCTCAGCGTCAAGCCCGGCGGCATTTTTGGCTTTCTCGGCGGAAACGGTGCCGGGAAAACGACGACCATCAAGATCTTGATGGGCCTTCTCTTCCCGACCGAAGGAAGTGCGAAGATCCTCGGTTCACCGATCGATGACGTAAAAATGCGTTCGCGGATCGGCTATTGCCCGGAGAACCCTTATTTTTACGATTATCTTACGCCGCTCGAATTACTTGACTATTTCGGTCAGCTTTTCGGGCTTGATGCCTCGGTGCGGAGTTCGCGGTCAGAGGATTTGCTGAACGCGGTCGGGCTCGAGGAGGTCGCATGGAAGCGGCAGCTCCGCAAATTCTCGAAAGGAATGCAACAGCGTGTCGGGCTTGCTCAGGCTCTGATCAACGAGCCCGAGATCGTATTTCTCGATGAACCAATGAGCGGTCTCGATCCTGTCGGCCGCCGCGAGATCCGCGAACTTATTGCCGGGCTCAAGGCGAAAGGGACGACCGTATTTATGTCAACGCACATCCTTTCGGACGTTGAAGCTCTTTGCGATGAGGTCGCGATCTTACGAAAAGGCAGACTCTTTGCGACCGGCGATTTGCAAGAACTTCTCAGCCGCGACGCCAGCCGCGGCGGCTTTGAAATAATTGCCTCGGGCCTATCACCTGCCGCTATTGCACAGATCGAGGCTCTGAGTAAGGGCGCCTTTGTTTCCGGGAAACCGAATGGAATAGCAATCGAAGTTGCAAGCGAAGACTCTATCGAGGCCGTGCTCCGAACCATCCGCGATAACTCCGGCACACTGATCTCCGTTCTCCCGGTCAAGCAATCGCTTGAAGATCTTTTTGTCGAAACGCCTGCCGAGAATTAGAGCGGTGATTCGGTCCGGATGGCCGTCACCTTCCAGCGAATATCCGCTCGGTCATCGTTCTGCCTGAAGCCGTCGATGGTTAAGTTCACCGTGACGCTCTCGCCCGGATCGAGACGGGCGTGCTGGGCAGGAATTGCCAGAAGCCGCTTCTCTTTCAGCACCTGACCTTCCGTATTTCGCACGGCAACATTGATCTCAAGCCCGTTTATCGACCGCGTTCCCTTGTTCCTAACCGTCCCGCGGATGAACATCGAAATGGTGCCGAAGGCGTTTGGCGATTCCACCGTGTCGCGGCTGGTTGAGATGACTATGTCGTTCGTGAGCGTCGCAAACTCCGGACTTCCCTCTTTATATGCCCCTTCGATGACGGCAACTTTTTGCTCCTCGATCGAAGGCTGAAGCGTCAGTATCCAGATCCCAACGCCGAGAAGTACGAGGCCGACGACTCCGCCGACAAGAAGTCCCGCGAGATTGCGTTTGGGTTTTTGGTCAAGTTCTTCGAACGATTTCATAGTCTCCGTGCTCCGGCATTGGCGAGAAATTTGCCATAGGTTATCATCTCGATTGCCCTTTCTCGAAATGTCACAAGCACCGGAAAGCTCCTCACATGATTATTTAGAGGTCGCCCTGCCTCTACCGGTTCGCCATGGTTTTACCTATCGGATCGACGCTGAGATGAAGGCGGTTGCGAAGCTCGGCGCCCGTGTGGTTGTCCCATTCGGAAAGCGCAGTTTTACAGGGTACATAACCGGCTTTCCAGAACGCCTACCAGCCGATGGCTCGCTCTCGCCTGATCAGGTGCGGCCGATAATCTCGCTTGAGGACGAGGAGCCGCTGATCACACCGGAAATATTCGAGTTGACCCGCTGGGCCGCGGATCATTACATCGCGTCATGGGGCGAAATGCTCAAAGCTGCACTGCCAGCCGGGATCAACGTTACCGTCGAACGCTCACTCTCGATCACAGAGAAAGGCCGTCTCGAACTAAAGCAGATAAAAACCGAAGGCACGATCAAACACAAGCTGCTTGAAACTCTGCAAAGGAATGACGCGGTCCTGCAAAGCGAACTGCTCAAGGACGCGGGCCGCTCAGCTTCTGGGGTTTTACGCGAGCTGACAAAGGCGGGATTCGTCATTGCCGCGGAAACCACGGTTGAAGCAAGGGTGAAGCCGAAACGAAGAAAGGCCGTGCGTTTAAGCGCAGAAAGTTCTGCCGGCAAAGATGATCTCAATGAACAGCAACTGCGAATTCTTTCTCTCGTAAAAGAAAGCGGCGGTGAGATGTTCTTCACCGATCTTCTTGAGCTGGCCGGCGTTAGTTCGTCACCGATCACGACGCTAGCGAAAAAAGGGTTTCTCGAGGTCTTCGTTGGCGAAGAGATCCGCGACCCGCTCTCGGGCTACGAGGAACTCGCACCTGCCGAGCTTACACTAACGTCCGATCAACACGAAGCTCTGGACAAGATCACGTCAGCGCTCAGCGGCGAGACATTCAAGGCCTTTTTGCTCCACGGCGTGACCGGCAGCGGCAAGACCGAGGTTTATATTCGAGCGATGCGGCGAGCACTTGAGGATGGCCTGTCGTCACTGATGCTCGTGCCGGAGATCGCACTTACACCGATCTTTTCCCGCCGGCTGCGTGACGCCTTTGGCCAAAAGGTGGCGATCCTCCACTCAAACCTTTCTGCCGGCGAGCGGTTCGATGAATGGCGGCGGATCCGCAGCGGCGAGGCGAGGATCGTCATCGGCACCCGATCGGCCGTCTTCGCCCCGCTTGCCGATCCCGGACTGATAATCGTCGATGAGGAACACGACGCTTCATACCGCCAAAATGAATCGCCTTTCTACCACGGCCGCGACGTCGCCGTAATGCGGGCACATCGGGCCGGTGCGGTCATCGTCCTCGGTTCGGCCACGCCTTCGCTCGAATCTCACAATAATGCCCGCATCGGCAAGTACGATTATCTCCGAATGCCCGAGCGAATCGGCGGTCGGCCATTGGCCGAGGTCGAGCTGATCAATATGCGTGAGGTCTTCAAGCGTGCGGGCAAAGACGTCGTCATCTCGCCCAAGCTCGCCGAGGCTGTTGTAGAAACACACGCCCGCGGCGAGCAGACGATGATGCTGCTCAACCGCCGCGGCTTCTCGTCGTTCGTGCTTTGCCGAAGCTGCGGTGAGAGCCTGCGATGCAAGAATTGCGACATCACGCTCACCTACCACAAAGCCGGCTCGCGGCTCATCTGCCACTATTGCAGCTACACGACGGACCCGCCGAGCGTTTGCCCGTTTTGCGAGAGTGAATATCTTTACTTCATCGGGCAAGGCACCGAGCAGATCGAGGAATTGCTCCGGAAACAGTTTCCGCGGCTGCGGATCGCCCGCGTTGACCGCGACACTATGAAGCGAAAAGGCGAGCTTGACCGTACGCTGCTCGCGTTTGACCGCGGCGAGATCGACCTTCTGGTCGGCACGCAGATCCTCGCCAAGGGCCATGATTTTCACAACGTGACGCTCGTCGGCGTAATCTCCGTTGATAACGGGCTCGGGCTTCCGGATTTTCACGCCGCCGAGCGGACCTTTCAGCTCCTGACCCAGGTCGCAGGCCGTGCCGGACGCGGAAGCCTTGCCGGGCGAGTGTTGATCCAGACCTATCACCCGGAGCACTACGCCCTTCAGCGAGCTTCAAAGCAAGATTTCGATGGATTTTTTGAAGAAGAGATGCGGTACCGCGAGCGGCTCGCTTATCCGCCGTATTTCGTTATTGCCTCGATCATGGCAAAGCACCGCGACCAAGCCTATGCGATGCGAACGGCCGAAATACTCCGCCGCTGTCTCGATAAAGCAAACAAGGCGAAAGAGGCCCGCATTCTCGGGCCCGCCGAAGCTTCTATCGCGCGCATCAAGAACGAGTGGCGGATACAGACCATAATAAAATCGCCGAACCGCAAACTCCTCCGCGAGCTTATCGATTCGGCAATGCGCGAGGCCGAAGCATCGGGCTCCGACCGTCGTATCCTGCAGGTACAGATCGATCCGCTCGACCTGCTCTGATCCTAATTAAGCGAACGCGACGCGAACTGCGCTCTTGCGAGATCGACCTTTGCATAGATCTCCTGCATTGAGATCTTGCAGGCGGCCGCATCGATCGAGATCACGTCGTCCTTCTCGTTGTAAATGCGGTAGATCCACTGCTTCTGGTTCTGCCGGGCATAGTGTTCGACCCGCATCTCGTCCTGCTTGACCAGCAGGCATTCCTTAATGCTGTCCGTCGCCAGAAAGCTCTCGAGCTTCCGTGTTTTCTCGAGCGAATCGGACCGCGACGAGAAGACATCAATGATCACCGTCGGGTTCAGCAATTCCTCTTCCGAGGCGGTCGAAAAGTTCGGGTCGTTCGCCACGATGACGATGTCCGGTGTACAGATCAGACCATCGCCGAGCCGCACCCGCATGTTGCCGATATACATCTCGCCCTTCTTCCCGCCGTTGCGGCTGCCGATGCCGATGGCCGCATTTGCGACGAGCAGATTATGCGGCCGGTCGCACCCGCTGCGGCCGATCACGTTCGAATTTCCCGCGGCCCTCGTGCCGTCTGAGATCCCGCCATTCATAGCCTTGCTTTGCGAGGCTGCTGTCGCTATTTGATTCACCATTTAATGAGTGCTCCTATAGGTTTGAACAAAATTCGGTCAAATCGCGGGCAAAAACTTGGGGGCTTTGCTTGGGGAAAGGGGTTTGATACAACTAGTGTTGCACAACCCGACTTGGCTTTTCAAGGTATATTTCTATGAAACTATCAGAACTTGCGGAAAAGACCGGAACAACGCTCGAATCCGGCTCATCGGAGACAGATATTGCGTCAGCCGCTGGGCTTGATATTGCAGGGCCGGGCGACGTAACGTTCCTCGCAAATCCGAAATACACGCCGCAGATAAAGCAAACGAAAGCCTCGGCCATTTTCCTCAACGAAGGCGTCGAGGTCGGCCGCGACGACATCGCCGTGCTTCGGGCGAAGGATGCGTATCTCGCTTACACGCGTGCTCTGCGTGTGTTTCATCCCGAAAGGCCGGTCAGTCCGGGAGTGCATCTTTCGGCTGTTATCGACCCGACCGCGGAGGTCTCGCCCGAAGCCGAGATCGGTGCGAATGCGGTCGTCGGTGCTGGCTGCAAGATCGCTGCGGGCGTGAAGCTTTTCCCGAATGTGACCATTTACGACGGCGTTTCGATCGGCGAAGGCTCGGTGCTTCATTCTGGGGTTACCGTGCGGGAGAATTGCGAGATCGGGCGGAATTGCATCATTCACAACAACTCGACCATCGGCTGCGACGGATTTGGCTATGCTAAGGACGAGGAGAAACGCTGGCTCAAGACACCGCAGGTCGGCCGCGTCGTGCTTGAGGACGACGTCGAGATCGGTGCGAACACCGCCATCGACTGTGCTTCGGTCGGTGAGACGCGTATCAAACGCGGTGCGAAGATCGACAACCTCGTCCAGATCGGCCATTCGTGCACGGTCGATGAGGACGCGTTGATCTGCTCACAGACCGGACTCGCTGGATCGAGCGTGATCGGAAAGCGCGTGATCCTCGCCGGCCAGGTCGGCATCGCCGGACACCTGAAAGTGGGCGACGACGCCGTCATCACAGCCAAATCCGCGACCTCGCACGACATCGAACCCGGCAAGATCATCTCCGGCATTCCCGGCTTCGACAACAAGGATTGGCTCCGTTCAACCGCCGCTTATCGACGTCTAGGCGAATTCGCCCAACGACTCAAAAAGCTCGAACGGAAAGTCTTCGAAACAAAGGAGTAGCAACAACGGATGAACGCAGATCTTCGCGGATTTTAAGAAAATAATCCGTGAGAATCCGTGTTAATCTGTTGTTATAAACATATGAGCACTTCTGAATCGGGATACGACGTTACGCCGCTTGATGCGGATGCTATTGAGAGTTTGGCAAGCGATTTGAATGACGAGGAGCGTCGGGTTTTGCTTGAGCATGGGACGGAGGCTCCGTTTTGCGGGACGCTGCTGGACAACAAGCTCGACGGGACTTACGCCTGCCGGTTGTGCGGGCTGCCGCTGTTCACCTCGAAGCACAAGTTCGAATCGGGCACGGGCTGGCCGTCGTTCCATTCGCCGTTCGACCGCGAGCACCTCGCCTACATCGACGACAACAGCTACGGAATGCGTCGCACCGAGATCCGCTGTGCACGCTGCGGCGGCCACCAGGGCCACGTCTTCCCCGACGGCCCGCCGCCCACCGGCCAACGCTACTGCCTAAACTCCGCCTCGCTCGAATTCTTCCCCGAGGGCGAGGACATCCCGCAGAAGACGTAGCTTCAGGTTCCGATGAAACACCAGTTGATCATTGCGTTTATCGGAGTTCTGGTCGTGAGCCTTACGGGCTGTGCGGAACCAGAGCCGTCCGCAGCGATTGAGGCACCCGATGCGTATCAAATCAACGCTGTCGCCGAGCCTACGGCCGAACCGACTCGCACGCCGTTGCCTCCTAATGTCCGCAAAGATTCTGATGGAAATCTCATCAAGCCGGATGGCTGGGCGATCCAGGAAATTATTCCTAAGGATACGTGGAAGCAAAAGGCGACCGGAAAAACTAAGAAAGGGCGGACCGTGATTTACAACGTTCTGACGATAACACCCGAAGGCCGCCCCGTTGCGGAAGCGGCCATGCCATATTCACAAAACGGGGCCTTTGAAGACGTCTACGAATGGCGGATCAGTAGTGTTAGCGAATTATCGGGACGCGATGGCAAAATTTTTTGTTATGACTATTGGGCGAGCCTCTTTAGCAGAAACAGTAATGGTAATGCTAATAGCGCAATGACTTCATCCACTTCGTATCAACTTTGCGACTACGACGGCGATGGGAAATACGAATTCAACGGCTACAGATTGAGCATTCCCGAATGGGTGAAGACCTTGCCCGGCGATCCAGCCGCCATAGATAACCACGCCAACCGAGAGCCGGACTGCGGCATTCTTTGCTCCAAGTAAAAGCGCTGTGCCCCTCCGCGCAGTTCTAACATTTCTCCCGAGGATATGCTTGGAACTACTGCCCCTCAACTGATGTAATCGTAGGTCCACGTCGTCGTTTGGCCTTTTAGAAATAGGCTCGAAGGAACGAGGACCTCTGCTTTTTCATCGTTCGCTTCATTCATCGGAATGATCCCCGTCGGCGTGATTGTCGCTCGCAGACACGCAACGGTAACTTTGTAATCTTTAAGCACTTCTCCGAACTTCAGCCCTCCGCCGATTAGGTTTTCCGTCTCGCAAAAATAAAGGCCGTTGGTGGCTTTCTCGAACTTCCAGAATTTATAGTCGGGATGGGCACTGGTACCGATGGTATACGTCTCACCAGGCTTGTAGTCAGGCGATCTGCTGTTTGTGTATAAGATCCACCGTCCCAGCCACACGCCTTCAGCTGTTTTCTTGGGATTGACGAGATTAACCTGTGCGTAATCTCTCTGCGTCCCGCGTTCCTGTACAACGACGATTCCACAATTCCTGAACATTCTCTTATTGCCTCCTCCCTAATTACTTGACATCACTTGTCTGACCCATTGTGCTCGAGATTAGAATGGCCGAGAGCTTCGAGTTATCTCCCTTACATAGTCCGGGTATCTTGTGTTGATCTTCGTCCACGCACCCCTAGAAAGCGACATATCGCGGGCCGATCGCGATGAAATGTATCGGTGCGAAGACAAAGCCGGTATCGCCCAAGAACACTCTGCAAGAACAGATCATTTCGTCTGCTGATCACGAACCCTGGTGCCGAAAGCCTTTCGCACAGGTTGGCATGGCGATATCGAGAAACTTCTTCCATTGTTCGGTTTCAAGGCTCTTATACATCAGTTCTTTCGTTTCCAACTTTTGAAGAACCCATTTCTCGCCTTCCTTCTTATATTGCATCGTGAGCTTTCCGAACACGGTGTTATACACCTCGTCGAGCCCAAGGTCCTTCATGTTGAGGCTGCCCCAGGAAGTGACAGTCAAAGAAAGCGTAGCCTCCGAATCGGAGATCTGGCTTTCTTTTTCGTTGACGACGAAGCATCTATCGTAGTCCTCCCGGAAAGTAAACTTGTTGTCGCCTCCGTAAGACCCTTCGGTAATGTTTACAGACTTCCCGCTAAGATCGGCGTTGATCTGTTCGTTTGGCACGACATTTCCCGTGCCGAACATTTTGCAGCCGACGACTGCTACAAGTACCAATGTGATTGGCAGAATATTTTTCATAATTTTGGTTCCTTCACCAGACAAACAATTAGTGTTTAAGAAAACTACTTGGTGCGGATCGGTCTTCTAAGACTAACTAACAACTTAAAAAACCGCTTTCCGCCGGTACGATCCTCTGTTAGAATTGCAATCGCGGAAAATCTTACCCTTCACACGCCAGTTTTTTCTTTAGAAACCTGTGAGATTTTTCTTATATTTCGTTGAGAGTGGACAATGTCAGTAGATCGGACCGTTTATAAGTTCGGAAACTTCGAATTTGACCCATCTGAAAGTTCGCTTTTGGAGTCCGGTCGCACCGTACCGATCACGCCAAAGGCCTTACGGCTGCTAGCGATCCTAACTGAGAATCCTGGGCACGTCCTCGATAAGTCTTATCTTCTGGACCAAATATGGGAAGATAGCTACGTTGAGGAAGGCAATCTCACCTACAACATAAGGCAGCTTCGCAAGATCCTCGGCGACGAAGTTAAGAACCCCAGATACATTGAAACGGTTCCAAAACGCGGTTATCGGTTTGTCGGGAGTGTCGAGAGGGTCGAGCCGTCCGATGGTGTTCTCCCGACACCTTTACCTTCCACTCCAAAAAAGGTCGTTATGGAAGAACGGAACTCCGGTAGGCCGCGACTGAGAGCTTGGCTTCTCGCGATTCCCGTGATTTTGGCCGCCGGGAGTATTGCCGCAGTCGAGAGTTGGTTTGGGAGTTTTGACCCGCATACGACAAAATTACTTTCTACCCCGTTCTCATCGGAACGGCTCTCCACCGATGGCAATGTTCGTCACGCAGTTTTGTCTAAAGCCGGCGATCTGATCGTGTATGTGGCCGGAAGTCAAGATGGAAAGCAGAGCCTGCGTATTCGCGATCTCTCAACAGGCCAGTCCCGAGAGTTTCTCGGCTCGACTGAGGACAGGTATATCGGACTTGAGATGTCTCCTGACGGTTCAAGCCTGTATTTTGTGCGTATCGCCGCATCCACTCCTGACACAGCATGTTTATTCAAGGTTAGGCTGACCGGCGGAGTCCCTGAATCGTTGGGCTGCGGTTTAGAAGGATGGTTCGATATTTCGGATGACGGGAAGAATATTTCCTACGTCCGCTGCAGATACGACCCGGACGACTATTGCTCGCTTTACGTTTCCGACGAAAAGCTGGCGAACGAAAGGCTTTTGGTTACCCGAAGGGGCCGAACCCGTATCGGCGACAATGCCATCTCGCCGGATGGTCGATCGGTTGTTTTCGCGGCCGGGCAGTCGGTGGACGGTTCAGATGATTTTGGGATCTACCTGTTCGATCTTGAAACGAATTCGGAGACTCCGATCGTCGATCAAAAATTCTTTAATGTGATCAATATCGACTGGATGCCTGACGGCAATTCGCTTCTCGCGACCGCACTACTTTCAGCCGATGATGATTTCTATTTCTGGTCGATCGTACCGAATACTCGGACAGCGACACCGGTCAAACAAAATGAAGGGTCTTTTGCAACGATCAGCATGGACCGTGAGGGTTTAAAGCTTGTCTCTACGGTTCGAAGCGCAGATTTTCGCGTCTTTGTCCATTCGTTTGATCCCGATACGAAGCCGGTCGCTCTGGGCAGCGGATGGACGCCGCGTTTTACCCCCAATGGCCGCGTTTTATTCGCCTCAAATCGCTCAGGACGGGTCGCGATCTGGTCAGCCTTTTTCGACGGAACGGATGTGAAACACTTGAGCACAGGCACCGATGAATTCCCGATCTTGTCAGCAGATGGCTCTACGATCTATTTTACATCCAAGCGTTCGGGCTCGATACATGTATGGAAAATGCAGACGGATGGCAGCGGGGCAACTCAGTTATCTCGCGGCGACGGCGGATTTCCGGTCGGTGTTTCCGCCGACGGATTTTGGATCTATTACCTTTCGGCGATGTACCGAACTCTTCACAGAGTTTCAAACAATGGAGCAATCGAGGAAAAAGTCACGGAAGGTGCGATGCATGGTGCAGACATTTCCGCGGATGCCAGGTTCGCCGCTTTTTTTGACGGGCAGCCGCGGGGTGCAAAGATAACGATCGCAGCTCTCGAATCAGACGCCAAGCCGGTTAGTGTTCAACTGCCGCGTGCCGATATGAAAGGAAAGCACCTTGCGTGGTCTGCAAACGGTGACTACATATATGCAGTAATATTCGACCCACTCGCGAGAACAAATGCGGTCTGGCGTCTCGCCATTGATGGAGCGGCTCCTCAAAAGATCCGCGATCTGAATGTGCAGGAGTTAGGCGAACGTTCGTCGTTTTCTGTATCTCCGGACGAAAGGCATTTTGCGATCGCCACGGGCGGCTGGAAACACGATGCTGTTCTCGTACACGGCCTAAAATAAAGAAAGGCGGAAATAGTCCGCCCTTCCCAACTCAAACTTATAACTCTAACTATTGTCGCCGCTCTGATGCTCCTCGATCTTTAAAGCTATCGAAGAGGTCAGTGTGGCGGCTTGTCAGCGGGAGGAGCCTTCCGCCGATAAACAGGTACTTGATGTTCGTTCGCGGATCGAGGATGTCGCCATCTGTAACGACGATGTTGGCATCTTTGCCTACCTCGACAGAACCCAGTCGGTTTGCGATTCCGAGGATCTCAGCCGGATAAATGGTCACGGCCTTGAGAGCTTCTTCTTTCGGCAGCCCGTAAGCACCTGCAAGGCCAGCATGATACGGCAAATCGCGAACCTCGGCTCCGCCGTCACCGGTCGCAACCGCAAACTTAACCCCTGCCCGCTGGAGCTGGGCCGGACCTTCGAAGAGAAAATCGTACGGATCATCCGGACGTACCGGCAGGCTATAGATATTCGTGAAGATCACGGGAACGTTGTGTTTCTTGAGGTCATCGGCCGCCATCCAGGCTTCCTGTCCGCCGACGATGATGCCCTTGAGCTTGTTGTCGGCAAGGAACTTAACGGCGGCACGAATGTCACGCTCACGCTCGACCGCAAGCAAGATCGGCCGCTCGCCGCGAATGTAAGGCACCATCGCCTCGAGCCTGAGGTCGGTCGCCGGCGGTCGAATGGAGCTGTCCTTTGCCGAGGCTTCCTTTGCCTTCGCGTAAGCTTCGGCATCGGCCATCATCTTCTTGAGTTCTTCGATCTGCGTATCGCGGCGGCGGACGGCCTCGTTGAAATCGAGCGTGATCGGCCCAACGCCCGGCTGGAACCCGCCAAACGTGGTCACCCGCGGGAAGTTGATGACCAGCCCGAACTCCGGCACAACACTCATCTCGGCCTGCGTCGAGCCGTTGAGATTGATGACAGTCGATTGACCCGCAATTGTGTCGCCTGTTGGAGCCGAATGAACGGTCGTGACCCCATTGACCCGGGTCACATTGACGTGCGAGGTGTGCGGGTTAACGGCCGTTATCGCCTTGGCGTTGGCGTTCATCGAGCCGGTCTCGGCGATATCCATCGTTGCATTCGCCCCGCCCGTGATCTCGGCGAGACCAAGGCCGGTCGCTGCATCTATCATCCCCGGATAGACCGAAAGCCCGCGGCCATCGATCCGCTCGGCACCCGAAGGAACGGCGACATTTGCACCGACCGCGGCGATCTTGCCATCGCGGATGACAACCGTGCCGTTCTCGATGACCGGACCGGTTATCGGGACGATCTTCGCATTGACTATCGCGAACGTCCCGGCCCTGCCGGTCCTGTTCTGCTGCGAGGCATCGCTCTGTGAAGCAACGCCGGAAGCAAGGAATGCGGCCGCTATTGCACCGGCAAAAAGTGCACGAAAGAATCGCATAGAGTTCTTATTCGAATGCATAAATTTACGCGTTGGAACTCGACGGCAAAGATCCCGCCCGTTCCTGAAATATTACCTTTGGTCGTCGTGGTCCGAATCTTCGGAATGTCCAAGATCGCCGCGAATGCGTTCGGCCGGGATACGCGGGGCAGCTCCGCCGCTGCCAGGTGCCTTGTTCAGGTCAAGCTTCTCAAGCTCTTCCCGCTCCTTGGCGAGCAAGCCGCGCCGCTCGATGTCTGCCTTTCGGTCGAAGAAAACCTCACCGTCGATCATCGTGATCTCTGCGTGAGCATACGGGCTGAAAGGATGATCGGACCAAATGACAATATCGGCGTCCTTGTTCTGATCGATCGACCCCGTGCGGCTGCCAATGCCGAGCTGTATCGCCGGATTGAGCGTGATCATTTTGAGGGCGTCCTGCTCAGGCACGCCGCCGTACTTCATCGTCTTGGCAGCATCGAGATTGAGCCGTCGCATCCGCTCATTGGAATCCGAGTTGATAGAGACATTGACGCCTGCTTTCCAGAGCATGTAGGCGTTATACGGCGTCGCGTCGTAGCCTTCGAGCTTGTAGCTCCAGCTATCAATGAAGATCGAAACGCCCGCACCGTGCTTGGCGATCTCCGGTGCGAATTTGAAAGCCTCAAGTCCGTGTTGAAGTGTGCCGATCTTGAAGCCGAATTCCTCTGCAAGCCGGAGCAGGTTCAACTGCTCATCCGAGCGGTAGCCGTGGGCATGGACAAGCCGCTTGCCTTCGAGTATCTCGACGATCGGTTCGAGTTCCATGTCCCGTCGCGGCGGAACTCGGGTCTTGCCCGCACGAAAGTCGTCCCACGAACGCTTGTAATCTCTGGCCCGGACAAAGGCGTCGCGGATCACCTCAAGCACGCCCATTCGGGTCCGCGGATATCGCGGCTGCTGGCCCGGAATCACAAAATTCGACCGCTTCGGGTTCTCGCCCATGGCGAACTTGATTCCCTCCGGAGCTCCGGCCACGAGAAAATCCTCGACCGGTCGGCCGTATTTGAGCTTTACCGTCGAGCTCTGTCCGCCGATGGAATTTGCCGAACCGTGGAGCAACAACGCCGCAGTCACACCGCCCGCAAGCCCGCGATAGATCGCCACATCCGTAGGATTCAGCACGTCGCGGATGCGGGTCATCGAGGTCACGGAAAGCGTGCCTTCATTGACGGCACTCATCATCGTGTGCGAGTGAGCATCGATGATGCCGGGCGTTACGTACTTGCCCGTAGCGTCGATCACACGAGCACTTCCCGCCGGCAGGTTCTTCCCGATTCGGGAGATCTTCCCGCCGCGGATGAGGATGTCAGTATTCTCAAGCGTGCCGCGGGAGGCGGTCATGACGGTCGCGTTCTTGATGAGCACATCGCCGCCTTGAGCGGCCGCCGAGATCGGCAGCATCGCAAGAGCGGCAAGGCCGAGAAGCATTCCAATTCGTCTCTTCATATTCGCTTTGTCCAAATGAAAAAGATCGTCTCTAAAAACTTACGGAACGCGGGTTCCATTAAAGGGCACGGCACCTTGCGGCGAATCGATCGAGCCTTCGATGCGGTTTCCCGTAATGGTTCCGCTTACCTGAATATCGATGTTCGCACCGCCGAATTCGACAGTTGCGGCAAAGGAGATCCTGTTCCCGGTCACCCTTCCGTTGCGGATCGGGGTTGTGCCAAGCTGTGTCGTCATGTTCCCCGTAAGCGTTTCGCCCTGAACGGTGAAGGTCATCGAGCCGGTCAGCGGCTGTCCAGGGACTTCGATCGTCACATTAAAAACACCAGCAGCCGCCGCAGCGGGGCCCGTTCCGGGCGTGCCAGCAGGCCGAGCCGGCGGAGCCTTTGGCTCAAAGAGTTTGCCGTCAATAAATACGTGCGTAACCACTCTTTCCTTCGAAAGCACATCTCCGCGAACGACCGTCAGGTTCGCGATCTTGCCCGTCTCTACCGATCCGGTGCGGTCTGCGATGCCGAATATCTCCGCCGGCGAGAGCGTCATCGCCCTAACGGCTGCATCCGTCGAAAGCCCGTTTTGTGTAGACATTGCCGCGTTTGCCGTGAAGTCGGCGAGATTCGTCAGTCCGCCCGATTGGAAGGCAAATCGAACACCGGCCTGTGCCAGCCTTCCCGCTACCTTAGGCACATCCGCACGAAAACGAAGCATCTCAAGGCTCTCGGGATCGGCATCCGGCGATGAAGCGGTCGTCCGCTTTGGGAAGTTGAGCGAGAGCAGGACCGCCGCATCAGCAGCCTTCAGCCGGTCCGTCACCTTCCCCGCTTCCTGCCCGCCGGCGATGATCAGCCGCAGATTGAACTCCTTTGCAAGGTCGATCGCACGGATGATCTCGATCTCTCGGTTCGCGTTGAAGATCAGCGGGACCTGCCGGTCGAGCACGGGTATCAATGCCTCGAGCGAAGCGTCCGCATCCGGCCGCCGCATTCCCCGTGGGTTTGACGCGTACATCTTCTCCAATTCCTGATGCCGCTTGGCGTCGTGCAGCATCTGGCGGATCGCCGAGATCGTACCGAGCAGCGAACCCGGATATTGGCCCGGGATGGTCGAAAACGAAACATGGAGCCCAACGGGAGATTTCACTACCATTCCCGCAACGTCTTCGCCCGCGAGATTTATGACCGCCGATTGACCGTTAAAGACGCCGGTGCGGCCGACCGAAAGTGCGGTTGTGAACCCTGCATTTCTTGCCGATTCGAACTGAGCCTCACCCGCACGCAGCTCGTCCGCAGTCCGGTCCTCGGGCCTGAGCCCGGCTGGATATCTGGAGTTCGATTGTGCCGCAGCCTGTTGCTGTGCCGCCGGTTGACCGGCCGGAGCGGCTGGACGTGCCTGAAGCCCGAGCGATGTGAGTGCGTCAAAGAAGCCGGGATAGACCGTATGCCCCGCCGCGTCGATCACGCGGGCATCCGCCGGAACCGCCGCCGATGCCCCGACCGCCTCTATCAGCCCGTCGCGGATAACAACAGTTCCGCGGTCGATCGTCGCCCCGCTTACGGTGACGATCCGGGCGTTCGTGATCGCTGTCGATTGTGCAAGGGCAGATGCGGGAAGCAAAAGGGCCGCAAAAGCGAACAAAAGGAGCTTCATTCTCATAAACAAGACTTTTCGGTGAATTAATGGAACGGAATCTTTACGCAGAGCATAAATGAAAAGTTTCATCAGCGCAAAATCGCACACATCATCAGCGCAAAATCGCCCACAAAAAAAGGCCCGGCCGTCGAGTTGCTAGAGTTGCGAAAGTTGCGAAGTTGCAGCGTTCGAAGTGCGGGATTCATCCCGTCGCCGAAGGGGACCAGTAAAAGAGCCGCGGGAATCTGTCGGTTGGGAATGCTATGCAAATTTCCTTCTGCCTTGGTCGCCTTCTGTGCTAGATTATCTGGGCGCACGTTTTCGGGGGCGCCGCATTCCAAGTTGCTATGAACGAACAATATAAAAGGAGTAACTTTGTGGGTTTTCGAGAACGGCTTGTACTGAGTTTCGTGTTAACCGGGCTGATGCTAATTGCCGCTGATCGCACGGCCGCCCAACCATTTGCGCTTGACGAAAAGATCAAACCGACGGAGCTTGTGCTTAGCGATTACGTCGGAACGGACGCGCGGTTGAAGGGCAAGGTCGCAGTGGCGGAAGTAACCCAAAAGGATGGGACGCTTTATTTTTTTGCGAAGGGCATCAGTATTTTTTCGCCCGTGGTACTTTTTGTCGAAACGGCGAACAAAGCAGATAAGCTCGTGGTAAGTCTTCATAAGAATACGTGGAACACGGTAGAGCTTACCGGCGAAACGGACTCCGAAGGGCTTTGGAGTCAGAATTTCAAGACGGGCGGCGACTTTGGCTTGAAAGTCTCGACGACAAAACTCCCCGCAAAATACCAAATAATTCTTTGGGTAGGCGACGAAGTTGACGTCGATATGCAATCACCTTTCAAACGACCGAACTAAAGGAGGAGCAACGATGAGATCAGTCACGCTTACACTCTTAATACTGGCTCTCGCAGCCGGAGCATTTTCCCAACGGAATCTCGGCAACGTTGACGGACTAGATAGGGTTATCCAATCCAGTTCCGAGATACGCAGCTTCGGTGAAGGCGAACGTAAAAGCTCGGTTGCAAATGCGGGCGACCGGATAGGCAAAGCTCTCGGAATTCAGAAAAGCGCAAAAGGACTTTACGAAGCGGCTGCCGCTTTGAGCAAAGGCGACTGTGCTCCAGATTTTTCCGTCAACGCTCAGGCAATGGTCCCGTCGTCGTGTTCCGAAGTGTTAAAAGGGCCCGCCGCGAGAAACGATACCGGTAGCGGTGAAGCGACCGAATGCGCGACCTGCTACGAAAATGCATACAAGAAGCTTAACGACGTCCGAAAGCGTCTTGCAAAACTGAAATGCCTCGGCAATTCGACAAAGAATTACGTCACCGCCGCATTTGCGTTCGGTGATTCTGTTGCTTCCGTACACGCAGTTCAGGGCCTTGCTTGGGCCCGCGAACGAAAAGCAATCTCGGAATCATATACGAAGTTCAAGGCAGCCTATGATTTAAAGTACAAAGAGCTTATGGGCGTGCTGCTGGAGGCGATGAACGATGTTTCAGAGTGCGAAGCAAAAAGCGGCAATCCTGATTGGTTCCAGCGATACGGATTCATGTATGTCGAATTCATGGCGGAGAGATACAAGCGTGTTGATTAAGTCGATCAAGTCTTTCGCGCTTATCGTGATTTCGGCGGTAACAGCGTTTGCTCAGGGCTCGGGGCCATTCTTGCTTGCCGGCGAACGTGTCAATCGCGGCCTCCCGGCACCGATATTCACGCTTTATGACGAAACGAACCGTCAAATGGCGATCGCACAGAATGGCGAGGTCCGCTGGTTCGACGCCGATCTTCGAAAACCGCCGATCCGCACGGCTAAGATCACCGAAGTTCCAAAAGCGGTGTTGACCGCCGAACAGGCCGCTCTCGCCGAAGAGGCAAAGCGTTTCCATCAGGCAACGTTCGGCGATTTGCCCGAGAATTTCTGCAGCGGCTGTGAATTGTATCAGCGTCCCGGCAGCCGCGAATTTGTCCTGACCGACCGCGACCGTCAGGTGTTCTTTTACTCGACGGCAACGGGAGCACTCCTGCGAAAATTCGAGATAAAGAAGCCGGCGCAGAAATTCGCTCCGGGCGCCTTTGCGATCAGCGACGATGGCAAAACGGTGCTGACCGAAAATACAGATCTGCGCAAAGCTTACCTTCACAACCTCGCCACGGGCGAGAAGTTGTTTGAGATCGACAAAGGCTTCTTCGATTCGGTCGGGCTATCGACCGATGGCACGACGGTATTCTTTATCCAGGGCAACATTCTCAGCCGATATTCTGTCGCAACCGGTAAAAAGGCGACCGCAGACTTTACGATTAAAGCCGACTCTGCAGGTATCATCCGCGTTTCGCCTGACGGCCAGCGGATCGCGTTCAACCTGTACAACAAAGCGATGGCGAACGCCGGACAAGCGATATTCGAACTGGAAACGCAGAAATTAATGGTGGCCGACCCGACTCTTGCTCACTGTGCGGTGTCGGTATTCACTCCCGACGGCAAGTTTCTCGCAGTCCATACGCCGCGATATCTTCATTTTGTTGATACCTCGACGGGAAAGCACTCATTCACCTACAGTTCAGGATATCCCGACATCTGGGACGCGGTCATCGATCCAAGCATTAGCCCCGATTCGACCAAGATCAGCTTTCGTCCCGCCGGCGGCATCGACGTTAACGCTCCATATTTTGTATTTGCCGACCTTTCCCAACCAAGGGAACGAATGGTCACAAAGCTAAAGTAAAGAAAGAAGGGGATGATCATCGCTACTCTTTCTCTAACTTCAAAAGAAGTTTCTTTCGTTCGAGGCCCCAGCGGTAGCCGGAGAGGTTGCCGTTTTTTCCGACGACGCGGTGGCAAGGGATGACGACGGCGACGCGGTTGCTGGCACAGGCCCGGGCGACGGCTCGCACCTTTTTCTTATCTCCGAGCAGTTCCGCGATCTGGCTGTAGCTGACGGTCTCGCCGTACGGTATCTTGCGGAGAAGCTCCCAGACCTGCATCTGAAACGCCGTCGCCTGAATGTCGAGCGGCAGATCGAGCTGCTTCTTTTTACCCGCGAGGTGTTTGATTATCTCGTCAACAAAGGTCTTCAGCACCGCTGCGTCTTCAACGAGCTCAGCTCTCGGGTATTCGCTCTTCAGATTTTGCTCAAGCTCAGCATCGTTGTCGCCAAACGCTACGTTGCACAATCCCTTGATCGTCCTTGCGACCAGGATACGCCCGAGCTCGCAGTCGGTTATCGTGTAATTGATCGCCACGCCCTGCCCGCCTTTCTTATATGCCACAGGCGTCATGCCGAGGTTCTCAGACGCCTTTTCATAAAGCCGGCTTGCAGAACCAAACCCCGAATCGTACATCGCAGTTACAACATCGCTGCCCTCTCGCAGCCCTTCTTTGAATCTTTTCATACGCATTGCCTCAGAGTATTTTTTAGGAGAAACGCCGATAATTTCCTTAAAGCTCCGCTGCAGGTGATACGGGCTCAGGCCCACCGCAGCAGCAAGCTCATCGAGCGAGCAAGGGTCTTCGGCTTCGAGTATTTCGCACGCTCTCAGGATCTTTTCGATCTTCGGATCAGCGAACGTGTGCTCTTTCGGTTTGCAGCGAAGACACGCCCGCAGGCCGTTGCTCTCAGCTGCTTGCCAGCTCGGGAAAAACGCGATGTTCTCTCGCTTAGGCAGCCGTGCCCGGCACGACGGACGGCAGTAAATGCCGGTGGTTCGAACACCAAGGAAAAACACGCCGTCAAACCGCGTGTCGTTCGCCTTTACCGCATTCCAGAAAACCTCCCTCTCCATGTTTGCGAGTGTATTCTCAGCGGAAATTAAAATCTATCCGAAAATTGCGGTAGAATTTTATTAATGAGTGCGATCATTCTTTTCGACGGCGTCTGCAATTTCTGCAATAGCTCGATAAATTTCGTTATCGAGCGAGACAGCAAGGGCTATTTCAAGTTTGCTCCGCTGCAGTCTGAAATTGGCGAGGAATTGGCCGCAAAGCACAATATAGACAAAGCCGAGGTCGATTCGGTGATCCTGATCGAAGACGAACGGGCTTACACGCACTCGACAGCCGCCTTGAAGATCGCTCGGCACTTGGACGGCGTTTGGTCATGGAGCCATGCGTTTGTTGTGGTCCCGAGAGCGATCCGCGACGTCTTTTATCGACTCTTTGCAAAGAACCGCTACCGGCTCTTTGGCAAACGCGACGCATGCATGATGCCTACGCCCGAGATACGGGCGAGGTTTTTGACATAAACGAAAGAGGGGAAATTATGAAAGCTATCTGGAACGAGGCCGTACTGGCCGAAAGCAATGAAACGGTTGTGGTCGAGGGGAATCATTACTTCCCCGCAGACGCGATCAAAAGTGATCACTTCAAGCCAAGCGAGACGCACACCGTCTGCGGTTGGAAAGGCACAGCCAGCTACTATGACGTCGTCGTTGACGGCGAAGTGAACAAGGACGCCGCCTGGTATTACCCCGAGGCAAAGCCCGACGCGAAGAACATCGAGGGCCACGTAGCCTTTTGGAAAGGCGTAAAGATAGTTGAGAATTGATAAATGAGAGTTAGCAGATGAGAAATGAGAAATGATAGATGAGAATTGAAAATGAGCAATTTTGCCCGCGATCGTTAAATGACACCGGCAGGTGAGCCGCTGCAGAACTTCGAGTAAATATTGTCATTTTCCATTTATTTATCATTTCTTATCTATCATTTATCAATTCTCCCCGAGCATGAGTTTTTCTCTAGAAATATTGGAATACGAGAAGCTTCTTGAGCTGATCAGCCGCAATGCCCAAACTCCGATGGGGATTGACCGGTTCGCGGAGTTGCGTCCAAAGACCGACCGTCGGGAGCTCGACCGCGATCTATATGCCATCTCGGAAACGATCTTGCTGAATGAAGAGAAGCAGGTCACTTGGTCGTTCAGCGGGCTCGAAGACCCGGCCGATGCCATCGCTATTCTGAAGATAACCAACGCGACCCTTGAGCCGAATCTCCTGCTTGAGCTCGCACGCGTTTGCAGCCAGGCCCTCTTCGCACGCTCGTCCGTCCAGCCCGAACGCGAGTTCGTCCCGGTGCTCTGGTCAATGGTCGAGCCGATCCCACCGACACTGCTCGGCGTGCTCGAAAAGATCACGAAAAAGCTTCTTCCCGGTGGTGAACTTGATGACTCCGCTTCGCCCGAACTCGCAAGGCTCCGCCGAGAGATAAACAACCAGCGTTCTCGCCTGACCAAGTCGCTCGAATCCGTGATACGAAGCTCCGGCGATGCCATTCAGGACGAGATAGTGACGATGCGGAACGACCGGTTCGTCATTCCCGTCAAGTCTGATTTTCGTGGAAAGGTGAGCGGCGTTGCCCATGGCTTCTCGTCCAGTGGAGCTACCGTCTTCGTCGAACCGCTCGAAGCTATCGAGGCAAATAACGAGCTCCAGAACCTCAAGGGCAAAGAGGAGCGAGAGATCGCCCGCATTCTCTTCGACATGACCGAATCGCTGCGGGAGAATCTGCCTGCGATCGAGACCGCCGTCAATGCCGTTGCCGAGCTCGATTTTGTAAAGGCAAAGGTCGAGTTTGCTCGCGTTTACAAAGCGGTTGTGCCCACAATATCCGATGACGGCACGCTTGAGCTTACCGAAGCCCGGCATCCGCTTCTTGAAGAGAATCTACGGCGTGAGTCGGAACCCGCTGCATCAGCGGCGGGCCAGTTCGGTGACAAAACAAACTGGCCGCCCACTAACGTAGGCGGTTCTGACATCGTCCCGTCGAGCTTCACGCTCACCGAAGACCGTTCCGTGATGATCATCTCCGGTGCAAATGCCGGCGGTAAGACGGTCGTGCTAAAGACCGCCGGGCTGCTTTCGCTGATGGCGATATCGGGCTTGCCCGTGCCTGCGAAGCTCGCCCGAGTTCCATTTTATCGCTCCGTTCTTGCAGACATCGGCGACCACCAGTCGCTCTCGGCGAACCTCTCGACCTTTTCCTCGCATATGTCGAATATCGCCTCGATGATCGGTGAATGCAGGCCGCCTTCTTTGGTCTTGCTTGATGAGGCTGGGACCGGCACCGACCCCGAAGAAGGCTCGGCACTCGGCGTTGCCATCGTCGATCACTTCCGCCAAAAGGGTGCTCAGGTGATGGCCTCGACGCATTATCGCGGGCTTAAGATCTACGCCGCCAATGATCCGAGCGTGATCAACGCCTCGGTCGAATTTGATGAAAAGACGCTCCAGCCGACCTACAAGCTGCTGATCGGGCTCGCCGGTGCTTCGTCGGGAATTGAGATCGCACGGCGTTTCGGGATTCGGCAGGATGTGATCGATGCCGCAAGAGCGAACCTCGATGTCTCCGCTCAGGACGCCGAGAACTACCTGCTCAAGCTCCAGACCGAGACCCGGCAGGCCGAAGACCTTCGCATCGCCCTCGAAGAAGAGCGAGAAGCGACCGCGATGAAATACGCCGGGCTTGAGATCGAAGCCTCAAAGAAGGAAAAGGCTCGACAAAAAGAGTTCGAACGCTCGCTTGCCGAGACCCTCGACAACTTCGACCGCCAGTCGAAAGCCTTCATCGCATCGATAGAGGACAAGGCCCTAAAGAACAAGCTCGAAAAAGAACGCTCCGCCCGCAAAGCCGAGCTCAACCGGGCAGTTGTCTCAAAGGTTCAGGGTTCGGAGTTCCACCTTCAGGTGGCCAACCGTGAGCGTCAGACGGAGCCAGCTAAAGCTGGAACTCCAAGCATCAGCGACGGGCCTCTCGCTATCGGCTCAAAGGTCCTCACCTCCTTCGGCACTGTCGGCACTATCGAAAAGCTTGATAAAGACACCGCCGAGGTCCTCGTCGGCAGCATCCGCATGCGTGAAAAGCTCGCGAACCTTCAGGGCGTAAGTTCAGAATCAGGAGCGATAGCGACCGGGTCCCGCAGCACTTCGGCGGACAGGTCTCTCAGCAAACCCATCGACGCTCCCGATGCCGCCGCCGAACTCAACCTCATCGGCCAGACCACCGCCGAGGCCGAATACGAACTCGACCGCTTCATCGACGAGGCCTACATTGGCTCGCTTCCCCGCGTCCGCATCATTCACGGCTTCGGCACCGGAGCCCTCAAAAATTACGTCCACCACTTCCTAAAAAATCACGAACTAGTCGAACGCTTTACCTTCGCTCCCCCAGACCAAGGCGGCCACGGTGCCACCATCGCCGAGATCAAGCTCTAGCCGCCCTCTAACGGACGGCTTTGAGCAAATTGTTGACAGCTGCGATCAAAGGCTTACGGCTTAAAGCTAATGGCTTAAAGCTTGAAAAAGCACATCCGCAAAAACCGCCCACCGCTCACCGCCCGCGGCCGCCCTTAAATTGCCACTAGCTTTAGCTAGTGGACAGGTATTTAACATCGCACCGGCTTTAGCCGAACCGGATCGCCGATCATTGGGCTAAAGCCCGGAGCATTTTTTGGACCTTTTCCACTAGCTGAAGCTAGTGGCAATTGATAATCGCGGCGTCGGCCGAGCCGAAGCCCCGGGGAGAATCCGGCTTGGCCGGTGGGCATTGCGGAAAGGCTTGCCTTTCCGTCTGGCATTCTTTCTTCCACAGGGCTCTGCCCGCCGATGTGCGGAAAGGCTTGCCTTTCCGTCGGGCTCTCACATTGAACGAAGCTACGCCTCCGCTCGAATTCTTCCCCAAAGGCGAAGACGTGACTGAAACGTCCTAAGCTGCGGAGCAGCGGCATACTTGTAGCCCCACGTGAAGCAAAGACGTGACTCAAACGTCCTAAGCTGCGGAGCAGCGGCATATCTGTAGCCCCACGTGGAGCGAAGCGGAACGTGGGGTTGCGGCCACCACATCGACCAAAGCCCGTGAAACGGGCGGCATAGCCCAATCCAAACCAACCCGCTCCCGGAGATCCCGAGCCTTTCCGCACACCATGGCTGCAGGCCGCAAGAATCTAAACAACGCAAACAGCCTCGCAAGCCTTCCTTCTCGCTCAGTGCTAAATGATATAGTCTCTAGGTACATCGAAGAGCTACATGACGCATTCAAGATTCTCCGCTTTCGTAGTCCTTTTGCTCGCGTTGGCCGTAAACGTCGCGGGCCAAAATACTTCAAATTTGTTCCTGTCTGACCAAACGGAGAATTCATTTTGCACCGAAGATGTAAGGCTCCGGATCGACACGTTATTGGTCGAGTTACAGCAGCGTCCGGGCTCCGTAGGTTACGTAATCGCAAGTGCCGACCGGTCGATTCCGGGCAGGTTCTTGAAGTACTTCACGAATTTCCAATTGCATGTTGGATTTCGTCGTTTCGATACCGGCCGCGTCAAATTCTACCGAGCCCCCGACGGCGACTCGATGCGGTTCGATTACTGGATATCGGTCGATGGTGTGACCACGCCCGAGCTTCCGCCGCACTACCGCTCAGCCAAGATCGTTGAGCCGACACTTTTCGATTCGAGTGAGATCATTAAGATCACAAAAGGGGTTGTCGAATTCGGGTACGGCTTTGAAACAGCCGAACCGTGCGATTGGGGCTTGCGTCTCAACGATTTTGCGATGGCCGTTAACGCAGATCCAAACCTGCAGGCGTATCTCGTCGCCTCAGCCGGAAAGCGGAATCGAGTTGGATTCGTACGCCGTGCTCTGCAGATCACATCAAGGACGCTTTCGCGTGAGCATGGAATAACGGCAAGCAGGATCAAAACAAGCTTTGCCGGCGTTCTCCAAGACGACGAGATGCAGCTGTGGCTGGTTCCCAAAGGAAGCCCGGCACCAACATTCCGACCCGCCACATCGCCTTACAAATAACCGCTCACTGCTCCATTTACAGTTCCGGCGGCCAACAACTGATAGCTGAAAGCTGGTTATAAAAATCTCTTTACCGCTCGCCGCCCTTTAGCCGCACAAACGCCCCGCCGATCTCGCATGGTAAAAAAGCGTCTGTGTCCTCGTCTGTGTCGTCTGTGGTTGAAAATGTTGGAACACAGAATTCACAGAACAAGCACACAGAATCCACAGAAGCGAGCGCTCAACAGTATTACCGCGGCCGGCTAAAAGCTGAAAGCTTAGAGCTGATCCCAAAACTCTCCTTATCGCTTACTGCTCACGGCTCACCGTTTCCCCCTTCCATTTTATCCATATCATCCATTTCTCCCGTATCTCACGGATCGTTGTTTCATAACGCACCTCAGCGGGGGAGAATGGCGGGATGAGAGATGAATACAACCCGATTGACGACGACGATGATTTTGATGACGAGGCGGAGGCCCGGGAGCGGTATCCGTTTCTTTATGATGATGACGACGGCGAAAGCGACGGGCCGAGTACCGATTCGGGTGATGTTTCTGCCCCAGATGCGCTGAATAACACCGGCGATCTCGCACACCGCGAAGCGGCTAACCCAACAACATCCACCGAAACCGCTGATTCCGAAGAACCGGACGAATTTGCCGGCCAGCCGGACTATCATTTGCTTCCGCATTTGCCCGAGGATGTCCTTCCGCGGATGCGGTACCGCCGCTACGACAGCATCTTTACGGCCAGCCCGGCGTATCTTTATTTCACGAACCCGAAGATCAACGACCGGCGGCCGCGACTTTTTGGCGAACACTGGGCCGAGGGCGAGCTCGGCATTCTGTTTTCCGATACCGGTGCGGGCAAGAGCGTCCTCGCGACGCAGATCGCCCAATCGATCGCGTCGGGTGTTCCGATCGAGCCGTTTGGCCTCGACGTCCCGGCACAGCGGGTCATCTATTTCGACCTCGAGCTGACCCGCGAGCAGTTCGACCGCCGCTATTCAAATGACGACCCGAACGCCCCGGCCAAGTTCCCGTTCCATCGCAATTTTATCCGCAGCCAGCCGCGGGCCTATGACCAACTGCCCGAGGATTTTGGCAGCGAGACGGAGTTCATTACCAGCTCGATCGTCCGGCTTGTTCAGTTCTCAGAGGCGCCGATCGTCATAATTGACAACATCACCTGGCTCAACAATTCAGCACAGACGGGCAACGCCGCCCCGCGGATAATGAAGGCCCTCGCTAGCATCCGGCGGGAATATGGCCTCTCGGTCCTCGTCCTTGCCCATACGCCAAAGCGTTATGCCGCCTGGCCTTTTACGCTCAACGACCTGCAGGGCTCGAAGATGATCGCCAACTTTGCCGACAGCGTCTTCGCCCTCGGCCGCTCGCGGCTCGGCCCGGACGTCCGCTACCTGAAGTGCCTCAAGCAGCGAAATAGCTTCGGCGAAACGGACGACCGCGTCGCAACGCTCCGGATCAAGAAGGACACCTGCTGGCTCGGGATGGAGTTCGAAGGCCTCACCGACGAACGCGACCACATCGGCTGGATGACCTCGCCGAAAGAGCCGGAGCGAATGCACCTTATCAAAGAGGTAGCGGAGCTGAGCGGCTTGGGGCTTACCCAACGGGAGATCGGCGAGCGATTAGGGGTTTCGGCCCCTACCGTAAATCGCTGTTTGAAGGTGGCAGCAGGATGAACGCGATCTTGTTTCACCGTGTTTCAGTGTTTCACGACGTATCAGCCTTTCAGCTTGTTTCAAGAAACGCCCGATCCGGTTTAGAAATGAAACACCGCTTGCAGATACCGTTGGGCGAAATTGAATTCGCGGGCAAGCTATGCCACAAATGTATGCTAAGAATGGCGGAACATAATATGACCAGATTGATAGAATGCGTGCCCAATTTCAGCGAGGGCCGGGACATGGCGGTGATCCGGCAGATCACCGGTGAGATAGAGCGGATCGACGGCGTAAAACTGCTCGACGTTGACCCCGGTGCGACAACGAATCGTACCGTCGTGACATTTGTCGGCACGCCGGACGAGGTCGTCGAGGCGGCCTTTCAGGCGGTCCGGAAGGCACAGGAGCTGATCGATATGCGTCGGCACAAAGGCGACCACCCGCGGTTCGGAGCGACCGACGTCTGCCCGCTGGTTCCGGTCTCGGGCATCTCGATGAAAGAGACGGCGGAGTATGCGAGAAAGCTCGGGCAGCGGATCGGCGAAGAGCTGGGCATCCCGATCTACCTCTACGAAAACGCCGCCTCGAGCGAGGTTCGCCGCAACCTCGCCAATTGCCGCGAGGGCGAATATGAAGGACTGAAGGACCGCATCACAACGGCAGAATGGCGGCCGGACTTCGGCCCGGCGGAGTTTAAGGAGAGCGTTGCCCGCTCGGGAGCGACGGCGGTCGGCGCTAGGGACTTCCTGATCGCCGTGAACTTTAACCTCAACACAACATCGACCCGGCGGGCGAACGCCATCGCCTTCGACGTCCGCGAGAAAGGCCGCCCGAAACGCGAGGGCCACCCGATAACCGGCAAGCCGATCCTCGACGAACGCGGCGAGCCGGTGATGATCCCCGGAACGCTCAAGGGCACAAAGGCCATCGGCTGGTTTATCGAAGAATATGGCATCGCACAGGTCTCGATGAACATCACGAACCTTTCCGAGACGCCGCTCCACGTCGCCTTTGACGAGGTGAGCAGCAAGGCCGCCGCCCGCGGCATCCGCGTCACGGGGCTTGAGATCGTCGGGCTCGTGCCGAGAGCAGCGATCATCGACGCAGGCAAGCATTACCTTACCAAGCAGAGCCGTTCACACGGCATCGCCGAGAGCGAGATCGTGAAGATCGCGATCAGGTCCATGGGCCTCGACGACCTCAAGCCATGGAAACCGCAGGAGAAGATCATCGAATACGTACTGGCCGCCGAGGCAGCCGGCACGAGGCTAATCGATATGACGTGCCGCGAATTTGCCGAAGAGACGGCGTCCGAATCGCCCGCACCCGGCGGCGGCTCGATCTCGGCCTACTTGGGAGCACTCGGTGCCGCCCTCGCCGCGATGGTCGCGAATCTCTCGTCGCACAAGGCCGGTTGGGACGAACGCTGGGAAGAGTTTTCGGACTGGGCAGTCAAGGCTCAAGAGATGAAGGAAGATCTGTTGCGGCTTGTCGATGAGGACACGGAATCATTCAACCGTGTGATGGCCGCATTCGGCCTGCCGAAGGGAACCGACGAAGAAAAAGCGGCCCGCACCGCCGCGATCCAGGAGGCGACAAGATACGCGACCGAGGTTCCATTCCGCACGATGGAGCGGGCGTGCGATTCGTTCGAGGTGATCCGGGCGATGGCCGAGCACGGCAATCCAAACTCGGTAACGGACGCCGGAGTCGGAGCACTCTGTGCACGCTCGGCGGTGATCGGGGCGTTTCTTAACGTCAAGATCAACGCCGCCGGTTTGAAGGACAAGGACTTTGCCGCCGATCTGCTCACACGCGGAGCCGAGATCGAGCGGCAAGCGAATGAAAAGGAGGCCGAGATATTAGCGATCGTCAACGGCAAGATCTGAGCCGGGTCAGCTACCGTAACCGATCGACACAGCAACGTAGAGGACGACGAAACCAAGGATGAAGAGAAAGATCTGCAGCGGCAAAATCCATCGGGCCCACTTCGTCCAGGAGATGCCGCCCAAAGCGAGTGCACCCATAAGGACGGGGCTCGTCGGGATGATCATGTTGGTAAAGCCATCGCCCATCTGGAAGGCGAGAACGGCGGTCTGCCGGGTAACGCCGACGAGATCGGAAAGCGGAGCCATCAGCGGCATGGTCAGTGCCGCCTGGCCGCTGCCTGAGGGAACGAAGAAATTGATGAAGGTCTGTCCGGCAAACATCACCATCGCTGCGGTCGCGGAAGTCGTGCCCTCAAGCACGGTTGCCATAGCGTGGAGAATGGTGTCGATGACCTGGCCATCTTGCAAGACAATGAGTATTCCGCGGGCGAGGCCGATGATGACGCCGGTTACGGCAAGCTGGCGAACGCCCTCGGAAAAAGCGGTCGCAGTGCCGTTGCCGCCGAGTCCGCCGACGATCCCCATCAGCAAACCGATGCCGATAAAGAGAGCCGAGATCTCGATGATGTACCAGCCCTGGCCACCCTGTTCCGGCGGAAGCACGCCCCAGACGAGCAATGCCAAGCCGACGAAGAAGATCGCGAGCACGGACTTCTGGCGGCCGGTGAACGACGTATCCTCGTCATTTAAGTGCAGGCCTTCGTTTCGCCGAGTTTCGTCCGCTTCGAATGTCGGACTGATTTCGGGCGAGCTACGAACTCGACGAGCGTGCCACATCACGAACGCGATCCCAATCGCGGTTACTATCAGCCAGAGCCCCATCCGAAAGCCCGAACCCGAAAACAACGGAACACCGGCAATACCCTGTGCGACACCGACCGTGAATGGATTGAAGAACGCCGCGGCAAAGCCGGTCATCGAGCCGACGATCGGGATCGCCGCCCCGGTGACAGAATCATACCCGAGAGCGAGCGCGAGCGGAACGAAGATCAGTACAAATGGCACGATCTCCTCCGCCATGCCAAACACCGCACCGCCGAGCGAAAAGAGCGTCATGAAAAGCGGGATCATGATGACGCTGAGCGACTTCGACCGTCGAGATGCCTGCACCAGCCGCCGCAGTCCTGCATCGACCGCTCCGGTCTGCTGGAGTATCGAAAACGCACCACCGACGAGAAAAACAAAGGCGATGACCTGGACGACGTCCGGGTCTGTGAAGCCGAGGATCGGGGCCTTGAGTATCATCCCGGCCGAATGCAAGAGCGACGCAGCAACGCCCTTTTGCTCCACTTCTACTCGTTCATACGTGCCCGGCACGACAACCTCTCGTTTGCCGACGCCTTGCACTTCCATCTCCGAACGCTCATACGCTCCCGGAGGTATGATCCACGTCAGGACCGCCGCAAAGACGATGATCACGAAGACGATAAGTGCGGTATCGGGCGACTTGAAACGAGAGAAAAATGAGTTTTCGTCAGCTTTCATGGTTTTATCTTGGACGACGGGCGGAGATTTCTTTGGCGATGTTATTCGCCATATCGGGCGGTGTCAAGGTGTTTGCCGCAAGAGCCGCAAGCCCTGGTTGCGGCCAGAGCACCGCAGCGATAAGTTCAGGAGGGGAAACGAGCAAGGGACGAGATGTGCCCTGAGCGGTTGGGACGACGGAGTCTTATGGATATGAGTAGCCCTGTTTTGCCAGAAAAAGTCATAAGCCTGGCGGAGGTGATCCGCAGTCGCGGGGGCCGGGCAATGCTCGTTGGCGGTTGCGTCCGCGATGAGTTGATGGGCATTGAGCCGAAGGATTGGGACCTCGAAGTTTACGGAATTGAGCCCGACGGCCTGCGTGAGTTACTGGATAAATTTGGCGATGTGAAAGTCGTCGGTGAGGCATTTGCGGTCTATAAGCTTGGCAATGATCTCGATGTCTCTTTGCCGAGACGTGAACGCAAGACCGGCCGCGGGCATCGGGGCTTTGTAGTCGAGGGCGACCCCGATATGTCGTTCGAAGAGGCGTGCTCGCGTCGTGATTTTACGATCAACGCGATTCTCAAAGACCCGCTGACCGGCGAGGTCATCGATCCTTTTGATGGTCGAGGCGACATCGATCGCAGGATTCTGCGAATGGTCTCGAAAGAAACTTTCGGCGAGGACAGCTTGCGTGTGCTCCGTGCGGCCCAGTTTGCGGCGCGATTCGAACTTACGGTTGACGAAGAGACGGCGGAGATCTGTCGGTCGATCGACGTCACCGACCTGCCAAGAGAACGCATCTGGGGCGAGCTCGAAAAGCTACTTCTGCAGGCACGCGAACCCTCGATCGGGCTCAAGTTGCTCTACGACCTCAATGTGGTCAACCAGCTTTTTCCTGAGCTGCAGGCATTGGTCGGAGTGCCGCAGGAGCCGGATTGGCATCCCGAGGGCGACGTAGATGTGCACACACTGATGGTCGTTGATGAGGCACGGCGGCTGATCGACGGGCTCGATCATCCGCGTCAGATCACGGTCATGCTCGGTGCACTTTGCCACGACCTGGGAAAGCCGCCGACGACCGAGTTCGTCGAGGGCCGCATTCGCTCTCGCGGCCATGACGAAGCCGGTGTCGAGCCTACGCTTGCCTTCCTAGATAGGCTCGGCGTTTACACGCAGGATGGACTTGATGTCCGCGGACAGATCGTCGAACTGGTTCGTTATCACCTAAAACCCGGCGAATATTACAACGCGATGTACCGTGGCAATCCGGTCGGAGATGGAGCGTTTCGTCGGCTCGCAAGAAAGGTCGAACCCGACCTGTTGTACCGAGTCGCAAAGGCCGACAGCCTTGGCCGCTATCCGGACGGCGACCGCAGCAAGATGATCTTCGGCTCCGAAGCCCAGGAATGGTTCATCGAACGCGTTCGCCTGCTCGCTGTCGAAAAAAAGGCACCGGACCCGATATTGCTCGGCCGGCACCTGATAGATCTGGGCTTAACGCCCTCGCCTGAATTCAGACGCATTCTGGATGCGGTCTACGAAATGCAGCTCGACGGCCAGGTCAGCGATCTTTCCGAGGCCATCGAGCAGGCAAAAGTGCTGTTCGAACATTGATGCTAATCTGGCTATTGCAATGCCTCGGGTGAAGCGTGAAACGCCAGTACAAAAGGCAGCCGCGTTCGACTGCCTTTGTTTCTCTATGATCAGGCTACTAAGCCCTGCCTTCAAGGAACGCCTTCAAGCGACGTGATCGTGAGGGATGCCTAAGCTTCCTCAACGCTTTAGCCTCAATCTGGCGGATACGTTCGCGGGTGACTGCAAAGTGCTGGCCGACCTCTTCGAGCGTATGTTCTGACCCGGTCGAGCCGAGCCCAAAACGCATCTTGATGACCTTCTCCTCGCGTGGAGTAAGGGTCGCAAGAACTTCATCAGTGATCTCGCGAAGGTTTGAGAAGGTGACCGATTCGGCCGGGTTGAGTATCGAGCGGTCCTCGATGAAATCCCCGAGATGCGAGTCTTCCTCTTCGCCGATTGGTGTTTCGAGCGAGATCGGCTCTTGGGCGATCTTGAGTACCTTTCGGACCTTTGAAACGGGGATGTCCATCCGCTTTGCGATCTCTTCGCTCGAAGGTTCGCGGCCGAGTTCCTGTACAAGCAGCCGCGAAGTGCGGATCAGCTTATTGATCGTCTCGATCATGTGCACCGGGATGCGGATCGTCCGTGCCTGATCGGCGATGGCACGCGTTATCGCTTGCCGGATCCACCATGTCGCGTAGGTCGAGAACTTGTAGCCACGACGCCACTCGAACTTATCGACGGCTTTCATTAGGCCGATGTTGCCTTCCTGGATCAGGTCGAGAAACTGGAGGCCACGGTTCGTATATTTTTTGGCGATGGAAACAACCAGACGAAGGTTCGCCTCGACGAGTTCGCGTTTTGCTTGGTTGGTTTCTGCCTCGCCAACTATGATCGTTTGCAGTGAACGCTTGATCTCGAGTGCAGGAATACGGTATTGCTCTTCGATCTCGCTGATCGCCGTCCTCTCCTCACGTATGGCTGCATTGATCTTCCGTTTCTCTGCCGGAGTGACCTTGCCGCGAGCGATCTTACGCTCGTGCTTTTTGATAACGGACTCGTGGCCCTTTATCTGCTCTACGACCTGTTTGATCTCGAGGATCAGAAGCTGCGAGGCGTATTCGGTCAGGTTAATGGCCTTGATCTCGCCCGCTACCTCAAGCCGAAGCGAGGCGGTTTGCCTGCGGAGACGGAGAAGCTTTTTACCCGGTTTCGGTTTGCCTTTCTGAGCTTCTTCTTCTTTAGCAAGGGCTACATAGGACTTAATTGTCGCCGCATACGTCTTCTTGATCCGTTCGATGCCTTCGAGCGTCCAGCGAAGATACTCCTCGGCCTTATCCTCTTCGACCGAGATCTCGGCCTGTTCGGCAAAGATCACAGATTCGCGAATGCTATGTACGCCCGTTTCGAGTTCTGTCCCGAGTTGAATAAGCCTCTCGACTGCGATCGGCGAACGAGTGATCGATTTCTGGGTCTTTATTTGTCCACGTTCGATCCGCTTTGCAATGGCAACCTCTCCCTCGCGGGTGAGCAACGGGACGATACCCATCTCACGGAGGTAAAGCCTTACGGGATCGTTGGATTTATCAAGAACACCAGCGGAGAGGTCAAGGTCGAGGTCGTCCTCGTCATCTGTCTCCTCTTCTTCGTCCAGAGCCAGATTCTGTGCTTTTTCAAGTAGCTTGGCGTCGGTTTCTGCAACCGAAATGTTCGCACCCTCAAGGCGTTCGAGAACATCCTCGAGGTCCTCTGCGGACATCATATTATCAGGCATTTCGCGATGCAGTTCGTCGAGGCTAAGGAACTTCTTTCGCTTACCGATGGCCACCAGGCGGTCCATCAGGTCTTCTTTCTCGTTGTAATCGGCCATAAGTCAAAACGATTTGGATTAAACGGGGCACCAAACCGTTGTCATCAATTTAAGTCTGCAAATCTTTTCCGAACGCTAAAAGCTCAGCGGCATCGCCACAAGAACTAAACCATCTATGTTATCAGATTTCCTTGATTTTACTAAGAAGGTCCTGGCGTATCCGTGCGAGTTCGAGCTGTTCGCCAACGAGTGAGTTGAGGAGTGCTACGTCGGTCGAGTTCTCAGCGGCGATCAGCTCTTGGGCGATCGAGCCTAATCTGTTGTCGATGGCGAGTTTACGAAGCGTGCAGATGCAGTTTTCGGCAGAGCGGAGCAAGTCGTCGATGACCTCGCCGGGCTGCCTTTTCGGCTCTACCAATTGAAGCATTCCCGTGATGTCGTGGAGCATCTCGTCATCGGCAAAAAGCATGTGGAGCTCATCGGGCGTTGGCAGGTTGCCGTTCGCCATCCGGCTCATCAGTGCTTGAAAGATCGGGCCGGTGACGAGGTCGGAGTGGTCGGTCACCTCAAGGCTCGAAAGAACGATCTCGCAAAGCTCGTGGTCGTGGACGATCATCTCAAGCAGTTGCTGCTCGGCGATGGTGATCCGCGAATGATGCAGCCGGCGGACCTGCTTTCCGATCGAGACCGCATCGACAGCCGCCGACCGGACCGAACGCCAGAGGTCGCGTTTGATCGGCTCATCATCAATGCGATAAAAGGTCATCGCCTGATCGAATGACTCGCGTTTTTGGATCGGGTTCTTGATCGCACCAATCGCGGGCATGGCTTCGGCGATCGCGTCGGCTTTGTCTCGCGGGTTCGCGAGCTTTCGGTCGCGGAGCGAGGCATCGAGCGTAAAGGCGAGAAACGACTTCGCCTTGCCGCGTGCTTCGTTATACGCCTCGGGACCATTCGCACGGATGAAGTCGTCCGGGTCCTGGCCGTCCGGCAGCACAAGAACCTTGATATCGAAATCCTGCGGAAGAAGTTCCTCGATCGCCCGACGAGCCGCCTTTATGCCCGCCGAATCGCCGTCGTAGTTGATGACGATGCGTTTGGTGAAGCGTGATAGCAGCTTTGATTGCTCGGGTGAGAACGCCGTTCCGAGGCTCGCGGCTACGTTCGAGACGCCGAACTGATAAAGGGCGATCAGGTCGAGATAGCCCTCGACCAAGATGGCGAACTTCTTCTGCCGAATGGCATCTTTCGACTGAAAAAGCCCGTAAAGATGCTGGCCTTTCACGTAAGCGGGCGTCTCCGGCGAGTTGAGATACTTCGGTTGGTCCTTGCCCATTGCCCGGGCACCGAAGGCGACGGGGTTGCCGTTGACGTCAAGAACAGGGAACATTATCCGCCCGCGGAAACGGTCAAAAACCCTTTCTTTCTCTTCATTTACGGAGACAAGCCCACTTTGTTCGATAAGCTTCTCGTCGGCACCTTTCGCTTTTAGATGACCGAGCAATGCATCCCACGAATCGGGTGAAAAGCCGATGCGAAACTGCCGCTGGACGTCTTCCGAGATGCCGCGGCCCTCCAGATATTCACGTGCCGCCTTGGCCTGTTTGCTTTTGCCCTGAAGCTCCTGTTCCCAGAATTCGAGGGCTATCCGGTTCAGCTCGATGACCTGTTCCGAGAGCTGCTTCTTCTCTTCCTTTCGCTTTTTGCTTTGCTGATACTGGCCGTCGTCGATGGGTTCGGGCAGCGGCACGCCGTTCATTTCCGCGACGCGTTGGACGGCCTCGGGGAAGTTCAGACCCTCCATTTCCATCAGAAAAGTGAACGCATTCCCGCCCTTCCCGCAGCCGAAGCACTTGTAGAAACCCTTCGCCGGATTGACCGAGAACGACGGCGTCTTTTCCTGATGAAACGGACAGCAAGCCATCCAGTTCGCCCCCTTCTTCTTGAGCGGAGCATACGGCTCGATCAACCGCACCAGATCAGCACGGTCCTTCAGGTCATCAATGAAATACTGGTCGTAAAGCAAGCCAGAATTATACCATTCAACTCTAATCAAACAGGAAAAGGTGTCTGAGGGTGTTTGGATGTTTGGGTCTTTGAGACACGGTGGGTTCGGAGAATCGACCGCCAACGCCCTCCGCCTCCGGGGGCCAAAGGCTCTAGTCACCTTGTAACTAACAGTTGTGGTGCTAGAAAGTGTTAGAAGTTTGGTGGTTTGGGTGTTTAGGATAATTAAGCCCTCCTCAGGCGGCTTGCCGCTCTATTTAGTGGGGTACGAAATGCGACAGCCCTGCTCCGGCGGCTTGCCGCTCTATTTGCGGAAAGGCTGAGCCTTTCCGAGAGCTACCGAGCATCTCGCGGCTATGCCGCCGCTGCGGCATAGCCGCATACTTTCTTGCACCGCACGGAAAAGTAAACTTTTCCGCAAATAAAGCGGCAAGCCGCAAGAGAAGACAATGGAAACTCTAATCAAACAGGAAAAGGTGTCTGAAGGTGTTTAGATGTTTGGGGTGTTTATGTTCTATCGCCGTTTTGCAGGGAGAAACCAGTATTCGGTCTCCCACAACCATTCCTCTTTCCGATGTACGTAGTAAAAGCTGATCCGATCAGTCGGGAGTTTTGTGGAGTGTTCAAATGTGTCCCGGACGTCCTTGGCCGTCTGAAGCCGGGAGCTTACTGTCGGTCCGGCGATGACCACCCTCGCCATAGACCCGGGATTGTCCAAGATCAGCTTGGCAAAGAGGTCAGGGGAGAATGTTGGGCAAATACCGACTCTATCATCGCTACCGTACATGAAGGGTTTGGTCAGGTCCGGTTCCGGAAGGGCAATGGGCTTAAAGGCCGGAGCGTCTGCCCCAAGAGGCACCCGCCAGAATTGGCTGCCCGCCCCGATCTCGTTGCCGACAATCACTATGGAGATCCGTTCGCGATCAAATCGCCTCATGTAGAAACTCGTCTCAACGACCTTCTGAAACGCTCTCGGATTTCGTTTTGCTTCAGAGATCAGAACATAGCCACTGTCGCCCGGGTTATTCTGCAGCTCCACCATAAAGGCGTCGAGACGAGCCAAAACATCACCACACTGTAGATTCCCAAACTCATCGACCAAAACCGCCTTAGGCGTTTCCTGCCCCAGCGTCGACCCGAAGAGCGATACGGCAATGATCACAATGAAGGCAAAACGCCGCACCAGATCAGCATGCTCTTTGAGGACGTCGATGAAATATTTATCCGAAAACACGGCCGAATTATAACACTCAACTCTAATCAAACATTAAAAGGTGTTTGATGGTGTTTGAATGTTTGGGATGTTTAGCCTCTTGCGGCTTGCCGCTCGATCTGCGGAGTGCAGAATGCGAAGGCCTTGATTTGGCTGCTCAATGATGGGCGACATAGCCGCGTACATTTATTGCATCGTCCGGAAAAATAAACTTTTCCGCATTTCTAAAGACGGTTGGGTAGTCAAGCGCAATTCTAGGGTTCCGCCAGGAGGGGCGGTGCAGAGGGATCGAACGTTGACAATACAGATTCTTCACTTTGTGTAATTTGGTTTGTCTGAAGCGTGATTCAGACCTGTTCGAGTAGTAGCCGCTGTGGCTCACTCATTCATCTCTTCGAGCATCTTTTATGGAGGAACGTTCTCTTCGTTCCTTGCTACCCATGATGTATGGATCCGCTCTTCTTTCGTTTGAAAGAAGGTTGGCGTGGCCCAATCAAATAACGGTCATTTCAGACCGTGCGGAAAGACGGGCATTACCAACTGTGCGGCCACGCCGATCAAACTCATCTGCGGTGATGTTGTCACGCAGCATTATTGCGAGTTTGACCAAAAGTTTTCGAGAGGCAGCGGTTTTCACGACTGCCTTCGGTTTCTTTTTTGCAAGCCTTTTGCAAAAGCTTTTAAGGTGAGCATCGGACCTTGCCGCCATCTGGGCGGCCTGTCCCAGATAAAAGCGAAGCAACGGCGAACCGGCCTTGCTGACCTGTCCGAATCGGGTCTTACCGGCACTCGATCTCTCAAGCGGATCGAGACCGGCAAAGCTTGCAACCTGTTTCCCAACTCTGCTGAAACGCGACACGTCGCCCAGCGTGTGGATCGTTACCAAAGCTGTCAGATACCCGACACCTCTTTGCGTCTGAAGAAGGTCGGACCTCGTATCTGACGACGCTTTGGCCTTGAGCCACTCTTCCAGTTCGCTTATCCGATCGCTGAGTGAACCGAGTAGTGAGAAATACTGAGATCGGCCTAAGCTTCCGGCCTCATCCATATCAACTGCTTTGATCAGTTCTTGAAACGCGAGTGTTCTCATTCGACCTTTTGGGAGCCCAGCGTTATGGGCCAACGCCTGCAGCCGGTTATACACCTGCGTCCGCTGCCGGACTAGCGCCGACCGTAGCCGAAGTATCTCAAGTATCTGATTACTCGCAGGGGGGCGTCGCCAAAGTGCCGGAAACTCTCCGCGAAGCAGCAACTCAAGGATCAGCTCGGCATCGCGACGATCGTTCTTGTGTCTCGATGTCGCTCGTTTTCTTATCAAAACCGGATTGCCGACAAATAGCTTATGACCACTTTCAAAGAGCATGTTCTCGAACCAGACGGCCCGGGCCGAAGCCTCGATTCCAACTATTGCAGGCTCGCGAAGCGATGTGTAAAAGTGCCGAACCTCCTCCATCTTATGAACAAGATCCATAGTTTCACTTTCCCCACTTTCCGTATCGCACCAAGCAACCGTTTGCTGATGCGGATGAAAATCAACTCCGATGTACAATGTCATTGCGGTTTCTCCTGTCAAAGATCGAATCTGTTTCTTCTCGACATTGATTCTAATCCAACGTCACGAGAAACCGTCTTTATAACATCAAATAGAGCGGCGGAGCCGCGGGCCGGCTGAAGCCGGGACTCGATACCATCTAACATCACCGCAGCTGTAGGTTCCTAACACGGAATAACGCTGATTGCTGTTAGGAGGGCTCGAATATTTCTAACACTCCTTACACCCTCTGGCGGTGGTAGATACTTTTTTACTTGTTTCGCGAATAAAATGCTTGGCAAAGTATGCAACAGGTGTATTATTGTATATAACAGACGAATCATCTCTCCTTTCCGTAGTAAGGAAGGGTAGAGGGAGGCATTTCTTTTTTAAAAAGACAGAAATTAGAACCTGCGACATAGCTAGTAATTAATGGTTGACGTAGTGTAAATACTAAACTCAATACCACATTACGTAAACAGATCTATTTGTCATCGCCATTACGCAAACAACTCGATTTGTCATCGTGACCTAGCAGGCCAGTTCATCATCCGTAGGCAATCAGCTCGATCTCCTAAAGACCTAAGCCAATCTATTCATTGCCCTTATGTAAACACATTGATCTCTCACTGTGACCTAAGTAAGTCTATTTCTCTTTCTTTCCAGATCAACTTGAGCCGATCCGGTGGGCATTCCTATCTACCAACAGTTTGGACGTTACCTTGTGTTAGAACCTTTGCGTCGGGAGCTCCGAATTCGAAAGCCAGGCTGATAACACTTTTAGCACCAAATCTGTTAGTTAGAAGCTGGCTAGAACTTTATCTCGGCGATGGTGGCTCAGTTTCCGCCTTGTTTGGCGGGGCAAAGGCGGCATTCGCAGGCGAAAGCGAACTCTAATGCCGGTTGAAGTTGGGTAGCGGGGCTCTGTTTTACGGGTTGGCGAAGGTCGATGAGGTAGAAGCGATCGGCAGTGAAAACGTAGTCTTCGCCGGATTCGTCGATGATGCGGAGATAGCCTTCCGCCGCGGCATCTTTATCGGGAACGACGCGATAGAGCTTTCCGGTTTCAAGTGACGCCGGATACCCTTCGTTGCTTAGACAAAGTGCGAATTCAACATTCTCACACTCCATATTCTACAGCCGTGAGCTTAGGAATTCTTTCAGAGCATCGACACTGATGCGTTCTTGGGTCCAGGTGTCGCGGTCGCGGACGGTGACGGCGTTGTCTTCGAGCGATTCGTGGTCGATTGTGACGCAGAAAGGCGTGCCGATCTCGTCCTGGCGGGCGTAGAGTTTGCCGATGCCGCCGGTGTCGTCATAGACGGCGCGCATTGAGGGCTGCAGGTCTTTCTTCAGCCGCTTTGCCATCTCGACGATCTCGGGTTTGTTTTTCGCGAGCGGCAGGACGGCGACCTTGATCGGAGCCATCTCCGGCTTAAGCTGCAAGATGACGCGGGTCTCGCCCTTCTCGTTGGTGCGTTCGGTGTAGGCATCCATCATCACGGCGAGCAGAGTGCGGTTCACGCCGGTCGAGGGCTCGATTATGTAAGGGTAAAAACGCTCGTTGGTGGCCGTGTCGAAATACGAAAGGTCCTCGGTCGAGTCCGGATTGATGCGTTTGCCTTCAGCGTCTTCGGGCTTTTTCGAGTGCACGCGGAGGTCGTAGTCCGTCCGGTTGGCGATGCCCATCAGCTCGTCCCATTGCTTCGCCTCGTCCTCGCGTTCGGGGAAAAAGCGGTAGAGAATATCGACCGTGCGTTCGGAGTAATGAGCAAGCTCGTGCTTTTCCTGTTCGTAGTGTTTGAGGTTCTCCGGCGAGATGCCGACCGACCGCAGCCACTCGTCAAATCCATCGATCCATTCCTGATGCGCCGTCGCCGCTTCCTCGGGCCGGACGAAATATTCGATCTCCATCTGCTCGAACTCACGCGTGCGGAAAATGAAGTTACCGGGCGTCACCTCGTTGCGAAACGCCTTGCCGATCTGGGCGATGCCAAAGGGCAGCTTTCGCCGCGAGGTATCGAGAACGTTCTTGAAATTGATGAAAATGCCCTGTGCAGTTTCCGGCCGGAGATATGCCAGCGACGTCGGGTCGTCGTCCGCCGATGCGGCACCGACCGTTGTCCGAAACATCAGGTTGAAATCCTTCGGGTCGGTCAGGTTCGTCGAACCGCAGCTCGAGCAGACGAATTTCCCTTCGTCATTCTTATCGAGCTTATCCTGCCGCAGGCGGGACTTGCACTCGCGGCAATCGACGAGCGGATCGGAGAAGGTCGTCTCGTGGCCGGAGTATTTCCAGACGCTGCGGTTGAGGATGATCGAGGAATCAAGCCCCTCGATGTCATCGCGTTCATAAACCGCCCAGTTCCACCAGCTTCGCTTGATATTGTTTGCGAGCTCAACGCCGAGCGGGCCGTAATCCCACGACGAACCAAGCCCGCCATATATCTCAGATGCGGGATAAACAAAGCCGCGGCGTTTGGCAAGCGATACTATGGTCTCGATATTTGGTGCAGACATAATTGAAGAAAGGGCAAAAGAGAGATGTTACAACGAACCGCGGAAAAAGAGAAAAATGCGGGGCTCGGGCATCGGGCCGGTTGCGGAGTTCGCCGGTTGAGGATATCGTAACTGCGGGAATTGCGTGGTTCGGTACGGGAACGCAAAGTTCGGAGGCATTCTATGGGCTTATTCAAAAACAAAACAGATCTTCCGATAGCTGTCATTTTGCTGTCGGCGATGGTCATATCGTGTGCAACGTTTCAGGAAGTGACGCGCGGCGGCGCCTCAGAGAAAGCTGAAATTCTCAACGAAAGCGTTCCTGCCGGAATGGAACACGCCGAGCAGGATTATGAAGCGACTCAGCCATCGGCGTTCAAGATCATAATGCCACGGCCGGGCCAGATACTCCTTCAGGATCCCGACTCGCAACCGGTCGACATTGCCACGCTGGGCACGAAGGTGCGGGAAGTTTTAGGCACGAGGCCGCCCGAAAGCCGAATCGTTTACATCGCTGCGGCGGTCGATGTCCCGACCAGCGAATTGGCCGCGGTCATCGCTGAACTGCGGCGGCAAAAGATCGAAACCGTCAAGTTGCTCACAAGCGCACGCAACCCCGAAGCTGACGAGGGCGGTTTGTTTTCACAGCCGGCGGTTGCTCCGGACCGGGTTCTCGAGCTGAAAATTGAGCCCGAGCCTGAGCCTGAGCCCGAAATACGGCCCAATCCGCTATTGCTTTTCATAACTACCGGGCCAAGCGGAACGCCGGTGATAAACAATGAGCCAAAAGCCGACCTCAAAGCGTTGGCTACCTTGCTCAATGAAATTTTCGCTGACCGGGAGGCCAATGGAGTACTTCGAGCGAATACCAACGAGGTTGAGAAGACCGTTTTGGTGAAGCTTTCTGCTGACGAGCCCGATCGGAAATACGGCGATTTTGTAAAATTGGTGAACGCCGTCAAAGGCGGCGGGGCAAGTCCCATTGTGCTGACCGAGGGGATCAAGTTTCCAAAAGCTCCGGAAATCTCGAGCATTTTTGACGATATGCCGCCCCCGCCGCCGAACCGCAAAGATCCGCCGGACGTCATTTCCGGCGGAGTTCTAATCGGAAAGGCACGAAGCCTGCCGAAGCCGCCATACCCCGCGGCCGCCAAAGCTGTAAAGGCGACCGGTGCGGTTAGCGTTGAGGTAACGATCGATACTGAGGGCAATGTGATCGAGGCAAAAGCTGTGAGCGGCCATCCGCTTCTTAGGTCGGCGGCCGAGTCGGCGGCCCGGACGGCAAAGTTTTCGCCTACGATGCTCTCCGGCAAACCGGTCAAGGTCAAAGGAGTTTTGATCTACAACTTCCCCGGTGAATGAGCACTCGCGAGATAGTAAATTTGTCGGACAAAAAAAGGCCGCGGCATTTTGCCTCGCCCGGGTTTACAATAAAGGAATGAAGCTCTTGCCTGCATTCGCCGTCGCTCTCGTGCTTTTTGTTGGCGGGTTCGCACAGCCCGCGTGGGAAGCGGGGCTCGATGGCCGAATGGCTTTCTATCAGATGACCGATTTCGGTATTGTACTCGCCGGAACGGAGCGAAGCCTTTACGCCATTGACGGCGAGACCGGCCAGCGGCTTTGGCGACGCGAGACCGGCCGGATAAGAGCGACCGCGATCACCCCAATTCCCGACACCGATGTTCTTCTTTTCACACGCGACCTCGGAAGCCGATCGCGGCTCGCGGCTGTCGATCTGATCTCCGGCGGGCGGCTTTGGGAAAGCGAAAAGGTGCGGGGCGATGTCCTGCAGCTTGCCGCCGACCCGGAGCTTGATCTGCTCGCCATCGTCGTCGTCCGCGATACATCGGGCAGGCTCGGCAGCGAGATGAAACGCAAGCCCGTCATCCACATGCTGCGGCTTTCGGACGGCGAACAGCTTTGGCGACGCGAGCTGGACAGCGATGTTGAGATGATGCCGGCGGCGTTTGGCGAAGAAGGCAGCGAGGTCGCGTATACACTCGACAACTACCGTCCGCCGCTTCTGCTCGATGGCCGCCTGCTTGTCTTCTATGAGGGCCTGACGAGCTACGACGCACGAACCGGAGGCGAGAAAGAGCGTGAACGATTTAAGGTGAATGAGGGCGGGCTTGCCCTTACCGAAGCCGACCCGATATTCAACGATTCGCACATCTTCGTCTCAGGCCGCGGACGCATTCGGGCTGTCGACCGCTCGACCGGCAAGGCTGATTGGACCGCAAGCGACATCGGCTCGGCGGCGGAAATGGCACTCCTCGGCGAGACGCTTTACGTGCGAACGGGCGGCCAGTTCACCCGCCTAAAGGACGGCGAGACCGAGGGAAAAGGGCCGTACGGAGTTTCGGCGATCGATACCCGGACGGGCAAGGTCATGTGGCGTTACAAGGGCGCAGATAAAGGCATCACCAATTTCACGTTCGCCGATGAGGACACAATAGTGGTCGCCGACCGCGACGATCTGATCTTCATCGATGCCCGGACAGGCAAGGCCTCGGCGAAGTTTGAGCACAAGGTTCGGAGTGCGCAATTCGTCTTGCTCAATGAGCGGCGTGAGGTCGTGGTCGGCGGCCGCGACACGCTTGCGGCATTCCGCGGCGAACGGGAGAGTTGGCGGGTCCGCCACAAGGCACCGGACCGCGGTGTGCTGCGGATCGTGACAGGCATCGCTCTACGTGCGGTCGCTCTTTATTTTCGCTACGGCGGCATTGCAACTTCCGGGATCAATCTCGTCCGCACCGGCGGAAATGTCGTCGGCATCGTCCGCTCGCTGCGATGGTCCGGGCTGCGGCAGAGATTCGGCTCGCTCGACCTGACGACCCTCGCGAGCAATTCGGCCCGCGACTATCTAACCCGCAGGATCTATACATACGGGTCGATTGCTGAGTTTCCGCGGCTTGCCAATCGGATCGAGGGCCTTGCGGTCGTCCGCCCGTCGAGCCTCGTTCGCCGGGCCGCCGGACGAGCCTTGCCCTCCGGTAGCGACGTTCGCGAGAGCGTTCTGGAACGGCTCGACCCGGT
Source organism: Acidobacteria bacterium Ga0074141 (assembly GCA_001464665.1). Taxonomy (GTDB): domain Bacteria; phylum Acidobacteriota; class Blastocatellia; order Pyrinomonadales; family Pyrinomonadaceae; genus OLB17. The sequence goes on from LNDP01000019.1 coordinate 171,844, forward strand.
TCGGCAAGCAGAGCGGCTCTCCGAGCACTTGCTCCGCCGAAAGCGTCTGGCCGAGCTTCGCGGCCGGCATATGTACTTCTTCACAGATCTGCCGCGACCCGCAGACCGCCGCGGCCTCATCGGCGTCAACATCCACACCGGCCGCGACGAACGCCGGATCACGATCTCAGACCCCGATCCGCAGTTCGTCACCGACGAATCTCTCGGCCTGCTCTACTCCGCCGACGGCAACAAGCTCAAGGCATTCCCGATCGTGCAATAACCGGACCCGATGATAATTCGACTTGGATAACGTTCGCCGCCATGACAAGGTTAAGGGCGTTCTAGTTTTCAGTTTTAATGCTGCGGAGTAGAACGCGGTTTGCTTAAAATGGCGTGATTACCGCAGCCAGGTCAGATCACGCATTTGAGTCCGAGATGTTGTTCGAAGGGGAGAAAATCCCGGTCGTTGTGGAGCAGTTCGTAACCATCGGCTATGCAGCGAGTGGCGATCAAGGTATCGATGGTCTTTCGAATGGTGACGCCTTTGGCTCGCAGCGTGATGTAGTTTCTTGCGGCCTGAATGGCTACGTCGCGGCCGCCGACCACAACAAAATCGGCAAGCCCGAGCAGTTTTGCGACTTCCTTAAAGGTCTTTGGATCGCTGCAGCCTTGCAGGACTTCGGTTAGTACAAGGTCGCCGATGATGATCGGCTTGATGCCGAGAATTCTATCCAGTTCCTCTGCCTGCGGCGTGGGCGAGCCGTTGATGTAGTCGATCCAGACGCTCGAATCAACGAAGATCATTTGTCAAGCCTCATTTTTTCGAGATCGCCTTCCCAGCGGAATTTCCCGCGAAGCTTTCGCATCTCTGCCTGGCGAGAAACGCGCAGGAGTTCCCGCAAAGCATGATCGACCACCGCGCGTTTGGTCTTCAGCCCGGTCGCTTTGAGCGTCTCGCGGATGAGTTTTTCATCGATCTCAATGTTCGTTCGCATGTGTATAAACCTGCCCCTTCATACACATCGTAACTTCACGTAGTTTCCTAAGTCAAGAAAACGCTGCGTGAAAGGCAGAAATGAACGTTCGGCAAACTCGGCAGAAAATTCAACGGACACTGCGTTGAGATCATTTAGACGCAGAGGACGCGGAGAGTTCCGCAGAGAAGTCGGCGGCCGTTTACTCTCATCCACTTAAACGAAACGGCGAGCTCCGCTTCGATCGCAGAGCTCGCCGATTTGTTTAGCGATTTGATGACGACTAATCGTCGTCTTCGTCCGACTTGTTTTCGCGGCTTTCGCCGCCGCGGTCGGCTCCGGCTGCTTTGCCTTTTTCTTCCATCAGGATGGCCTTGCGGGAGAGCTTTACTTTATTGCCTTCCCGGCCGATGCATTTGACCATGATCTGCTGGCCTTCCTTGAGCTCGTCGCGGACGTCCTTGACGCGGCGGTCTGAGATCTCGGAGATATGCAGCAAGCCGTCGAGCCCCGGCAGGATCTCAACGAAAGCACCGAAATCGACGATGCGCGAGACGGTCCCGAGATAGGTCTCGCCGACCTCGGCATCTGCGGTAAGTGCCTTGATGCGGGCGATCGCGGCCTGTGCGGCCTCGCCATCGGCGGTCGCGATGAGGATAGTTCCGTCGTCGGAAACATCGATCTTCGCACCGGTCTCTTCGGTCAATGCACGGATGGTCGAACCGCCCTTGCCGATAACGTCGCGGATCTTCTCAGGATTGATCTTGAGCGTGATGATGCGCGGAGCGTATTGCGAAATGTCTTCGCGGGGAGCGTCGATCGCTTTCTGCATTACCTCGAGGATGTGCAGCCGGCCTTTGCGGGCCTGCTCAAGTGCTTCCTGAAGGATCATCGCATTGATACCGGCGACCTTGATGTCCATCTGCAGTGCCGTAATGCCTTCGCTGGTTCCCGTCACCTTGAAGTCCATGTCGCCGTAGTGATCTTCGGCACCGGCGATGTCAGAGAGGATCGCGTAGCGATTCCCTTCCATCACAAGTCCCATGGCCACGCCCGCGACCGATCGCTTGATCGGCACACCGGCGTCCATCAGGCTCAGGATGCCGCCGCAGACCGAAGCCATTGACGACGAGCCGTTCGACTCTGTAATGTCCGAAACGATTCGGAGCGTGTAAGGAAATTCCTCTTCGCTCGGGAGCACAGCCTCGATCGCCCGGCGGGCGAGGTTGCCGTGTCCCGTCTCGCGGCGTGAGGTTCCGCCAAAGCGGCCGGCCTCGCCGACCGAGTAGGGCGGGAAATTATAGTGGAGCATGAAGCGGCGATCGATGGTTCCCTTTTCGAGGTCGTCCATGAATTGGCCGTCCATCTTTGTGCCGAGCGTTGTGGTAACGATCGCCTGCGTTTCGCCGCGGGTGAAGAGAGCCGAACCGTGTACACGCGGAAGCCAGCCGACCTCGCACGAGATCGGGCGGATCTCGCTGAACTTTCTCCCGTCTGGACGGCGGCGATTGCCGAGCATGTCCTCACGAAAGACCTTTTCCTTAAGCTGCGAGAATGCCTTGCCGGCCATCGTCCGCTTTGCGGCGTCGTCTTCGGGATAGCTCTCGACCACTTCTTTCTTGAGCGCATCGACCGCGGCATAGCTCGAAAGCTTGTCCTTGCCGGTGGTGTCGAGCGCCGAGCGGAGCCGGTCGCCGTAGTTCTTTTCGATCTCGGCAAGAATGGCCTCGTCAACGACCGCCGGAGCGAACTCACGCTTCGGAATCGCCAGAGCTTTGCCGAGTTCGATCTGCCAGAGACAGAGCCGCTTGATCTCCTTATGAGCAAGCATTAGAGCCTCGAGCATGATCTTCTCCGGGACCTCGTTGGCCTCGGCCTCGACCATCACGATCGCCTCTTCAGTTCCGGCGACGATGAGGTTCAGGTCAGATTCGCGACGCTCATCGTAGGTCGGGTTGATGACATACTTGCCGTCGATGAGGCCGATGCGGATACCCGCGATCGGGGTCACGAACGGGATGTCAGACAAATAAAGAGCACACGATGCTCCCGTGATCGCTATAACATCCGGGTCATTCTCGCTATCAGCGGAGATGACCGTTCCGACGACCTGCGTCTCAAAGCGATATCCATCCGGGAAGAGCGGGCGGATCGGACGGTCGATCAAACGACAGGTCAGGATCTCTTTCTCGCCCGGGCGTCCTTCGCGGCGGAAATAGTTTCCGGGAATGCGGCCAGCCGAATAGCTCGACTCGCGGTATTCAATGGTCAGCGGAAAGAAGTCTAGTCCTTCTCTCGCCGTCTTCATGCTTACTGCCGTGACGAGCAGCATGGTGTCGCCGTAGCGGATAACGACCGATCCGTCGGCCTGCTTGGCGACCTTTCCGGTCTCGACGATCAGTTCCTCGCCGCCGACCTTGATCGATTCTTTCAAATATTTCTTCGTCATTTACTTTTTTTCCTCAAAAGACAAAGGCGGCCGGAGCCAAATCGTGAAGCTCCGCCGCCTTTAGAGTTTGCTACGCAATGTAGATGTCTCGTTATGGTTTTGTACAAAGCTGTCACGTGCAGCTGCCGCCTTGAATGATTCTTTCACATGCCGCCGGGGCCGAGTTTCACGACCCGGGCGGGAAAATTTGTTGCAATGGCCGGCAACGGCCGGCCCCCAAAAAACATGGCTTTCGGACGCCGAGGCCTAACGCCTAAGCCCGAGCTTCTGGATGATCTGGTGATACTGTTCGATCTCTTTGCTCTTCAGATAATCAAGAAGTTTACGCCTACGAGAGACCATCTTGAGCAGGCCGCGACGCGAATGGTTGTCCTTCTTGTGCGTCCGGAAGTGCTCGGTAAGCTCATTGATACGCTGCGTCAAAAGTGCGATCTGCACCTGTGGCGAGCCCGTATCGCTCCCGTGTGTCTTGTAATCCTCTACGATCTGTTCTTTTACTTGCTTTGCTGTTGCCATTTAATCTATCGGCTCAAAATAGCCTCTCCTTTAGTACGCAGTAACTCCGTTCATCAAAAACGGTAACCACGAATATTATGAACTTTCGAGGGCCTGGAGCCCTTTTGAGAACAAACTGAATTATCCGCTATCCGTTAATAATAATCAACTTATGCGTCAAATTCTTCCATGAACTTGGTCGAGAACTTGCCCGAGCGAAAACGCTCGTCCGCCATTATCTTGCGGTGAAGCGGGATGGTCGTTTTGATGCCTTCGACGACCATCATGTCGAGTGCCCGCTGCATACGGGCGATCGCGAGTTCGCGGGTCCGTGCATGGACGATGAGCTTAGCGATCATTGAATCGTAATAGGGCGGTACGGTGTAGCCCGGATAGGCGGCCGTATCGACGCGGACGCCGGGGCCGCCCGGAATGTTGAACGCGGTGATCTTGCCGGGGCTCGGCGTAAATGTCACCGGGTCTTCGGCATTGATCCGGCACTCGATCGAGTGCCCGACGATCTGCACATCGTCCTGCGAATAGTAAAGCTCCTCGCCGGCCGCGATGCGGATCTGGTTGCGGACAATGTCGGCGAGCGTGACCATCTCGGTCACCGGGTGCTCAACCTGGATCCGCGTGTTCATCTCCATGAAATAGAAGCTGCCGTCCTCATCAAGCAGAAACTCGAAGGTTCCGGCGCTCGAATAACCGATCTCACGGCAGGCCTTTACGGCGACCTCGCCCATACGATTGCGTGTCTCGGGGTCAATGGCAGGCGATGGAGCCTCCTCGAGGAGCTTTTGGTGCCTCCGCTGGATCGAGCACTCGCGTTCGCCGAGGTGGATCACATTGCCGAACTCATCGGCGAGCACCTGGATCTCAATATGCCGCGGCCGCTCGAGGTATCGCTCGATGTAAACCGCTCCGTTTTTGAAAGCAGCAAGTGCTTCGGACTGAGCCGTCTCAAGGCTGCCGTGAAGCTCGCTCTCCTGCCGGACGATACGCATTCCTCGGCCGCCGCCGCCGGCTGCTGCTTTAATGATAACGGGAAATCCGATCTCGCGGGCAAGACGTGCTGCTTCTTCGGTCGATTCGATCGGTTCGGGGCTCCCGGGAAGTATCGGCACGCCCGCGGCCTGCATCGTCCGCCGGGCCTCGACCTTATCGCCCATCATGGCGATGACCTCTGCCCGCGGGCCGATGAACTTGATGTTGCAGTCTTCGCAGATGGTGGCGAAGGTGGCGGATTCGGCTAGAAAACCGTAGCCCGGATGGATCGCGTCAACGTTCGTGATCTCTGCAGCACTGATGATGGCAGGGATATTTAGGTAGCTCTCGGCCGAAGGGTTACCGCCGACGCAGACCGCCTCATCGGCAAATTTTACGTGCAGGGCCTCGCGGTCCGCCACCGAATGGACGGCGACGGTCTTGATGCCCATCTCCTTGCAGGTCCAGATGATCCGGCAGGCGATCTCGCCGCGATTAGCGATCAGAATTTTGCGAATTTCTCTCATCGAAAATAGTAAATCGTGAATCGTCAATCGTAATCAGAGGCAAAATCCTTCGATTTACGATTCACGATTCACGATTTACCCGTTTTATTTCCTTATACCAAAGAGCGGCTGGCCGAACTCGACCGGATCGCCGTTCTCTATATAGACCTTGACGACCTCGCCTGAGGTTTCGGCCTGGATCTCATTCATCAGCTTCATCGCCTCGACGATGCAGACGACCGAATCCGGCGAGACCTTGCTTCCTTCGGAGACATACGGATCCTTGTCCGGGCCCGGTGCTCGATAGAACGTGCCGACGATCGGCGAAGTGATGATGTGCAGGCCCTCGTCCTCCGAGACGGCAGCGGATGCCTCGGTCTCAGCCGCCGGAGCGGCTTGCAGAACGGCTGGTGCGGCCGGCTGCGGAGCGGCAGCATAGACCGGAGCCGTCGCCTTGCTCAGGCGGACGCGGATGTTCTGGTTCTCGAACTCGAAATCGGTAAAGCCGTGCTCATTTACCAACTCGGCAAGCTCACGCAGCTCGCCCATGTTCAGCGAAGCCTCGTGGTTGTGGCGGCGCTGATGCTTGCGGCGGCGAGTACCTTCGTTTTTGGGCGTCTCGTCCGCTGCCTGTGCCGATGCAGTTTGTTCGCTCATAGGTTTCGCTCCTTGTGGGCGCTTTAGCCTTTGGCGGCAAGTTCACGGGGGTTGTCAACCAACTCGACCACTGCAAGCTCGGCATTATCGCCGGAACGGCGGCCGAGGCGGATGAGGCGCGTATAGCCGCCATTGCGGTCTTTGTAACGAACTCCGAGCTCATCGAATAGCCGCTTGAGCGCCTTAACGCCGGCCGTACGCTCGATCGGGTCTTTCGCCTCGCCCTTCTTACCGCGGAATCGGCTCTGCTCTTCCTTGAACTGCGAGTTGCCGGCGTGGAAAAAGCGGGCGGCCTGCCTGCGCAGATGCACCTCTTGAGCCGTTGAATCGGCGCCTTCAAGGTGATGTGCTTTGCGGGCGATGGTGATCGCTTTCTCGATGAAAGGTCGAAGCTCTTTCGCCTTCGGGACGGTGGTAATGATGTGTTCCTTGTCCGCATTGACGAGCGAGGTCGCCATATTGCGGAGCATCGACATGCGATGCTCGGTGGTTCGTCCCAATTTTCTGTGTGCCTTACGATGTCTCATATCCAAAACCAGGAAGTCGTGTAAATTCTTTTCTATCGAATCGCCCCGGGCTTCCTGGTCTTCCGGGGTCTGATCGGCTTCGGCTCGTTTATTCGAGGTCGCGGCCGCCGGTACCCGGGATCGGATTTCCCTGTTCGTCAAAGTCCATTCCAAAATCGAGGCCCATTCCGTGGAGCAGGTCCTTGATCTCGTTGAGCGACTTTTTGCCAAAATTCTTTGTATGGAGCATATCACGCTCCGACCGCTTGATCAGGTCGCGGATCGAGCGGATGTCCGCATTCTTGAGGCAGTTGTAAGAGCGGACCGAAAGCTCGAGCTCATCGACCGGCTTATCGAGCAGGTCGTTCCGCATCAGGGGCGGCCGGGCGATGTCCTCGTACTTATACTCTTCTTCCTCTTCCTCAAAATTGATGAAGATCGACATGTGGTCCTTGACGAGCTTTGCCGCAAGGCCGATCGAATCTTCAGGCTTGACCGAGCCATCGGTCCAGACCTCGATGATCAATTTGTCGAACTCGGTGTTCGAACCCTGGCGGGTCTTATCGACCGAATAATTGACCTTCTTGATCGGCGTATGGACCGAATCGATCGGGATATAACCGACCGAGAGGTCATCGTCGTTATTGAACTCAGCCGAAACGTAGCCGCGGCCACGCTTGAGCCGCATCTCGATATTGACCGTGCCCGAGCCGCTGATGGTGGCAATGTGGACGTCGGTTTCGAGAACATCGACATCTCCATCGTGGTCGATGTCGGCGCTTGTAATATTTCCCGGGCCTTTTTTGCTGATGGTCAGGGTCTTCGGGCCGCCGCCGCCGTGGAGCTTGAACGGGACCTGCTTGAGGTTAAGGATAACGTCGGTCGCATCTTCGACGACGCCCTTGATCGAGGAAAATTCATGCTCGACACCGTCGATCTTTACCGCAGTGATAGCGGCGCCTTCGATCGAGGAAAGAAGTGCCCGCCGGATCGAATTTCCGATCGTCGTACCGAAACCGCGTTCGAAAGGCTGCGCGTAGAACATGCCATATCGCTCGGTCAGGGTGTCGCTGTCGACATTGAGCCGGCTCGGCATTTGGAAATCTGTCCAATTATTGGTTTGTGTCATAGGTAGCCCTTTTTAAAATCAGCAACTTCGCCTCTCCGCGTCCCGTTTTGCCAAAGGGCCAAAACGGGCACGCGAAAAGAGCGAACAAATCGTCCTACTTACTGTACAGCTCAACGATCAACTGTTCGTTGATATTTGCATCAATATCCTGCCGCGTCGGCAACGACGCGATCGAGACGCTCAGATCTTTGCCCTCGGGAGCGATCCAACCCGGACGGCCGCGGCCGGCAGCGGTCTGCCATGCACCATCGACGTGAGCGTTCGTCTGGCTCTTATCTTTTACCGTGATCTGGTCGCCGACCTTCACCTGGAACGACGGGATATCGACCTTTCGGTCGTTAACAAAGATGTGCCCGTGGTTCACAAGCTGGCGTGCCTGACGCCGCGAGGTCGCAAAGCCCGAACGGTAAACGACGTTGTCGAGTCTCCGCTCAAGCATAAAGAGCAGGTTTTCGCCGGTAACGCCCTTCTGCCGAAGTGCTTTCTCGAAATAATTCCGGAACTGCTTTTCGAGGATGAAATAGATGCGTTTGACCTTTTGCTTTTCGCGAAGCTGCTGGCCGTAACCGGCGAGCATCTTGCGGCGGGCTCCGCCGTGCTGTCCCGGCGGGTTGGTTCCGCGCTTTTCGATAGCACATGAGGGCTTGAAACAACGGTCGCCCTTAAGAAATAATTTTCCACCTTCGCGGCGGCACAGCCGGCACACCGCATCTCTATATCTAGCCATTTATATTTTCTGCCTCCGATGTAATTCGGAAAAGTTTACAGGCCGATCGAGGCCCTTCTTCCTTTCGATAAAAACCTTAAAATTCCAGATTCCATATTCCAGATTCCAGATTCCAAATTAATTCGTGTTACGAATTTGGAATTTGGAATTCTTCGAATCAAACTCGCCGACGCTTCGGCGGGCGGCATCCGTTGTGCGGGATCGGCGTAGTGTCGCGGATCGCCGTAACGCGAATGCCTGCATTGTTGATCGCCCTAACGGCCGACTCGCGGCCGCCGCCCGGGCCTTTCACCCGAACCTCGGCTTCGCGCATTCCGGCTTCCATCGCCTTGCGGGCCGCCTCACCTGCCGCCTGCTGGGCGGCGAAGGGCGTGCCTTTACGCGAACCGCGGAATCCGCGGGCACCCGATGAACACTGGGCGATAAGATTACCCTGCGTATCGGTGATCGAGATCAGCGTGTTATTGAACGATGCCGAAACGTGAACGATCCCGACCGGGATATTCTTTCGCTCTTTTTTCTTAAAGGTCTTTTTACCTTTTTGTGGTGCTTTTGCCATTTAATTAAAGTGGACAATTGATAATGGACAACGGACAATCGCGGATTATCCATTATCAACTGTCAGCTATCAACTACTTCTTACCGGGTGCCTTCTTTTTCGCGACGGCGGCCTTACGCGGCCCCTTGCGAGTACGTGCATTGGTCGATGTGCGCTGGCCGCGAACCGGAAGGCCACGACGATGGCGAAGCCCGCGATAGCAGCCGATATCCATCAGCCGCTTGATGTCCATCTGGACACGCTTGCGGAGGTCGCCCTCGATGTTGCCGCCCTCGTCGAGGAGTGCACGGATCTTGTTAAGTTCATCCTCGGAAAGATCGCGGATCTTAGCATGAATGCTGATATCCGCTTTGCCGAGTATCTCGGTCGCGCGCGACTTGCCCACGCCGTAGATATACGTCAAACCGATCTGAGCCCTTTTATTGGGCGGTAGGTCTACACCTGCTACACGAGCCATATCTTATTTATCCTTGCCGCTGCTTGTGCTTTGGGTTATCGCAAATGACGCGCACAACGCCCTTGCGGTGAATTACTTTGCACTTATCGCAGATCTTTTTTACTGACGGACGCACTTTCATGATGCTTCTCCCTGCTATCTATATCGAACAAAATACCCTCGAAGGAAGAGCCTCAAACACGACGATCGTGCCCTCAAAAGCTTCCTGTTTCGACATGAATAGCGTCGACCAACTTCCTGCGAGTTGGACAAACTCCTAATAATAACCGCCTTGACCTTTTATTTCAAGTCAGGCTGACGCACTTTCGGCCTTCTTTTCCGCAAGTTCTTTCTTCTGCTCGCAGGTGAGCGTCAAGATCTCGGGCCCTTCGGGCAAAACGGCGATCGTGTGCTCACAATGGGCCGATAGCTTTCCATCGAGCGTTACAACGGTCCAGCCGTCGTCAAGCGTCTTCGTCTCAGCCGTACCCAGATTGAGCATTGGCTCGAGGGCAAAGCAATAGCCCGCACGGATCTTTTCTTTCGTCCCGGCACGGCCGTAATTCGGAATCTGCGGTGCTTCGTGCATTCGGCGGCCAATTCCGTGGCCGGTATAGTCGCGGACGATGCCGTAGCCAAACTGCTCGGCATGCGATTGAACGGCATGCCCGATATCGCCGATCCGCTTGTTCGGCCGGCACTGTTCGATCGCGAGTGCCAAGCACTCTTCAGTAACCTTGATCAACTTCCGGGCCTCGTCACTGATCTCGCCGACCGGTATGGTCGTTGCCGTATCGCCGACGAACCCATCGAGCGTGCAGGCCATATCGACCGAGAGAATATCGCCCTCTTTAAGCGGCGTTTCGGTCGAGAAACCATGGACGATCTGTTCATTGACCGACGCGCAAATGGCGAACGGGAACGGCGTCATCCCACGCGGCTTGTAACCGATAAAGGTCGGGATCGCTCCGGCATCGCGCATCATCTTTTCGGCCGTGGCGTTCATCTCCATGGTGGTGACGCCCGGGGCGACCATCGCACGCAAGGTCTCGCGGACCGTGGCGATCAACTCGCCAACGGCACGCATCTTTTCGAGATCCTTTTGCGATTTCGCGATTATCATTCTTTTGCCGAAAAATGCGGCCGAGGCCGCGCTCAAAACTCCGCCGACTTTGGAATTTCTTATTCTCACGTAATTAGTAATTGATAATTACTAATCCTAGACGAGCTTCTCGAGCTCTGCGTAAATGTCCTCGAGGCTGCCGGTGCCGCTGACCTTTTTGAGCCGGCCCGAGTTTTCGTAATACTCGATCAGCGGCTTTGTCAGGTCGTCATAGGTTGCGAGACGAGTTCCGACGCTCTCTTCATTGTCATCGGCCCTATGCGTCAGCTCCGTTTCCGGGTGCAGATCGCAGCGGCCAACGACCTTCGGCGGCTTTGAATAAACGTTGTAGATCTCACCGCAAACCGGGCACGAACGCCGTCCGGTCAGCCGCCGCATCAATTCCTCGCGCGGGACATCGACCTCGAAAGCACTAATTTCAAAACCCTGATCTTTCGCGAGCCCCTCGAGCTGCTCGGCCTGAACGGCCGTCCGCGGATAGCCATCGAGGATATAGCCGCCACGGCAGTCGTCTCGCGAGGTGCGGTCCTGGACCATCCGGAACGTAACGTCATCCGGAACGAGCGTACCCGAGGCCATTATTTCCTGTACTTCGCGGGCGAGCGGCGTATCGAGCGTTTTCATCTCGCGGAACATATCTCCGGTCGAGATCTGCGGAATGCCCTTTCGCTCTTCCAGAAGCCTGGCCTGAGTTCCCTTGCCAGCTCCCGGTGCTCCGATAAGTACGACGATCTTGTTCATCACTTTAATAGAACCGGAGAAAAGGAGAAGAGGAGTTGAGGAGAAATCCGCGGCGTCGGCGCTCTCCCTTTCTCCTCTTCTCTCCCACTCTGTTTCTAGTTGCGGCGTCCGCGAAGCCGCGATCCGGCCCCGAGGAAGCCCTCGTAGTTCCGCATCACGAGTTGAGCCTCGATCTGTGCGGCCGTATCCATCGCAACGCCGACCAAAATGAGCAAGGACGTTCCGCCGAAAAAGAACTGGTAGCCCATCCCGACCGGTATCCAACTAAGCCCCGGCGTTGCGGTCAAAAATGCATCCAGGCTATCGCCGATGAACGGCAGCCGGGCAACGCGAAATCCGCTAAGCAGGACCTGCGGAACGAATGCGACGAGAGCAAGGTAGATCGCTCCGACGGTCGTCAGCCGCGTCAAAATGCCGTTAAGGTATTCAGCCGTCGGTGCTCCGGGCCGGATGCCGGGAATGAACCCGCCATGCTTTCGGAGGTTGTCAGAGACATCATCGACGTTGAAGATGATCGTGATGTAAAAGAAGGTAAAGATCACGATCAACGAGATGAATACCAGCTCATACCAAGGATCGCCGCCATGGAACTGCGCCATGAACTGAACGATCTGTGACCACGTTGAGGTCTGGTCGTTCGGGTCCGCCGGAAATGCGCTGATCACGGTCTGCGGCATTGCCAAAACCGATGATGCGAAGATCACCGGGATGACACCGCCCATATTTATCTTGAGCGGAAGGCTTGTCTCTTGCCCGCGGAAAGTCTGGTTGCCGACCTTGCGGCTGGCGTAGCTGATGGCGATCTTTCTTCGCGCCGATTCAACGTAAACGATGACGGCGATTATCGCGATCATTACGGCGACGAGGAAGATGACGCCGAGCGTCTGAAGCGGGTCGCCTGCCCGGATGCGTTCTGAAACTTGAATCACTGCACTTGGCAGACCAATAACGATACCGGCGAAGATAAGCAGCGAAATGCCGTTGCCGACGCCGCGTTCGGTGATCTGCTCACCGAGCCACATCACGAAGATGGTCCCGGTCGTCAGCGTGACGACGATCATCAGCGTTGCCGGCCAGGTATTCTCAATGATGCCGCTCCGCGAAAGCCAGGTGGCGACGAAGAACGTCTGCAGCAAACAGAGGACCAACGTAAGGTAACGGGTGTATTGATTCAGCTTTTGACGGCCGACCTCGCCCTCTTCCTGGATCTTTTTAACGGCCGGCGAGAGCACCGGCATTAGCTGCATGATGATCGACGCCGTGATATACGGCATCACACCAAGGGCGAAAACCGAGATTGTGCGAAAGTTTCCGCCCGAGAAGAGGTCGAGAACGCCGAGCAGAGTATTGGCGATCTCGCCCCACATCTGCTCAAGCCTTACTTTATCGATACCCGGCGCCGAAACATGAGCCCCGAGCCTATAAATGGCAAGCAGACCAAGCGTAAAAAAGATACGCTTTCTCAGCTCGGGAATGCTGAACATGTTCTGTATGGCGCTTAGAAACTTCTCCATATAATTCAGTGGCCAGTGCTGAGTGGCCGGTGGTCAGTATCAAGATCGGCGGATGCGGCGACCAATTCTGGCAGCCGATCACTGATCACTAAGCTTCTGCTGCAGCGGCCTTTCGGATCTCTTCGGCGGTACCGCCTGCCTTTTCGATCTTGTCCTTCGCGGTCTTAGTGAACCGGTGAGCAAAGATCTTGAGCGATTTCGTGATGTCGCCGGTGCCGAGGATGACCACGTCGTGCTTTGCTTTTTTGATCAGGCCGCGCTCATGAAGAAGTTCCGGCGTGACCTCATCGCCTTCGTTGAAGCTCGCCTCGATCTTGGCAAGGCTGATCTCAAGCCACTTCTTTTTGAAGATGTTGGTGAAACCGCGCTTCGGCAAGCGGCGTTGGAGCGGCATCTGCCCGCCTTCAAAGCCGGGGCGGCTGCTATAGCCCGATCGCGACTTCTGGCCCTTATGGCCACGGCCGGCGGTCTTTCCGAGCCCCGATCCGGGGCCGCGGCCGACCCGCTTCTTTTTATGGGTCGAGCCCGGTGCCGGCTTAAGATTATTTAGTGATAATGCCATTTTCGTTTCCTCTTTCGCGTTCTGAATGTCTTTCAGACACTAAAGACGCGGATACTCGCTTTTTGCCCTTATTAAAGAGCTTACGAGTCTCCGCGAGATATCTCAAGTTAATCAACGATACGGAGAAGGTGCGGGACCTTTTTGACGATGCCGCGCATCGACGGAGTATCTTCCCGCTCGACCGTCTGGTTCAGCTTTGTGATGCCAAGCGCCCGGACCACGTCCTTTTGCTTCTTGGCATAGCCGATCGAGCTCCGGTAATACTGGATCCGGATCGTGCCGTCCGTTTTATTTTCTTCTTTCTTTGCCATGACAGTTAGTTTACTGAGTTTCAGAGTTGTTGAGTTTCAGAGTTGAGCAAGCCGAACTCGGGCCTCCTCTGCAACTCAAAAACTCTGCAACTCGCTACTTTAAACAAGCTCTTCGACCTGCTTGCCGCGGAGCCGAGCGACCTCCATCGGGTCCTTCATTCGCGAAAGTCCGTTAAAGGTGGCACGCACTACGTTGTGCGGATTGCTCGATCCGAGGATCTTTGTGCGAACATTGTGGACACCAAGGGCCTGCATAACGAGGCGGACAGCTCCGCCAGCGATCACGCCGGTTCCCTCGGCTGCGGGCTTGAGGAGTACACGGCCCGCTCCAAATTCACCGATCAGCTCGTGCGGCAGCGTTCCTTCGATAAGCGGAACGCGGATCAGGCTGTTCTTTGCAGCTTCGACCGCTTTCTTGATCGCGTTCGGAACTTCCTTCGCCTTGCCCGTGCCGAATCCGACGTGGCCGGACTCATCACCTACGATGACGAGCGCCGCGAACGACATGTTCTTACCGCCCTTTACGACCTTAGTAACTCGATTGATCTGAACGAGGAAATCCTTGAGGATCAGCCCGTTCGGAGAAATTCTCTGGTTATTCATCATTCTTCTCGCCTTCGGCTGAGTCGCCGGCCGCGGCCGCCTTTGCAGCCTCTTCCTTATTCAATCCGTTGGCACGCGTGGCATCGATCAGGGCCTTGACGCGTCCGTGGTAAACATATCCGCCGCGGTCGAAAACGACATTCGAGACACCGGCAGCCACCGCCCTTTCGGCGATCGCTTTACCGACCCGGGTCGCAGCTTCGATGTTGCCGCCGGTCGAACCGGCCAGGTCCTTTTCGTTGGTCGAAGCACTCGCGATGGTGCGGCCGCTGTCGTCATCGATGACCTGAGCATAAATATGGTTCACGCTCCGGAACACCGCGAGGCGGGGACGCTCTGCCGTTCCGCGAACTTTCTTGCGGATGCGGGTGTGAACACCGCGTCGGATATCTGCTCTGCTTTTCTGTGCCATAATCTTAGTTGTTTGTGAATCGTAAATCGTAAATGGTTCGCACTATTTACTATTCACGATTCACGATTTACTACTTACCTGTTTTGCCCGGCTTCAGCCTGTAATACTTATCGGCGTAGCGAACGCCCTTGCCCTTATAGGCATCGGGTTTGCGGAGCCGGTTGAGTTCGGCAGCGACCTGCCCGAGCATCTGTTTATCGATGCCGCTCAGCGTCAGTGTAAGCTGATACTGGTTGATCGAAGCCTTTGTATTTACGCGTTCGGCCGTGGCATCGATGCCATCCGGAAGCGAATACACGACCGGGTGCGAATAGCCGAGCGAGAAGTTGATCTTCCGGCCCTGGACATCCGCCTTATAGCCGACGCCGACGAGATCCATCTGCTTCGTAAAGCCTTCGGTAACGCCGACGACGGCGTTATTGGCAAGCGCCCGGGCGAGCCCGTGGAACGCACGCTGGTCATTGCTTTCGCGCTCGGCGACGAGCGTGCCGTCTTCCTGCTTAAAGGTAATGCCCTTCGGGATCGGCGCGGTTAGCTTTCCCTTCGGCCCTTTCACCTCAAGCTGGCCTTCCTTGATCTCGACCGTAACTCCTGACGGGATCGTGATCGGTTTTTTTCCTACTCGTGACATATATTTATTGGACTGTGTGGCCGGCCGCTCGTGGCGCCGCCATTCATCCCTTGAGCAGCTCAATGGCCGCTCGTTTCACTAATAAACTTCAGCGAGGATCTCGCCTCCGACCTTTTCGCTACGGGCGCGTTTGCCGCTCATCAACCCACGCGAAGTGGAGATGATGTTGATGCCATAACCGCCGAGCACCTTCGGGATATCGCCGGCACCGACGTAAACGCGGCGGCCCGGCGTTGAGACACGCGAAAGATGCGTGATCGACGAAGTGCCCTTTGTATCGTAACGAAGGAATATACGGATCACATATTTCGTGCCTTCGCCCTTCGTCGTGAAATTGTTGATATAACCTTCCTCTTTGAGGATACGGGCAACTTCGAGCTTTAACTTCGAGCCCGGGATGTCAACGCGGTTATGGTTGGCCGCGATGGCATTGCGGACTCGGGTAAGCATATCGGCTATTGGATCGGTCATTCTTAACTCCGTTCTCTTTCGTTCACCCGGCACATACGGCCGGAACTTTGATCTTTTCTACCAGCTTGACTTGACCACGCCAGGGATCTGTCCCTCACGGGCAAGGTCACGCAGAGCAACACGCGAGACGCCAAACTTCCGCAGGAATCCGCGGGGTCGGCCCGTCTGCGAACAGCGGTTGCGCACCCGGACGGGGCTCGCATCACGCGGCATCTTTTGCAGCAGAACCACGGCCGCATCGACCTGCTCGGGCGTCGACTTCGGATCATTGATGATCCGCTTTGCATCGGCACGACGATCGGCCCAAAGGGCGACGCGACGCTTCCGCTTTTCGTTCATTACGACTTTACTGATCTTTGCCATATAAAAAATTGATAGATGATAATTGAGAATTGAGAAACGTCTGTTTACTAATTCTCATTTATCAATTCTCATCTCTCCATTACTGCCTGAACGGCATTCCCATCATCTTGAGCAGCGACCTTGCCTGCTCGTCGTTGCCTGCGGTCGTGACGATCGAGATATTCATTCCTCGCGTCTTATCGACCTTGTTGAAATCGATCTCGGGGAAAATAAGCTGTTCGCGAACACCGAGCGTGTAGTTGCCGCGGCCATCGAACGCCTTTCCTGAGATACCGCGAAAGTCGCGGACACGCGGAAGTGCTACCGAGATCAGGCGATCGAGGAACTCGTACATCCGGTCGCCGCGAAGCGTAACCATCGTTCCGATATTCATTCCCTGCCGGAGCTTGAAAGCTGCGATCGACTTCTTCGCCTTGGTGACCACGGGCTTTTGGCCGGTGATCGTTTTCAGCTCTTCAGCCGCTACGTCAAGGATCTTGGCGTTCGCACTTGCTTCGCCGAGGCCCATGTTGACGACGATCTTTTCGATCTTCGGGATCGCCATCGGGTTCTCGATGCCAAATTCTTTGGCGAGAGCCGGTGCGATCTCTTTTCTGTACTTATCTTTAAGTCTTGCCATTGCCTGATATTTCCTTGTTTGGGACCCGCCGCTCAGGCGTTACCAAACATCAAACCGCCTATTCGGCTGCTTCTTCTTCCTCGGTCTTGTCCTTCTTGACCTCTTTCTTGCCGAAGACGTTGGGTTCCGGGATCACCTTGCCGCTCTTTGCGACGCGGACCCGCTTGCCATCACGCTCTTCGATCTTGATCCTGGTCGGCTTTCCGGTCTCGGGATCAATTGCAGCCACGTTCGAAAGATCGACCCAAGCTTCCTGCTCGATGATGCCGCCCTGCTGGTTCATCTGCGGGACCGGTTTGCGGTGACGCTTGACGAGCATTGCACCTTCGACCTTGACCTTGCCGCGGCGGGCATCGACTGCGATAACGCGGCCGCGAAACGGCTGCCGCTTTCCTGCGCTGTCGTAGCGGTTAAACTCTTTGCCGGCGATGAAGACCACCTGGTCGCCACGCTTGATCCTGCTTTTAACGGTACCTGTTCTTTCCGGTTTCATCTCTATATCACCTCCGGAGCGAGGCTGACGATCTTCATGAAGTTCTTTTCACGAAGCTCGCGGGCTACGGGGCCGAAAACACGCGTGCCGACCGGGCTCCCGTCATCCTTGATAAGCACGGCCGCATTCTCATCGAAGCGGATGTAGGTTCCATCTTTGCGGCGAACCTCTTTTCGCGTGCGGACGATCACCGCGTTGTAAACTTTACCCTTCTTTGCCGTGCCATCCGGTGAAGCTTCTTTGACGGTGACCTTGATCTTGTCGCCGAGGCGGGCGATCTTTGAGGTCGAACCGCCGATCGGGGCGATCATCTCGACCCGCTTGGCTCCCGAATTGTCTGCGACCGTCAAAGAGGTCTGCATCTGAATCATAACTTTTCTCCAGTGAGCTGTGAGCTGTTAGCCGTGAGCTGTGAGCTGTTCTTCCTGTCTGCTCACCGCTTACTGCTTACCGCTCACTTTTAGATCTCGGCCTTTTGAATGATCTCAACAACGCGCCAGCGCTTGCGTGCCGAAAGCGGTCGGGTCTCAACGATCCGGACCTTATCGCCTATCTTGGCTCCGAAATCGTCGTGGGCCATAAACTTCTTACGCTTGCGAATGTACTTGCGATAGATCGGGTGCTTGACGAGCCGGTCCACACGAACGACGACCGTTTTGGTCATCTTGTCCGAGGAAACGACGCCGATCTTTTCAGCACGCTTGTGCACGCGTTCGACCTTGGCGGTGTCATCGCCGGCCGGAGCTTTCGGCTCAGCCGCAATGCTTTCCGCCGGAGCTTCGATCGGCGCAGCTTCAGCGGTTTCCGCGGCTTCCGCCGAGGCGTCGGCGGCATCTTCTGCCGCGGGCTCTTCCATCGCCGCCGTCTCTTCCGTCGGTTCTACCGCGTCTTCGATCTCTTCTGTATTCTTGTTAGCCATTTCTTCTTCTCGGCGTAATTATGCCTCTGCCGTTTTTGCCCCTTTTGACCTTTCCGCGATCATTGTGTGAACGCGGGCAAGCGTACGCTTCTCTCGCCGGATGTCGCTGATGGTCTCACCAACGCCGAGCGATTTGCGAAACTTGAGGCGAAAAAGCGATTCCTTAAGGGCATCTGCCTGATCGTTCAATTCTTCGAGAGTCATTTCCCGAAGCTGGTCCAACTGTTCTTTCCGCTTCATTTCTAGACGATGCCTCCTTCGAGGTCAGCTCGGGTGACGAACTTCGTCTTCACCGGAAGCTTCTGTGCGGCAAGCTGCATCGCCTCGCGGGCGAGAGCTTCCGGAACACCCTGGATCTCATAAAGGATACGTCCGGGCCGCACGACCGCGACCCAATGGTCCGGTGCTCCTTTACCTTTACCCATACGCGTTTCGGCCGGCTTTTTGGTGACCGGTTTGTCCGGGAACATCCGGATCCAGATCTTTCCGCCGCGCTTTACGTGACGCGTCATCGCGATACGTGCCGCTTCGATTTGTCGATCGGTGATCCAGCCGGCCTCGAGGGTGCGGAGCCCGAAATCCCCGAAATCGAGGTTATCGCCGCGGGTTGCTTTACCGCGGTTCCGGCCCTTTTGGACCCGCCTGAACTTGACCTTTTTCGGCATCAACATAAATTCTTCTCCAGTTGGCGGTGGTCAGTGGCCAGTGACCAGCAAACCCAAACCGCTCCCATCTACTCGATATTCTTTCTGACCACTGGCCACCGGCCGCTGATCACTAACGATTCCGGTCGTCGCGACGGGGACGCCGGTCGCCTCGGCCACGCATTCCCGGATTTCCGCGGACCTCATTGATCGGGTCGGTCGTAGTACCGCGGGCCATCGAGGCATTTGCATCGAGGATATCGCCGCGATAGATCCAAACCTTTACACCGATAACGCCGAAGGTCGTGTGAGCCTCGGCAAAACCGAAGTCAATATCCGCACGCAGCGTGTGCAGCGGCAAGCGGCCATCGAGTGACCATTCGGTCCGGGCGATCTCAGCTCCATTGAGCCGGCCCGAGACCATAACCTTGATTCCCTGGGCACCAAAGCGGATGGATTCTTCCATCGTCTTTTTCATCGCACGGCGAAAAGCAATTCGCTTTTCAAGCTGCTGAGCGATCTTTTCGGCCTGAAGTTGGGCGTTGAGCTCGGGATGCTTGATCTCGAGGATCGAAAGCTCGACCTCTTTGCCCGTCTTCCGCATGAGGCCCTCCTTAAGAGCTTCGATCTCGGCACCCTTGCGGCCGATGATGATTCCCGGACGCGATGTGTAGATGACGATGCGGATCTTGGCGGCGGCACGCTCGATGTCGATGTGCGAAACGCCGGCACCGGTAAACTTCTTTTTGAGTTCCCGCTTGAGCTTAAGGTCTTCGGCAAGAAAGGCCGCAAAGTCCTGCTTAGTGAACCAATGCGAGTGCCAATCCTTGTTGTACCCGACCCTAAAACCGTATGGATGAACTTTCTGTCCCATAATTCAGATCTCTACTTGGTCTCGGCCTCCGCGTCTTTTTCGGCGGTGCCTTCAGCGGTCTCATTTTCCACAGCAGCCGGTGCAGCTTCTTCCGAAGCCTCGGCGGTCACAACCTCATCGGTCGTTGCCTCTACCGTTTCCTCTGCGGCCGGTGCCGTCTCAATGGTTTCTTCGACTGCCGGTGCGGTCTCAAGCGTCTCCTCAGCGGGAGCTGCGGTTTCCGTCACCTCGTCCTTCTTTGCCTTCGGAGCGTCTTTCTTGGCTGCCTTTTTCGGCTCGGCCTTTTTCGCTTCGATACGCTTTGCCTTCGCCGCTTCTGCCTTGAGTTCCTTCTCGGTCTTCGGCTTCTCGTCCGACGTCACCTCGATGGTGATGTGGCAATAGTGCCGCTGTTCGCGATAGGCACGGCCCTGCGGAGCGGGACGCACGCGGCGCCGATTCTTGGTCGGGCCCATATCAACGAAACATGCCCTGACCCAGAGATCATCGGGATCGATCGCGATGTTCATCTGCTCTGCGTTGTACGTCGCGTTCGCGATGGCCGAATTGAGGCACTTTGCGATCGGATCGGCGGCACGCTTTTGCGTGAACTTGAGGATCGAAAGGGCCCGCGAAACGTTCTGTCCGCGGATCAGATCGATGACAAGCCTCGCCTTCCGCGGCGAACCTTTCAGATATTTTGTCTTTGCTATCGCTTCCATATTCTTGTTGTGAGCTGTGAGCAGCTAGCTGCGAGCAGATATTTCTTTTACTGCTGACCGCTTACTGCTAACCGCTTACCTTCTCTTCGATGCCTTCTCCGCCTTGGTTCCCGGGTGGCCCTTGTAGGTCCGCGTCGGGGAAAACTCGCCAAGCTTGTGTCCGACCATGTTTTCCGTAACAAAGACCGGTATGTGCCGTTTGCCGTTGTGGACGCCGAATGTCAGGCCGACCATGTCAGGCGAGATCGTCGAGCGTCGCGACCAGGTCTTGATCGCCGGCGGCTTCTTGCCGCTTTCGATGATGCGGCCAACCGTCTTCTGGATACTAAGGTCGATGAACGGCCCTTTTTTTAGTGAACGTGGCATATTCTTTCGTTTGGAGTTCCGCCTTTAGGCGGCCTCCTGAACTAGGAGCCAGCTAAAGCTGGTACTCCAAACTATTTCCTTCTTCGATCCTTCACGATCATGTTCGAGGTCCGCTTGTTACGGCGGGTCTTGTAACCGCGGGTCGGTTGTCCCCACGGGGTTACCGGGTGACGTCCGCCTGAGGTCTTGCCCTCACCACCACCGTGCGGGTGATCGACCGGGTTCATCGCGACTCCGCGAACCTTCGGACGCTTGCCCATCCAGCGGCTTCGGCCTGCTTTACCAAGCGAAACATTCTCGTGTTCGGTGTTGCCCACCTGGCCGACGGTCGCCATACAGACGACCGGGACGCGGCGAACTTCGCCCGAAGGCATACGAAGCTGTGCAAAATCGCCTTCCTTCGCAATGATCTGTGCAAATCCGCCAGCCGAGCGAACCATCTGGCCGCCCTTTCCAGGCCGCATCTCGATGTTGTGCACCTCGGTGCCGAGCGGGATATTCTTGATCGGCAACGCGTTTCCGGGCAGGATGTCGGCCTCTGCACCACTAAGGATCGTAGCACCGACCTTTAATCCGACCGGCGAAATGATGTATCGCTTCTCGCCGTCAAGATACGCGATCAGCGCGATGTGGGCCGAGCGGTTCGGATCGTACTCGATCTGAGCGACGCGGCCGGGAATGCCGGTCTTGTCACGCTTGAAATCGATGACGCGATAGAACCGCTTGTGGCCGCCTCCGCGGCGGCGGATCGTTATGCGGCCATCGTTGTTACGGCCGGAGATCCGCTTTTTAGGCTCAAGCAGCGATTTCTCGGGTGCTGCTCCCGGCGTCAATTCATCGCGGGTCAGATAGGTCTGATACCGCCTCGCCGGTGATGTCGGTTTTAATCTCTTGATTCCCATAATTCAGTTGTCAGTTGTCAGTCGTCGGTTGTCAGCATCTCTGCTGCTGACCGCTTACTGCTCACACTTAAATAGCTTCTGCGTAATCGACCATCGGTTCGCCCTTACGGAGCGTAACGTACGCCTTTTTCCAGTTCGGTCGGCGGCCTTCCTGCCTGCCGCGGCGTTTCATTTTGCCTTCGTAGCTGACGGTCCGGACGGCTGCGACCTTCACATTGAAGATCTCTTCGATCGCTTTCTTGATCTCGATCTTGTTGGCCTTGGTGTCAACCCGGAAGGTGAGCACCTGGCCCTGCTTCCGGTCTTCGGCATCGGTCGAATCCTCTTTGAGGATCACGCTCTTTTCGGTGACGACCGGCGACCTTAAAATGTCCCAAACAGTTTTGTTACTCATTGTCAGTCGCCTCCTCTACCTTTTCTTCGGTCTTCTTCGCACGCGTTTTCTTTGCCTTCGGCTCAGCGGCGGCGATCTCTATCTTCTCGCTTCCCGGCGAGAGCAGGTTCGCGAGCTCTTCGGCTGCGGCCTTCGATATCAGCACCTTTTCGTGGTAGATGATGTCGTAGATATTCAGCCCGAAGCTGTTCGTCACCTTGGTCTTCGGCACATTCCGCGAGGAAAGTATGAGATTCACGTTATCGAGCGAATCGACGATCAGCGTCTTTGCTCCGTCGATCTTCTCGTGAATGCTCAACGTCTCGATCGCGGAGATGAAGTCTTTGGTCTTGGCGGCACCGAAGCTGAACTCATCGATAACGATCAGATTGCCTTCGCGAAGCCTTTCCGAAAGTGCAGAGCGAAGTGCGCCCTGCCGCATTTTCTTCGGAAGGTCGTAAGACCAATCTCGCGGCTGAGGCCCGTGGACGTTACCGCCGCCTTTCCAAAGCGGCGAGCGAAGCGACGCGATACGTGCCCGGCCGGTGCCTTTCTGTTTCCAGAGCTTGCGGCCCGAACCCGAAACGTTTCCGCGAGTTTTCGTCGCCGACGTTCCCTGGCGGCCATTCGCCTGGTAATTGCGGACCGCGGCGTGGACCAGAGATTCGTTGTACTCCGCGCCAAACACAGTGTCCGGCAGCGTGACCTCGCCAACTTCCTTATTCTTCAAATTGCGAACCGTTACGGTAGGCATAATTCTCACTCCGTTTCAGTCTAGGAAGTCTTGAATGTCTTGGAAGTCTAGGAAGAACCCTTCGACCTCGCGACATCAAAACCAACTAAACTATCAAACAATCCCTGACTTCCTAGACATCCTAGACTTTCCAGACTGTCAAGACTTCTTAACAATAACAACGCTTCCGTTCGCTCCGGGTACCGCACCGCGGACCATGAGCAGATTGTTCTCGGCATCGACCTTTGCGACGGTCAGACCTTTGATGGTCACCCGTTCGTCGCCCATGTGTCCCGAGGATTTCGTCCCCTTAATGACACGCGACGGGTAGGCCGACTGGCCGATCGAACCCGGTTTGCGGACGTTCATCGAACCGTGCGACTCCGGGCCGCGGGAAAAGCCGTGACGCTTGATGGTGCCGGCAAAGCCTTTACCTTTCGAGCGGCCGACCACTTCGATCTTGTCGCCATCAGCGAAGACATCGACCTTGATCTGGTCGCCGACCGTAGCCTCAGGCTCTTCCGTAAGACGGAGCTCCTTGAGGATGCGGGTCGGGGGCACACCGCCGCCGGTCTTTTCAAAGTGGCCGCGGAGGGGCTTGGTCACCCTCTTGAGCCGGATCGGATTATCTTCGACCAGCCCGAGCTGAACCGCGTTATAGCCATCCTTTCCGGCAACGCTCTTCGTCTGAACAACGACACAAGGGCCTGCCTTGATGACAGTGACCGGGGTCACCGTGCCATCCTCGGCAAAGAGCTGCGTCATTCCGACCTTTCTTCCAATGATTCCACTGATCATAATCACAGTTCCCAGAGTTGCAGAGTTTGTCGAGTTGCAGAGTTAGCAGAAACAACTCTGCAACTCCGTAACTCTATAACTCGGCCAACTAGTTCTTACCAAAGGCCTTGATCTCAACGTCCACACCGGCCGGGAGATCAAGCCGCATCAATGCATCGACCGTCTCGGCCGTCGGGTCGAGGATGTCCATCAGCCGCTTGTGCGTACGGATCTCGAACTGCTCACGCGACTTCTTATCGACGTGCGGCGAGCGAAGCACGGTCCATTTGTTCTTGACCGTCGGAAGCGGGATCGGGCCGGCGAGCCGGGCTCCGGTACGCTTGACCGTCTCGACGATGTTCTTGGTCGATTCGTCAAGAACGCGATGGTCGTAAGCTTTGAGCTTGATGCGAATTTTTTCGTTCAACATAAAATTCAGCGAGCGGTGAGCTGTACGCAGTGAGCAGACCGATCTGCTCACTGCTTACTGCTGACTGCTATCTTATTCAACGATCTCCGAGACGGTTCCGGCACCTACTGTGCGGCCGCCTTCGCGGATAGCGAAGCGGA
>LNDP01000020.1 GCA_001464665.1 Acidobacteria bacterium Ga0074141
ATGCTTTTAATGATGGATAAGCGACAGCAGCCACAAATCAAAAAACTCGGGGTCTTTACACTGGCTCAAGGTAAGTCCGTAGGAATTAGTCAGCAAGAGATATCTCGGCTTGTCGCTGCAAAGGACCTCGTTCGTATCGGTCGTGGAATCTACCTCCATCCCAAGGCGTCGCTGGATAAAGATGTAGGATTCCAAATCGCGTATTCAAAGTTTGGGCCGGGTTCAGCAATTGGGGGTCTCTCAGCTCTGTATCATTACAACCTTGCCGAACAAGTGCCGGGAGAAATATGGGTAATGGTTCCTCCCGAGAAAAGAACCCGAGAAACCGGTTATAAACTGATCCGTACAAAAACGAGGCTCGACAAACAGGTCGCAAATGAAAAGGGCTATCGAATCGTCACAGTCGAACGGGCGGTTCTGGAGGCTCTAAAATTCATCACGAAAATAGGAGAACGAACGGCCATTAGAGCCGCCAGAGAAGCTCTTGCAACAAGAAAAACTACTGAAGCAAAGCTTTCAAAAGCAGCGAAAGAACTTGAGCTCGGATCGGTACTTGCCAAGTATCTAGAGGTCATCGTGCCATGACCACAAAAGCGAAAGGCTCTTCCATAAGACAAAAGCTCATAAACCTGAGTGTTGAGATCGGTGTACCCTTTCAGAATCTGGAAACGGCCTTCATTCTCGAACGGCTGGTTGCACGGCTGACAGCTGACGCAGAACTTCAAAAACATCTTGTCTTCAAAGGCGGATTTGTTGGACTTAAAGTCTACAACTCGGCTCGATACACGGTTGATGTCGATGCGTTGGTTGTAAAAGCAGATGTCGGATCGATCCTGGAACGTGCTAAACGATGTGCCGAAACCGATCTGAACGACGGTGTTTGGTTTCGGTTTGAGAATCAGGTGGATCTAGCTACACAAGGTGAATACGGCGGCATTCGACAGACTTATCGAGCCGGAATTGGAGAAGTCCTAAAAAATCTCAACAAGGCTCAAATCGTCCATTTTGACGTCGGTATAGGTGATCCGGTAACACCCGGACCGATGTCAACAGAAACCGCTTCGTTGATTATTTCCGATAGCAATCTGAGTTGGTTGGTCTATCCGGTCGAAACAATTATAGCCGAGAAGATGCACGCGCTTATATCGCATGGAGATATTAACTCGCGTGCAAAAGATGTGTACGATCTGGCGTTCCTCCTACCAAAATCCGATGCCGACATCTTGGGACAGGCACTAAAACGTTGTTTTGAGTTTCGACAAACCGAGTTGCCAAACAGTTTCACGACCATCTTGAAGTCAATGGACACAAAGAGCCTAGAACGAGGCTGGAGAAGCGCAACCGCATCAGTCCCCGACAAGCCAAGGTTTCAATCGACTTTTGAAACCGTCGTTACATTGATTACCGAAGTGGAAATCTCATTTTAGACACCAGTCTGGCCTAAGCCGTCCCCGGTCGGAGGCAGTCCCTACTGAAACCAGCTCTTTATTCGCAACCACCAGCCTTCCTGTTTCTCTTCGGAAGGACCTTTTTGGATAAATTCCCCATAGTGGTTCATTTTCGCAAGTTTCTCAGCATTCCTCCCAGCTTCGATCTGTTCGTTCGACCAGCGCTCTGCCCAAACGACTTCGTTTGCCTCGATCCAGTAATGAGATTTACACAGCAGGTTCCAGCTACCGACAGAAGGATTCAATGAAACCGTTTCACCGTCATATGTCATTTTCCAATCGGTCGGCGTTAGTGGCGTCACCACTTTGTTTCCGCAGCCACAGGCACACAGATGCACGACCGTCCCGTATTCCACGGAGATGTAAAGAAATCTCTCTTCCAACTCAGACGGGACGAATTCGACAAACTTAGTTTCCAAAATCATCATTGTTCACGTCGTTTACATTAAGGGAATATGTACTGTGGTACTCCATCTCAAGATCCTGATAGAACCCGAATATTTTTTTCCACTTTATGACCGCGAAGGCTGCATTTAGGGCGTTCAATTCGGCAATCTGTATGTTTGACTCGTACACTCCGTCTTCTTCTTGATTATCGGCCAAATTGATTCGCCCGTTTTCATGAATATGATTCCGCATCTCTGTCGTGCTTGTAGTGGTTCGAACGATTCCGATCAACGAGTTATTGACAATCGTCAGCCCCATTCCGACATCGACAAACGGAATCTTAGTCTCTTCTAACATCGCGACGATTATTCGCTTTGCATCCGATCTATCCACGCAGATAAATACAAAATCAAAAGTAGAAAGCTCGTTTACGTTAGACGCATTAATGAAACAGGGCCGAGCTACAATGCCGTCTCTCATTCGCCGATATTTCATTTTTAGATACTGGACTTTGAAAAATTGGCGGCGCAGTTCTCCAGATGAAGCTGCTCCGGGAGATCTGAATGCGTTGTGTTGAAGAAATCGATCCCCGTCAAATAAATGGATTTCTTTGACCCTCGTTTTGGCGACGAAATCCAACACATAACTTCCTGTACCACCGAGGCCTATAATCGCCACTCTTTGATTTTCGAGTTTCGAGGTAATTACGTCGATTCCAGCCCGGCTCGAATTTGTATCGAGGTATTTAAATATCTCATTGGCAGATTTTTCCGCTTCGATGACTTTGAAAGTACGTGCGGTCGCGTTCGGATCGATTGCCCGGGCGTTCGAAGCTATGATATCGACGTATCGCGTTACTTTCTCGTAATAGTTCTGATATCCACCCGATGGCTTGTTCGAAAACGAATGATTTACAGTCAACCCATTCGTGAGCGTTTGAGTGGAACTATTGTGACGAATTTGTGCGATCTCGGCACCATCCATGGTACAAGGATATTCACCTATGAAGTTTATGACATGTGTGCCTGGCGTGACTGTTCGATTGTCCGCAAGCGTCAGTTCGGAAACTAGCGTGCCACGCTTAACCTGCCTTTCTTGATTGACGTAAGGAACGCCGCTGACTAGCAGAAACGCGTCCCTTACCTCAACTTCAAAGCCTTCGTCTCTCAATTGCTTGAGATCCGGACTACGATTGACCAGTTGGTGTGACATTGAAGATCATCCCCCTTTTTACTTTTACCGATTGTCCGGCGACCATTGTTCCGCTAGGATTCTCGTCTGGTCCGTTCTTGTACGTAACGGTGTAATAAGTTTTGTCCGTATTGGCATCGCGGCCAAATGCGAGGTCCACAACCTGCCGAAAAGAGATCTTCCTTTCGTCATATCGCTTCTTCTCACCGTTCACTATCAATATAAAATCGCGGTCATTGTCCGTTACTCCTTCTTGTACATCGTCTTTTTCTATTTTATCTTGCATCTTTTACTAAACCTCGCCTTATTTAAAATCCGAATGTGGTGTAGATTCTACGTCCACACTTGATAAGCGAATCAGGTGGAGAAAATTAGGTATAAAAGAAATATTTTCTTTTTCCACATTCTTGCTTGGATAGATCGCTTTATAATATAGGTGACCCATGAAAGATAAGCCTTTACCTTCTATAAACTGGGATTCAGTACTGCTACGGGCCCTCGGCGTAGCATATAACCTATTTCGCAAACAAGGACTTCTCGCAGGACCAGATGCGGTACTTAAAGGCGTTGGCAAATCGCCCGGGGATCTTGTCAACGATGCGGTTACTACGCTATACGCAAACTTGCCGAAATATGACGCTGACACGGAGGACAAATGCTTCGCTCTAATCATCAGGATCATGAAGAACGATTTTTTGGACATCGTTACAAAAAACAGCGCATATACAACGTCCGACGATGTAGAGGATAAGGAGTTTCGAGACCGATCGGTTGACCATAACGGTTCCAAGGCTGTAACAATCGCCGACCTTGCGAAGAAATTTTATAAGTATGCTAAGGATGACGAAGAAGCCAAAGAAGTGATCGACGCTGCCGCGATGATAGCCGTTGAGCAATCGGCCCCGGTCACACGTGAAGACATCGCCAGCTTGCTACGAATCACTCCGGTAGAAGTCACAAAACGAACCGCCCGTCTTAGATATCGATTTCATGCGGAAACATCAATGGCGGAAAGCGCATCAAATGCTAGGTAAATCAGTTATGTTGAAAAAAAATGAAGAATTTATCGATGCAATCATTGGAAAAGATGAGGATCTTGACGAAGATTCAGCACGTGCGATTCTGAGCCTCTATTCAGTTGACGTTGATTCTCTCACGACTGAATTAAAGAAGACTGTCAGAGCCACGCTCGGAGAACTCTCGGAGGATAGCAAGGAAGCACACAACCTTCGGCGGATACTTGCGAATGTCGTCAAATATGAAAAGGATAAGGATCTAAGCTCGATCAAGCCAAAGGATTACATAAACGCGATGATGAACACCATCTCGACGGCGTTTCCGAAGCCCGTTTATTCATTCCGAAATCGATCCGAAGGTGAACTGCCCAGTGGGGATAAGAATATTCTAGACGGGTTGGCAAAAGAACTTGAAGATGATTGTGAATAAGTATGGGTTCCTTTGAACGAACGCCGGAAGAATATGCAACGGAGTTACTTGGTTACTTCGAAATGCCAAGGGTTGGAGATGTTAACTCATTTGCCAAGATGATTGGGTTAAAAGTTCGTGAAGTGCCTTCTCAGACTTTCGATGGCGCTCTGATTCGCGTCCCAAATAAGTTAAAGGGTGTCGTCGCGGTACGCGAAACGATACGTGAGTCTGGTAAAAAGGCTTTTACCGTGGCTCACGAGATTGGCCATTTCGTTCTACCAGGTCATGGCACGGCTGATTGTTCCTGTACTGCAAAGGACATCAATTCTTGGCAAGCACACGTCTCACGCCAAAAAGAGGTTTCGGCCAATCGGTTTGCCTCAGAACTATTGCTTCCGGCTAGGAGTCTGTATGAAATTGTTAGCCACCGGAAGGCAACCCTTGCCCTGGCGCAAGAAATTGCGAACGAACACCAAACCTCTCTGACGGCAACAGCAATTAAATGCGTTGACGTAACCGATGAGGCGTGCGCATTAGTCTGGAGCATTAATAATCACATTGAGTGGACGCATAAGAACGACTCTTTTTGGCCGTTCATTCCCAAGACACGACTAGACCAGAACTCCTGCGCTGGTCGCCTTTTCTTGGATCATTCTCAACCGGCGGCCGAGGGCGAAGTAGAGGCGGACGTTTGGTTATGTCTCGACAATAATAGTGATAAGCCTACGCTTTGGGAAGATTCGCTATTTCTTCCATATTACAATGCTGTGCTTTCGATTCTCACCATCGAATTCTGAATCAAGTTCCCAAGTTCTTCAGTACCTAGGTTTCATTTCCTCCAACCGCCTATCCATATCACGGAAAAATCCGGTCACGACGGTTGAAACCATTCTCAGTCGTGCAGCCTCCATCGCTGCTGTCTGATTTATCGATGCCGCCTCACTACGGCCGTCAAAGTTCAGTTGATTTGATACCTTCTCCATGTCAGCCGAGCGACGAATTCCTGAGAGTTGGATTCCGGCACCTTGCCTGGTGCTTGAGGAGGCGATCGAACTTCCTGTATTGAAGGCCTGTTTGCTTTGTGAAGCCTGAGTTTCAAGAGCTTGGTTGATCTCACCTTGATAGACATTGCTAGCCTCCACCTTCGTGTCCGCGACAATGCCTGTGTTGTTGTTTTGAAGTGCGATGTTACTGCGAGTGGTAGAGTCCATCTGCTTGTTCACTTCTTGAATCGGATGCTTATTTCTAGACCAGTCGAAGAGTTCCTGCCCCGTGCGTATCGGAACAGAAGTTCCGGCGATCGAGGAGCCACCAGGCGTGAATTCGTAGGTCTTCATTCCAAACCGCTCAAGGTTGCCCTGACCGCGCAGTTCAACTTCCTTCATGCCATCAATGGTTCGAGCTTCTTTCGTTCCTTGAGCTTCGGCTAACGTTCCTGCGATCTCACGCTTAGTTGCCGCTGCACTGCTGCTCAGACCATAGTTCTTGCTCGCCTCTGCAAGCAAAGTCTGCGTCACCTGATTTGCCCGGATCTGGCCCAAGCTAGTGGTAAGGCCGCCTTCGACTCCGGCAACCGACGAGACCAGACGAGCGTCCGTTGATTGGTTGGCTGCTTCTAAGGATTTTCTTGCGGCCGTCTGCTCCGCATTGTAGATGCCCTGAATTTGGGTGTTCTCAGCCTGTCGATTGATAGCGGCGCCCGCTACTAGTCCGTACGTCTCCAGCGCGGTTCCCATACTTGAAAGCATCCAGCCCATCGAGATCTGAGAAACACCTTCATAGACCTGCCCTCGTAGAACTCTGTAACTGAGCCACGGAACGAGAATGAAACAGAGGCTGGAAACGAAGAACAATACGGTGACAATGAGTGCGCTTGATGCCGGATCATAGGCACCGTTGGTTATGATCTTCGCGGTTACGGGATCGAGAGAAAATGTGCTCTCACCGTTGTAGATAGAAAGCGCGAGAACGCCGAGGCCGTAGCAAACATATAGAGTCACTTCCTTTACTATCGGAAATGCGAGCGCAAATGTAGCAACGCCCCAGCAGAACGGATAGAACATCTGAGCTGCAAACTTCTCGTCAAAACCAAAAGCGGCGAGCACGGGCGCGGCGAGTTTCAGCCCGATCAAGATAAATAGTCCCGCGATCGCCAAGAAGAGTCCGCCGAACTTGATGATGTTTTGGCCGATCACCATAAAGGTGAACATTTTGGGGAGATTCCACCCAAGGATATTAAGTTCCCCGGTAATGTCCTTTACGGTTGATTCCTTATCCATGATGATACCGACAAGTCCGGGCTCACCGTTCGGAAGCCGCTCAGCAAGCAGCGCGTTAGGGTCCTCGACGGCAAAGTTTGCTTTCACATACTTTTTCATCTTGTCGTCGAACTCGGTAACCAATGAACGGTTGTAAGCTCGGATCGGTCGCGCAAAGAACTTGCCGGTAATCGTAAGGCCATCGATGATGAACGGGCTCGCTCCGATTAAAACCATGAAAATTATCGAACGGATCGCCCAGGCTACAAGCTGCTCGGGTCCCAGGCCTCGGTTGTCATGGAACCTGCGAATAAACGCGAGGATCAAAACAAAACTCGCTATGATCCACGCTAGGAAAGTAAGGATCGGCATTAACGGTTTAACAATGGCATTAAGAACGGATTGAAATAGCCATTCCTGTCCAGTCCGCATGAGGTTCTTGATCTGCTCGCTGAAACTCGGGGCGGGAGGTTTCGGCGGAACGACTGGGCCCGGAGAGGGACTCGCTACTGGGTTCGCGGGGTATCTATTCTCGAATTCGCGAAGTGCCGGTGCCGGACTTCCATCGAGCGGCGGCATAAACGGAGAATCCGAGTTGATCGTCATTATTAGGTCATTTGCCGTCACAGGCTGCCCATTCATTGTTCCTACTGGAGTCTGACCCTCGACGCGAGGAGGGCGCGGCCGGGTTTGCCCGGCCGCTGTATTGGCGAGGAGGTATGGCGAGACGAGGTAGGCGAGAACGAATAGAGCTGTCGCTAAAGCGTGACGAAATGGAGTCGCGTTTCTCATGGCTTTGTTTGTTTTGTCTTTAAGATCTGATGTTTTTGCGATTATGGAAGAGGGCTTTCGTAGACGTCGTCATTCCATACTTCATAGCGTTCGAGTTCGCGCAGAAACTCGTCCGAAGCTCGTGTGATCCCAGTCATCATCTCAGTGCTTCGGCGAATTTCTTTTCCGAACTCCGTCATCTGTTCGATCTTGAGACCGTAGGCAATGAATTTTGCCTGGATCTTTGCTTCAAGCTCGCGCAGCTGTCCTTCAACCGTTGATATGCGTAGATTGATCGCCAGCATTTGATCGATCAGAGATTGAACGCCATCCCGATTGGCCGCAGGATTAGCCTCTATCGCTCGCGTTTCATCAGCGATCTTCTCTCGTTCTTCATACAGCTTGGCTAGATCGAGAAGAATGTTTTCACGGTCAAAGAGCATCCGTTCGAGTTCAGAATCTAGCTTTGCGAGGCGTTCGAGATTCTTTAGGTGGGCATCGGCGCTTCGTCCGATCGAATGCCGAAGAAAGTCATCAAGGTCCCGCTTGTTTGCGTCCATGTCGAAGATGCCGTTCTTAAGTCGTCTTGCGATATTGACTACCGAATGAATTTGGCTGGTTATCGTCGCCTCGATTCGCTTCTTAAGTTCGAAGGTCCCGCGAATAAGCCGTCCAATAGTTGCGTAGGTAGTTATCAGCTGCTTGTGCCGCATGACTTGTTCTTCAACCTTACCGAGAATTCCTCGCAGATTAGTTACGCTTTCAACCATCTTTTCGTACTGCTTGACCGCTTGTTCATAGGTATCGATATAGTGGTTGATGGTCTCAAGCCACCGGGCTGCCTCTTCGACTCTTTTCTCAACTTGGAGAACGTATTGCGACGGATCAAATACGGTCCACTGTGCCCGGGCCGGGCGAACGTCGATCCCAATGAAGATCGAAGAAAGAACTACTCCGAGAACGATCTGTCTTATTGTTTCGTTATTTCCGATCATGCTGATACCTCCAAACCGTTCAATTCATTTAGGTCAAATGAAGATATTTCTGTGAGTCCGACGGCGGTCAATCCGCTCGGATACTTTGAGGCCAGCCACGAAACTACGATCTCGGGCGGAAGATCGGGCCGAATATTCTCGACAAGTCTTCGAGCATTTGCTTCATTCGTATCGTTCGTGTTTGCCCAGAGCATAGCTGGCGATAGCCGTATTTCGGCCATCTGGACGATCTTGTCCGCTCCGCTGCCGATGACAAAAACCCACTGGGTGTATCTTCCGTATTGGTTTCTGATCGCACGGATCGCTGCAACCGTCTCAGGGGCAAGTTCGCAGTCAGCGGCCAAGCGGTCGAAGCCGCCGATCTGCTTGCCGATCATCTTTACGCCTGAGTTTTTCACGAGGTCAATTCCGATCTCATTCGGACGCTCTGTCGTTCCCGTAAAATGCTCGTAAGCCTGCGAGAATAGGACGGTAACAAGACCTTCTTTACGGCCGGTCACTGATGCCTCGGCGATGAGTTCCTGGATCGCCGGGAAGTGTTTGTTGATCTCGCGCATTTCGTCGCAAAGGAATAGGATCGGCGTCTTTTGCTTCCGCTCGTCTTCTTCGCCTATCTCCTGCATTATCTGGGCGCTAATCCGAAAGCCGACGCTCTCGCGGATCTTTTCGTCGAGACCACTGATGCCCGAAAGTTCAAACACATCGAACATCGATGTCACGTCATAGTCGGGATGCGTCGGCGAGTTAAGCCACGGGTCTTTTCGGTGAACATTTAGTTTCAAGTAAAGCTCGCTCGCCTGGCCATGCTGTGCAGGCTCCCAGTGATAGGTCTTAAGAACATCCAAAAAATGACCAAGCGTTGGTTGGAATTTCGGTCTGCCGTCTCCATTGCGGGCCATCGACATCTTATAGACCTCATCGATAACGGTGGCAGCAATAGCACTTGTGATCGCATCTGTCTTTGCCGTCTTGCTAAGAATGAGGATGTCCATCAACACCATTGAAAGCTGGCGCTTCGTAGGACGGTTACCTTCCTCGATTCCCGGATAGTTCCAGATGTTGATCGGTTTGGGATTGGCTTCGTTAAACTCGA
>LNDP01000021.1 GCA_001464665.1 Acidobacteria bacterium Ga0074141
ATCGCCGCGAGCACGGTCCTTTCCCCGATCTGACGAGCTCAGATTGCGTCGACCTGCGGCGATATCTTTGCAGTACAGAAATTGAGACAAAACGCGAGCAGTACATCCGTCACAATGGTACGCCGGCGAGTCTTGTCAGTCTCAAGACCCTTCCAAATGGCTTTGTAACGTCCGATATCATGCGGTACGTGACTGCGACGAAGACCTTAAGTTTTCCGCACGAGATCGTCGTTGATTTGATGACAACTGAAAAACAGGCTGCAAAAAAAGACCTGCAGAAGCGAATCGATCGCATCGACGGCAGCCGCAACACCTGGCTTGGGTTCCGCAATCTCAAAAAGGACGCGGTTGTTATCAAGTCAGACCTTGAGGGCCTGCTCGAACAGGTCGAAGGGGACAATGAAGAGATATGCGATCTCAGACTGAACGTTATTGTCTTTGCGGGCCGCTCAAAAGGGCTAAAGGAAACGCGTCGGCAACTTGAGATTCTTGACGACCGATGTGATGCCGTAGTCTCAGCGATCCGCAAGAAGATCGGGGCGGACGCAATTAGAGAAGACGCGGTGCGGCAACGCGCGATCTATCCGCGAACGATTGCCGGCGAACTTTCCTGGAAGCCAACAGGTCAGGAACTTAGGGAAACGGCCGACTCGGTAATCTCATTCGTCCCAACCGAAACTAGCTGGCGCGGCAGCGGGCGGCCGCACAGCATCTTTATAACTCCGAACGGCCAGATGTTTGGTCTTGATCTCTACGATCGGGCACTGATCAAATCTCCAACAGTCATCGTCACCGCGGCGTCCGGTGAAGGCAAATCATTTCTTGCGGCTATGCTGATCACGGACATCCGGGCTCACCGCGGAAACGTAAAGGTCCGCGTGATGGACTACAGGCATTCGTTCAAGCCGATCTGTAAACTTTTTGGTGGCCGTCACATCGAGTTTAACGAAGCCAATCCTAAACCGATCAACATCTGGAACTATCCGGGAATCGAAAAAGGAATTCGACCCACAAAACGTCAGCTTTCAATGGTGCTCGCGGACATCCTCATTCTTAGCAAGACGGCAAAGACAGATGCGATCACAAGTGCTATTGCCTCCACTGTTATCGATGAGGTCTATAAGATGTCGCTCGCTCGAAACGGAGACGGCAGACCGAAGTTTCAGCCAACTCTCGGACATTTTCTGGATGTTCTAAAGACCTATCACTGGGAGCCTGCACAGCAGGGCCAGGCGAGCGAGCTTTACTTAAAACTTAATGTTCACCGAAAAGACCCGTGGCTTAACTCGCCGACCCATCCCGACTATGACGTGCCGTCGAGGTTCGATGTGTTTGAACTTTCGGGCATCAGTGGCCTTGACGAGAAGATTCGCGAGAGCGTCGGCTTTCGGATTAGCGCCCAGATAATGCAGGAGATAGGCGAGGAAGACGAGCGGAAGCAAAAGACACCGATCCTGTTTCTCTGCGACGAAATGCGCGAGATCAACAAGCACTTTCCAGCGATTCAGGAACTCATTGCCGAGGCATCAGTGACCGGCCGTAAAGAAGGTCTTGTTACCGTCCTATTCTCGCAGGCTTACGAGCATTTTACCGGAACTGCGGAGCGGCCGAATGAGATTGGTATAGACCTTGTAAAGAACTCAGGCGTAAAGATGATCGGCAAACAGATCGGCGGCTTCGACCGCTTGGCCGCTGACTGCGAGCTGGCTCCTGAGACAGTTACAGCGATCCGTGCGATCAGAAATCAATATGGAAGATACACCCAGTGGGTTTTCGTCATCGGCAGCGGAGCGGACAAGATTGTCCAGATGGCCGAGATCCGTCTTTCGCCCGCAATGCTCTGGGCCAACACTAACGACACGAACGAAGCGAATGCGCGAAGACTTGTCGAGAGTATTCGTCCCGACCTGCCGCCTGAGATCGTCGTTTCGTGGCTGGCCTCAAAGTATCCGAGCGGATTGACCGCCGCTGGACTCACAGAAATATCTTCTTTTGACCTGAATGAATTGAGCGGTTTGGAGGTAGCGGCATGATTATCGGAAACAACGGCATAGTAAGACAGTTCATTCTCGGAGCAGTTCTTTCTTCGATCTTCATCGGGATCGACGTTCGCCCGGCCCGGGCACAGTGGACGGTATTCGACCCGTCGCAATACGTTCTTCAAGTTGAGAAAAGGGTCGAAGAGGCGGCTCGGTGGCTTGAGACGATCAATCACTATATCGATACCTATGAGCAAGCGGTCAAGCAGTACGAAAAGATGATTGAAAGCGTAACCAATCTGCGAGGGATTCTCGGTAAGGTTGAAGAGCAAGTAATGCGGCACAAGCAGCTGATAACTACCTACGCAACTATCGGACGGCTTATTCGCGGGACCTTCGAACTAAAGAAACGAATCGAGGCGACTATTACCAGCCAAATTCATTCTGTCGTCAATATTGCGAGACGCCTTAAGAACGGCATCTTCGATATGGACGCAAACAAACGGGACCTCGATGACTTTCTACGGCATTCGATCGGACGAACCGCCGATGCCCACCTCAAGAATCTCGAACGCCTTGCGAAGCTAGATTCTGAACTCGAACGAATGCTCTTTGACCGCGAAAACATGCTTCTCGATCTAGCAAAGCTTTATGAGGAGCGCGAGAAGATCGCTGATGAAACGCGAGCGATCGAGGCTAATCCAGCGGCCAATCGCGATGGCGTTCAGTCTCTGATCGATCAGATGCTCGCGATCAATCTCCGCATATCAACGGTTGAAGGACAGCTGCGCGAGCTTGAAGCGAAGATACAGGCAAAATTTATTGCATACGGTCTGAAGATCGAGCAGATGACAGAGTTCGGAAAAGAGATCCGCCGAAGCACTGAGATGATGACTGGGATCACACGAGCCTCGGACGAGTTTCTTCGTGAACTCGAGCGCTATGAAGTATGGAATGACGACGTCTATGAAAGCCCTCTTCCATAATCGCCAAAATATAGGATCTAAGAACTAAAACATCAAAGCCATGAAAAACGTGACCTCTTTTCGCCACGCTTTAGCGACAGCTCTATTCATTCTTGCCTACTTCGTCTCGCCATACCTCCTCGCCTCGAAAGCGGCCGGGCAAACCCGGCCGCGCCCTCCTCGTGTCGAAGGCCAGACTCCAGTGGGAACGATGAATGGGCAGCCTGTGACGGCAAATGACCTCATAATGACGATCAACTCGGATTCTCCTTTTATGCCGCCCCTCGATGGAAGTCCGGCGCCGATACTTCGGCAGTTCGAGAATAAATATCCAGCTAACCCAGTCGCGAGTCCTTCTCCCGGCCCGGTTGTTCCGCCAAAACCTCCCGCC
The DNA here is from genome assembly GCA_001464665.1 of Acidobacteria bacterium Ga0074141. Classification (GTDB taxonomy): domain Bacteria; phylum Acidobacteriota; class Blastocatellia; order Pyrinomonadales; family Pyrinomonadaceae; genus OLB17. The sequence continues at coordinate 3,336 of LNDP01000021.1, forward strand.
CCGAGTTTTAGCGAGCAGATCAAGAACCTCATGCGGACCGGCCAGGAATGGCTATTTCAATCCGTTCTCAATACCATCATAAAGCCGCTCATGCCGATCCTTATGTTTCTAGCATGGATCATAGCGAGTTTTGTTTTGATCTTCGCGTTCATCCGCCGGTTCCACGACAACCGAGGCCTCGGACCCGAGCAACTCGTTGCCTGGGCCATCCGTTCTATCATCTTCATGGTGTTGATCGGGGCGAGCCCGTTCATCATCGACGGGCTTACGATTACTGGCAAGTTCTTTGCGCGGCCAATTCGCGCCTACAACCGTTCACTGGTAGCCGAGTTTGACGACAAGATGAAGAAGTATGTGAAAGCAAACTTCGCCGTTGAAGATCCCAACGAATTGCTTGCCGAACGCCTTCCGAATGGTGAACCGGGTCTTGTCGGCATCATCATGGATAAGGAATCATCCGTGAAAGACATTACAGGTGAACTCAACATACTCGGATGGGATATGCCCCGAATGTTTACCTTTATGGTGATCGGGCAGAACATCATAAAGTTCGGCGGATTGTTTCTTGCGATCGCCGGCCTGTTTATATTGATAGGCCTCAAACTGGCGGCTCCTGTGATTGCTGCTTTCGGCTTTGACGAGAAGTTTGCGGCTCAGATGTTCTACCCATTCTGTTGGGGGGTAGCTACGTTCGCGCTGGCCTTTCCGATGGTGAAGGAAGTGACTCTCTATGTTTGCTATGCCCTTGGCGTTCTCGCTCTTTCCATTTACAACGGTGAGGCAACGTTCTCGCTTGATCCCATGACAGCAAAGATCATAACCAACAGTGCTTATGATCCGGCTTCGAGTGCGCTTATTGTCACCGCGCTGTTCTTCGTTTCCGGTCTCTGTTTCATCCTAGTTCCGTGGCTCAGCTATCGCGTCGTTTCACAGATCTCGATGGGCTGGATGCTTTCGAGCATGGGAACCGCGCTTGAGACATACGGTCTAGTTGCAGGAGCCGCAATCAATCGACAAGCCGAAAGCACCCAAATTCAGGGCATCTACAATGCGGAGCAGACGGCCGCAAGAAAATCCCTTGAAGCCGCTAACCAATCAACGGACGCTCGTTTGGTCTCGTCCGTTGCCGGAGTCGAAGGTGGCCTTACCACTAGTTTGGGACAGATCCGGGCAAATCAGGTGACGCAGACTTTGCTTGCCGAGGCTAGCAAGAACTACGGTTTGAGCAGCAGCGCGGCTGCAACTAAGCGAGAGATCGCAGGAACACTGGCCGAGGCACAGGGAACTAAAGAAGCTCGAACTATCGACGGCATGAAGGAAGTCGAACTTCGCGGTCAGGGAAACCTTGAACGATTTGGAATGAAGACCTATGAATTCACTCCCGGTGGCTCCTCAATCGCCGGAACTTCTGTCCCGATTCGCACTGGGCAGGAACTCTTCGATTGGTCTAGAAATAAGCATCCTATCCAAGAAGTAAACAAGCAGATGGATTCTACGACTCGCAGTAACATCGCACTTCAAAACAACAACACCGGCATTGTCGCGGACACGAAGGTTGAGGCAAGCAATGTTTACCAAGGTGAGATCAACCAAGCCCTAGAAACTCAGGCTTCACAAAGCAAGCAGGCTTTCAATACCGGCAGTTCGATCGCCTCTTCAAGCACCAGACAAGGTGCCGGAATTCAGCTTTCAGGAATTCGAAGCTCTGCCGACATGGAGAAAGTGTCGAATCAACTGAACTTTGAGGGCCGCACTGAAGCCGCATCAATAAATCAGACCGCAGCGATGGAAGCGGCCCGACTCAGGATGGTTTCAACCGTCGTGACCGGATTCTTCCGCGATATGGACCGGAGGCTTGAGGAGATGAAGCCGAAATACTAATGAACTAGGCTCACTGATATGGTGAGCGATATGGTCAAGCGTTCCAACTAGAAGCTTCACGCAGATTGATGCTTTTTTAATTTTTCAAAATGCGGTTCGAATTCGGCAGCACTTGTGGTTGCCGAATCCCTCTTGACTGGATGTTATAAATTCCGATGTAGTTAAAGTCTTCGGAAAAGGCCTCTTATTTTTGTGACACTAGCTAGTTTATTCGAGCTGCATTCCCGAGTATAATCGTTTTTCAAACTATAATTTGACCTGGAATAAAAATGAAACCATTAGCCTTTTCATTCCTTCAAACACCAAGTGTTTCAGATGTCGATCTTTCATTGATCGAGTATGACGATCAACTCAATCTAAACGTTGATAAAGCTACACGACAACCTGCCGTTGAGTATCTGAAAGAAGGAACTGAAACGTTTACTCGGCAGACCGAAACCGCCGATTCTGACAACAACACAATTCAAACATTGCTAGGAACAGAAACATGTACGAAAGTTCAGGGCGAAACGTCTGATGACGATTTCAGTGGAATCAAAATGTTGATGGAAACCGAAACCGTTACATTCGTTGATGCAGAGGCTTCAGATAGTGATGTTGATACCAAAAATCTTTATCTGTTTAACTAGGTTTAGCCGATAAGCAAAACAAACCTAAAGCCGAAATGATTCTCATTATCACCCACAAAGCCGATATAACTGCGGATTTTGTAATCAATAAACTCAATCAAAAGAGAATTAATTACAAACGATTTAATTGCGAAGACATTTTCACTTCCGACCTCACATTTAATTTCACTGACAAACTAGAATACTCAATTCTTGGAGATAACAACTACCATTCGGTCTGGTTTCGGCGAACAAAATTGCCACCAGTTGAGGGGTTGGCGAAAGACAAAACTCTTTATATATTGAATGAGACGGATAGCTTACTGCGGAATATGTTCGCAATTCTCCCAGTAAAGTGGTTAAGTTCGCCCTCATCGGTTTTTGACGCTGAAAATAAACTTCACCAACTAAGAGTTGCTCAAAGAATTGGTTTCACAATTCCCGAGACAATAGTAACCACGTCTAAAGATCAACTGAGAAAATTCTTTCATGACAACCATCAGGATATTATTATCAAGCCAATTGCCAGAACCCGCGTTGATTCTGTCGAGAGCCCGTCTTTTTTCTTTACGAGTATAGTCGGTCAAAAATTTATTGATGAGATTGAAGAATATGATTTAACTCCATGTCTTTTTCAAAGAAACATACCCAAGGAATATGAGATTCGAGTTACCGTTGTAGGTTCCACGGTTTTTGCGGCATCTGTAGATTCTCAGTCGGATATTGAGACAAAGGTGGACTGGAGAAAGAAGAAGCTGAAATTTGCAAGGGTAGAACTCCCGGAAAGCATAAGCGAAATGTGCGTACAGCTTTTGGTTGAACTTCGGTTGAAATTTGGGGCAATCGATCTCATAAAAACACCAGACGGCAAGTACATTTTTTTGGAAATCAATCCTAATGGCCAATGGGTATGGATCGAGAATGAGACAGGACAAAAAATATCGGAAGCAATAATAGATTTTCTAATGAACAACGATGAATAAAGAGAAAAAGCTAACGAAAGAGAAACCTTCCTTGGTAGCAACCGAAGGTAAAAAGTCGGTCGAGCTGAGAATTGAAGATTATGCGGTGACTGATATACACATTCTCTCCGCTCATCATGCCTCCTTACGGGCCTGTGAAATTGACGAGAACAATCGTTTAACAATTATTGAAAATAAGACTTCGCAAATGGTCACCCAGACGGGCGTAGTATTCGCTTTACTGAGTTTGTTTATTCCTACGTTTATCGACAAGGTTGCTGACCAGCCCTTTTATGCAAGGGTCATTTTCTTTGGTCTCTTATTTTTGGCGTTTCTATTCTTCGCTTTGTCTATATATTTTGCAGCAAGGAATTTCGACGTCAGAAAATTCATTTATGCTCGCCCCGATCCTAAAAATATCGTGGAGCATAAGGATGATTCATTAACTGAGTTTCTAGCCATCGAGATCAGAGATTTGCTCAATTCGGCCAGGCGCAACTCTCAAACAAATAATCTAAAAGCGACAAATCTGAACTATTCATCTCAGTTTTTCCGAATTGCAATTTTATTCACGGCTCTCCTTGCCTTAATGCTATGTTTTCTTTTGCTATTTGCACCTCCTAAGAAGAGTTCGATCACAATTGAAAATCCAATTAGAATCGAAAACCTTCAGGTACCGCAAAATGGCCAGTAGACCTTTGCCTGCCTCGGGTAACAGCCGTGCATTATTCTCGGCACAGTAAAGCGATTCGCGGGGGCGGGTCGCTTTCCTCAATTAAGAGTTCCGCATGGCCGGCTATTTCACCTTCTTAAATTCTATTGCTTTGACTGTGAACTTGAGAGGTGAAGCTTACGAGAGTTGCAATTTCCTACGCGAACCGTCACCGGAATGAGCTTTCCAATTTATTGATCAAGCTTACGATGGTTTCAAAGGTATCCGGAAACACTGGCTTGTCAGGGACTGATGTGGTTGCGCTTATCCAGCCTCGTTCTAGGCTCTTTGTATCCATTGACGTCAAGATGGTCGTGAAACTGTTTGGCAACTTGGTTTGTCGAAACTCAAAACAGCATCTTAGTGCCTGTACCAAGATTTCGGCATCGGCTTTTGGTAGGAGGAGCGCTAGGTCGTACACATCTTTGGAACGCGAGTTAATATCTCCGTGCGAAATTAGAGCGTGCATCTTCTCCGCTATAATCGTTTCCACCGGATAGACCAACCAACTCAGATTGCTATCAGGAATGATCAACGAAGCGGTTTCTGTTGACATCGGTCCAGGTGTTACCGGATCTCCAATGCCCAAGTCAAAATGGACGACTTGAGCCTTGTTGAGATTTTTTAGGACTTCTCCAATTCCCGAGCGATAACTCTGTCGGATGCCGCCGTATTCGCCTTGTGTCGCCAAATCGACCTGATTCTCAAACCGAAACCAAACACCGTCCTCCAAATCGGTTTCGGCACATCGTTTGGCACGTTTCAGGATCGATTCGACGTCTGCCTGTACAACCAAGGCATCGACATCAACCGTGTATCGAGCAGAGTTATAGACTTTGAGTCCAACAAATCCACCTTTGAAGACAAGATGTTTTTGAAGTTCTGCGTCAGCGGTCAGCCGTGCAACCAGCCGCTCGAGTATGAACGCCGTTTCCAGATTCTGAAACGGAACGCCGATCTCAACACTCAGGCTAATGAGCTTTTGTCGTACGGATGTGCCTTTTGCTTTTGTGGTCATGGGACGATGACCTCTAGATGCTTGGCCAGTACCGATTCAAGCTCAAGTTCTTTTGCTGCTTTTACAAGCTTTGCTTCCGTAGTCTTTCTTGTTGCAAGAGCCTCTCTGGAGGCCTTAATGGCCGTTCGTTCACCTATCTTTGTGATGAACTTTAGAGCTTCCAGCACCGCCCTCTCGACTGTGACGATTCGATAGCCCTTTTCATCCACGATCTGCTTGTCGAGCCTCGTTTTTGTTCGAATCAGTTTATAACCGGTTTCTCGGGTTCGTTTCTCCGGGGGAACCATTACCCATATTTCTCCCGGCACTTGTTCGGCAAGGTTGTAATGAGATAGAGCTGAAAGGCCCCCAATTGCTGAACCCGGTCCAAACTTTGAATACGCGATCTGGAATCCGACATCTTTATCCAGCGACGCTTTGGGATGGAGGTAGATCCCACGACCGAGACGAACGAGGTCCTTTGCAGCGACAAGCCGGGATATGTCTTGCTGACTAATTCCCACAGACTTACCTTGAGCCAGTGTAAAGACTCCGAGTTTTTTGATTTGTGGCTGCTGTCGCTTATCCATCATTAAAAGCATGCGGTGAAACGTGACATTTGTCAATAGATAATGTCGCAATACACCATAGGATTCAAATACCTGGCATCGAAGAAGGCTCCGGTAGAAAAAACAAAAAAGCGGTAGGAAAGAAGCCAAATCAAAATGATAACTGGATACCAAAGAGTATCGAGAAGGACTCCCTGCCGAATTTGCGGAAAACCGGACTGGTGCAGCACGACCAAAGATCACAACATCGCATTTTGTGCGCGGTCCGCGACAAACGCCGATAGACTCAGCAACAAAGGTTGGGGGATTTTTTATGACGATCGTCGGAGCCCATTGAGAGCCGGTCATGCTCTGCCACAAAAACAACTTTCGCGCTCAAAATTGGCTTCCGTAGCCTCCGTCGAAATCAGGGATAAGTTCTATCGGAGACTCATAAAGCTATCGCCATTACCTGAAGAAAGCAGACGAGTTTACGGTAACGAATGGCTGTTTAGACAGGGGCAGGGATTTGGACGCTGCGGAATGCTTCCCAAATTGGCTACCGAAAGGCATCGTCTAGTTCGATTGCTTATTGAGTTTTTCGTAAAAGAAGAAGGAACTATTCCGTCTTTTGAAGGTGTTCCAGGATTTTGGCGAGGATCGAATGGAAGACCACGACTGGGTAGTGATTTCGACTATGACACCGACCTTCTTCTGATTCCATTTTTAGATTCGACTGGATTGATTCAGGCTTGCCAGCTCAAAGCTATCGGAAAGGCTAAGAATACGCCCGGAAAGTATCAATGGCTGTCGTCGATCGGAAAGCGTGAGGGATGTAGTTCTGGCACACCTCTTCATCACGAAGGCTCAGTAGGTTTCAGAGCAAAGACGACTAAGACGGTGCTTGTTACCGAAGGTGTCCTCAAAGCCGCAGCGGCCCAGCACTTCCTACCGGATCGTTACGTCGTCGCCAATAGCGGAGTCGCAACGTCGCATCAGGAAATTATAGCCTTCGACGCAGATTGCTTCACAAATCCACACGTGGCGAGAGCACTGGCCTCACTGATCGCATTACGCAAACGGGAGCAGCAGTTCTTGTCGTGCGACAAACCTACAATAATTCTCGCGTGGGATAGACGTTTCAAAGGAATCGACGATGCTTTGACTGCGGGAACCTCCCTTGAATATCTGGAAGTCCCCGATTGGCTTGGGTCGCTGACGCCTGAATGTTTTGACGAGGCTAGCCACCAACTCGCTGGAATCTTTCCATGAGAAATTAGCGGCTGACAGATCGCGTCATGAGCGAGCCAACCGTTTCTTATACCTCATTTAGAGATCTCATCGAACAGGTCGCAGGGATTGTTGACAGCGGACGAAAGATCTCAAACAGGGAACTTATTGATTCAAACATCGATGTACATATCTATCACGAGATAGCTGAAACTGCGTTGAACTTACTAATTCAGACGAAGTACGGACGCGATCTACTACCATCAACAGATCCAATCAAAGGAGTTACGACTGTCTTAAGACCGTTACAACAACAACTTCCCACGCAGACCTGGCGAAGTGAAACGCAGATCGTCTATCAACAGTTCTCGACGCCGGCAACGATTGCGTATCTAGCCGCCTATCTTTTGAACATTAGCCAGGGCGAGATAGTGCTTGAGCCTTCGTGTGGTACGGGTTGTCTTGTGGTATGGGCTTTCGTTGCTCAAGCCAAAGTAATATCCAATGAGATCGACCCTAGGAGGAGATCGCTGGCTGATGTTTTGGGGCTCCGGCCGTATGGGGTCGATGCAGAGTTCATCGACGATCTTCTTCCTGAGCATTTACTCCCTGACATCGTTCTCGCTAATCCGCCATTCTCTTCTACTGGCGGCCGCGTGAAAAATAACAGTCTCGACTTCGGTTTCCGTCATATCGCATCAGCATTAAGGAGGCTAAAGAAAGGAGGGCGATTCGCGGTGATCCTTGGTGAGAGCGGTTCACCGAGATCCCGCAATGGAAATCGGTTCTGGGAAGATCTTTCCCCTGAAATACAGGTAAAAGCCTCCATCGAACTGCCCGGGCGTGAGTTCTACGCCAACGGGACGAGCGTCAAGACTACGCTCATTATCGGAACAAAGTCGCTTTCGATCGATGCACCGTTAAGTTCCGAACTGGCAGCGGCTCCGCATATAGTTGCTCGATCGGTCGAGGAGGCGTTCGAACAAGCCCTGTCGCTGAATCTCCGCTTCTGAACAATATAAAAAACAATGTATTCCATTCAAGAACGAAGTTCGGAAGGACTTCCTGCGGCTGTACTTACATCGAGCAATACGACCCCAACCGTAGAGCACCATTCACAACCTGATCTAGACATAAACATTTATTCCCCGCGATTTATTACCGGCGGCTCGCCACATCCGGGAGTGATTGTTGAACCTCCAGGCCTCGCCAATGTTGAACCGCCCCCTCTTCGTTACCGGCCGCGACTTCCAAAATACTTGTCAGAGACCGGGAAGCTCTCGGCGATGCAGATGGAGAGGATCATCTATGCGGGACAGGCACACGAGCAGCGTCTTGCGGACGGTTCGCGAGCGGGCATAAGCATCGGCGACGGCACCGGAACCGGCAAGACGGCGACGCTTGCTGGAATCATTCTGGACAACTGGTTCCAGGGACGGCGGCGAGCTGTTTGGTTTTCAGTGAAGGCCGATCTGATCGAAGCTGTCTCCGATGAGTTCAAGAGACT
>LNDP01000022.1 GCA_001464665.1 Acidobacteria bacterium Ga0074141
TATGGGTTCGAGCAAGAAACTCCAGCCGCCGTGTTCGGTGGGAATGGCGATCTGCCGTATCCGGAATGGACTCGTGCGAATTGCTGCGGTGGCATTGGACGTCATACGAACAAGTGGATTGCATTCGGGCTTCAGCCGAAAGCCTTCCGCTCAAGATCAATCGCACGGGGAAAGAGTAGATTGTTCTCTAAATGTATGTGCTGGTGAAGATCGCGTTCAAATTCCGCCAGCCGGTGATACAAAGCCGTAAAGCTCGGGCACGCTCCGTTGGGCAGTTTGTAGTCGTTTGTTATCTGGCGCATTTCTGAAAGCAGGTCACCGACTTCTTCGTGTTCGGCGGCCATCATACGGATCGGATGCTTTACTGTCCCAAAAGGCGGAAATACCGGCGTCTGGTTGCTCGAATGACGATGATCAAGATCAAGAATATACGGGAATAATACCCGTTCTTCCTTCTGCATATGCGGCTCAAGATCGTTGCACACTGCCTCAAACAGATCTTTCAGTTCATGCCGGGTGGCTACCTTGGCCATCAGAGGAGTTAAATGTGCGATCTCCTCTCGTGTATAAACGTGATGTTTATCCAGGATGTGATCTATTAGATCGCTTAGCGATATATCTGAGAGAGATTCGTCTTCAATTCCGTTTGACGAGCCTAGAACATCGTTGATCTTGCCGTTAACCTCCTCGGGCAGAGCTCCGGCGCTGCGACACGCTTCGTCAAACGGTGTATCTCCGTGGCAGCAATAGTCGATCTTATACTCTTCAAAGACACGGGTCGTAAGAGGCGATTCAAGAGCTATTTCGCGAACTGTCTTACCTTGTACAACGAACATGTTTTTCATCCTCCAGATGTGATCTTCAAGCTCAAGATTAGATCGAAAATAAGACTGAAAACATGATCTCGATCATGTTGGACGAGTTTTCCGCTCAACACGCATCGGGCCCCTTTGGATGAGATCGGCCTGAGCGCATAGCAAAACCGGGATCTCCATCTATATCCTCGGTTTGGAAGACAAGAAATACCTGGCCGAAACATACGCCACCGCCCTCGGCAAAGCGACCGTGACCGGCTATTACATCAGGTTCAAAACTCTAAAAGATATAAACCGATGTTCTCGAAGGGGCAATTCGATTTGGGTTTGAGAATGGTGCGACGGGGTGAAAATCACGTCGCTCACCCGTCGATGTCGGAATGGGAATATGGCAATTTGAGTCTTGTCGCTATAGTTTCCAGTTTTTATCCTTGCTTTGTTCTTTGGATGCAAGGACTTTCTCCAATAACTCAATTGCGTTTTTCCTTGATTCTTTCACCGACATGCCCATTGCATCGGCTGCTTTTTCAAATGTCTCGTTAGTAATATTCTCCGATTTGCCCATGTCGTTGTTGGGCATTTGGCATCCGCAGTTATAACACATAAAAATCTCCTATTCGTCTGATTTACTTCGAGTAACGCCCAAATGATAAGGGCAGATTTGATTGCTTCGCCGTGTGAGTAGGATGGTGGCGACGATTGCCAGAATATTGATAGCCTGCACCGTAATAAAAAGCGTCTCGTTTCGAAACCATGAATAAGTCAAAAGAAGCGTGCTCGACGCAAGCCAAATAAACCACATCCACAGACTAACGCCCCAAGCGCACCTTTCGGTCCACAAATGATATATCTGCGGACCGTAGGCGATGATAACCAGCGACGTTCCTGCCCATCCGATGATTTCCATTTACGTGGGGAAATCAATTCTCAAGAACCGAGAGAATGTTGCCGGCCGGGTCTTTGAACCACGCGATGTTTGGGCCGTGGCCGCTATCGGCTCCGCGAAATATGCCTTTTTCGTCGGTCTTCATTTCTCCTTCATACGACTCGAATTGAACGCCGCGTTTAGCGAGTTCATCGACCGCCTTATCGATATCATCGACCATAAAATTAAGGATGGTAAAGGTTGCCGGAGCATGGTCGTCCTTTGGATAGATGAAGGCGTGAAGACCGTCGATTTGCAACTTCAGACCTTCCTCCTCGTCGCTAACATCCAGCCCGAGTTTCGAGGCATAAAACTCCTTAGCTTTTTCAATGTCGTTCACCGAAAAGCTGCTCGCTGCTTTAGCAAAGATTGCTTCGTTCTCTGTCTTAGTTCCAACTGCTTCTTGTGTCATTTTAATTTCTCCCGTTGCTAAAACCTTCCCGGATCATCCGCCGAAGGTCCGTAAATCGAAGGCACAAGTATTTCATTGAGCCGCATGTAGACGGTTAATTGTCCGCGATGATGAACAAGATGATTGACCATAGAGCTTATCTGCTCTTTCTTTGGTGCGGTTAACACTATTTGACCATTATTTTTCAGGTTAAATGGTTCGTCAAAAGTTTCATACGACACATTTTGCAAAGCGTTTTTCGCTCCAGATATATTTTCGTCGAAATGCTTGACCAATTCAGCCGTATTTTTCGCCTGAAAATGTTCAACTGTCGCAAAATCAACTTCGGATTCTTCGATCATTGTCGTAATCCATTTCGGCATCTCCGCAACGAGCAAAGATAATTCACCGAAATTCATTGATCTTTCGTGCGGTTTCCAGTCAGACAGATTTTCGGGAATCCGCTCTAAACACTTTCGGGTCGCCGTTGCTTCGGCTTCCAATTCCTTTAGAACTTCTGCACCATATATTGATTTGTTTTCCATAAAATCTTCCCTTATTCAAATTTCTTGTGACATATCTATGCCGATTTATGAGAATACGGCTGCCAGGGAAAAGATCAAGTCCTTCGCCTGACAGCCGTGATTTTTGTCCTTACCTAAACAGCACGTTTAAGCTCGTCAACGAATTTGAGAGACTCGCGTCGGACATGATCCGAGAGTCGCGGGTCGATAATGCTCTTGATGCGAGCTGCTTCAATACCCCTCGCGGCCTTAGTGGTGAAATCAAGGAGCGTTTCCGCCGCGCTGAGGATTGCGTTTGTCTCCGGGTTTTCAACCAGCGAGCCGACGACCGTGGACGGTTCGTGAGCAAGTGCGACCGCCGCTCCCGTAATAGCACCATGATTATGCAGGTCGCGGAAAACGTGGCTGGTGCTCATTGCCGTTTCGATCAATTCGAATTCGTCCGGGTCGAGCAGATGGGCGACGAATCGGCAATGCTCGTCCATAATGTTCGTCCAGAAAGTCGAAACCTCGTCTTTATCAAGCTCCGACTCGCCGCCGCCAAGCGTTTCGAGCCGCCGCGTCCAGCGTTCGGCCTCGTGCTGCGTATGTTCGAAGAAAAGCGGCCACACCAAACTGCGCAATTTGCCTGTCGCCTGCTCTTCACCAAGACGCGCTTTGTATTCGATAAATGGCTTGATCTTTTCTGTTATATTGCCTACAAAACTTTTCAGTTCGTTTTGTTGAGGCGGGCCAGACGAGTCAATTTGCTGGTAAAGTTCGGCAAAAGTTTTGTTAAAGCCCTCTGCCTCGGTGCGTTCCGGTCCGGCAACCTCGGGCGGCATTAACAACGCAAAGAAAAGCGCGTGCTCCGCCATAATATCGACCGCGAACCGTGCATCTGCCCAAGCGTGAGCCGCCGCGCCCTTGTTGTCCATTGCAGGAACAACCACCGGCTTTTCAAACGGATTCTCGATCTCCGTTCCGCCACCGCGCGTGTACTGCATGAATCCGCTAATATCTTTTAGTTGTGCTGTTGCTTGTGCCATTTTTGCCTCCAATGCTCGATCTTGTTAAACCCGCTCTAAATGTGAGCGAACGAATTCGACTCAACACAGAACTTTGTTGCAATACGAACAGGTATAGCAAAAATCATGGGGCGGCTCTGTGTGGTAGCAAACAATCCAGCGGAGCGTGAAAGTAATAGCGGAAGAAAAAAGGCGAGGACTGCGTCTCCCACACCGCAGCCCTCTATACGGCAAGTCCATCTTCTGGCGAACATAAACACGCCGCATTTCTATGCTACAACAAGCGTCCCATTGGACTATCGAAAAAAGACTAGAGAGCGAGTGGAAAGGACTATGTGGTTCGCTCAATTTGGCCGTCGAGTTACTAAAATCGAGCTTCCGGACGTGAGATTCGGGCTGTGAAGCTTGAAAAAGAAGCTGCGAATCACAATATTCGACCTGCGACTTGCGAGACGCGACCTGCGCCGTGCGGAGAGCGGGCTGCTAGTGGCGAGAGGGCAGTGGCGGAAACCGACCAAGGCCATTCGCCGGGCAAATGGTTGTCGGTATTCGCCGTTTTGCCGTAAGGATGCAGCGTGACGTATTGGCCAGTTAGCGCGTTGCCGCGGGTGATAGGGGAATCAAACGTTTCGATCTAATTCCATTGGATGTGGGTAGCGGTCCGACTGGTCTTCGTCGTTGTGAGTGTGGAGGCAGACAAAATCCTTCTCAATAAGAAATTTCAAGTTAGTTGATCCATCCAGTTTTTGTTGACCGGAGATACTGACCTCCTCGCTGTTGACCCACGAATCAGCGACAGAGCGAGGAATGCCAATGACGATATTCCCGTTCGAAAAAGAGCCGGCGAACGAACTGTCGTCGATCTTTTGAAGCGTGTATCGGAGATCGTCTTGCGGCGAACCGCCAAATCTGACAGTTTCCTGTATTGATCCGTTCCTTCCAAAGTTCTCAACTTCAGTCTTACCTAGCCGGAATCGAATCGAGTTGCTTAAGATCCTAAGTTTCATAACAGTTACTTTACAAATTCTGTACCGAATATTAGCCCGAATGGCGGAGCCAAAATATGATCTGGATCATCTTAGAAAAAGGTCCGGAAAAGAAGGAGGGAATTCAACGAACCAGATTCCGCAATGGAGTTGTTGATTCCAGAATAATACGGCCACCGACGATAGTTAAACAGTCTTTCCTAGCCAATCTCCTAACAGCGCGGATCGTTGTCTCCAGCGACAGGCCCGTCATTTCGGCAATGTCCTTTCGGCGATACGCAATCTCGATCGGCAGATCACCGATATCTTCGCCGGCGAGACGAAGCAGGGCTGCCGCTATGCGCTGTTCGGCGGATGGCGTGGCGAGTATTTGAATTGTCCCGACCTGGTGACGCAAGATGCCGCACATGCTGCTTGTGATAGCCGAGGAAAACTCGGCCGAGGATCGCAATAGATCCAGGAACTTCTCTCGAGGGATGAGCAACACTTCGCTGTTATCCGTGGCGATCGCCGTGGCGGGAAACTGCTTTCCATCCATTGCAGGCGGAATTGCAAAGGCCTGTCCTGCATGAAACAGCCCGAGAATGACCTCTTTTCCGAGTTCCGGAAATTTGACCATTTTTACCGTCCCGGAAAGAACTATCGGCAGAAATGTTGCTATGTCGCCCTCGAAAAAAATGGGCTGATTTTGTCCGTACGACCGAGTCGTTCCCGCCCGAATAATTCTATCCGACAGGTCGCCTTCTAGACTCTTAAGCAAATTTTCCATTGACGATAATTCTCACGGTTTCCCAGTCCATTGTCCATTTGGTCGGCACGATGTCCGATCTGCAGCCGTACTTTGCCCTTTAGCAGAAGATTCATTGAACTAATACTGATTAATACGAGTGTCGGAATTACCCAAGCGTCCTCAAGAAATCAACGAAGCTAAGAAGATTCAAGGTAAATATGACCCAGATCATATTTGGTGAATGCGATTCACCGTAGTCTTTCCATAGATTCATGGCTGAATTTCTTATGGCATTGGTTTTGCCAAGTTAAGTGAGAAGCAAGGCCGGTTCCAAGGGGCCGATCGATCCAAGGAGAAACCGAAATGGAGTCGTGGAAGGGGAGTATTGCCCTTAGTCACGAGTCAGAACCCCTGATAGAGGCTGACTGAAAGCTCAAAACGGCAAGAAAGATCAACGTTATTTTCTCCTTAATTTGTAGCGAATACGTGTGTGAAATATTTCGCTCCGATGCGAGGAAATTCGCATCCTCTGGTAAATGGCAAGTTAACCGCAAGAGAAGCGGGCTTAAAGTCATACTATGAAAACGATTCAGGTTCCGATGCCTTCGGATCAGATAAACTATCGAAACCCTACCCTGATCGGCCTTGCGGCGTCGGCTTTGCTCACCGTTTTGGTGATCGTCGGCTCGCGCAATCTTGAGCATTTCGATTCCGCATTGTTCGGCTACACGGTGGCGAGCGTGGTCGCGTTTGGTGCTATCTTTTTCCGCTATGCTCTATGGCTCCAGCGTCCGGCGACGAGGACGTATTTTCTTCGCGGACTACAGCTGTTTTTTCAGCGGAAGACGTTTGCTGCAAATACTGCTAATGCGGCGCAAACGATCGGCAAGAATCTGCTTGGTCAACATTTTATATTCAAACGCGGCACGATGCGTTGGTTGATGCACCTCCTCATTATGTGGGGTTGTATTTCTGCTGCCTTGATCACATTTCCGCTTGTTTTTGGCTGGGTCCATTTCAAGCTTGAGGGCGATATGGGTTACCGTGCGTATCTCTTTGGCTTTCCGTTGCAGTTGATGGATGGGCGCAGTTTGCTGGCTTGGGTCACATTTAAAGCTCTCAACTTCTCCGCGATCATGGTGATCGCCGGCTGTGCAATTGCGATCCACCGCCGTTTGAAGGACCGCGGAGCGATAGCCGTACAGCAATTCCTGCTCGATTTTGTACCGCATTTGCTGCTGATAGCTATATCTGTATCCGGCATCATGCTTACTGTTTCAAGCATGTGGTTTGACGGATATATGTACTCATTCATCGCCCTATCCCATCAGGCTCCATTTGGCAAGTTGTTTCACATCATTCAGCGGCCAGCATCGATCGGTGTCGAGCTGTATCAGGCGCGGTCAAAGGAATTGGCGCAGGCAGTCTGTCCCCGTTGCGGGACAATGTTCGCCGGTCAGATGTGGGTCGACGATCTGAAAGGAGTGGTACGAGAACTAGGATTCGATTACAAGATGGAAAACGGCCATACGCTTCAGGACTATTGCCCCCGCTGCAAACGCATTATGCGTGGGCTCGCGTACGCCGGTTTGCCGGATACGAAAGATAGAGTTTTTATTGGCTCGCGAGTTGAGAGCGAATAGCGGCATTGATTTAGGATCTTATGTCTAAAGTAGAGAATCTCGACAAAATACTCGATCAGTTCGGCCCGCACCTGCACGATGAGCCGTATGGTGGTTGGCAAGCCGACCGCGTCATCGACAAGGTTGTTCCGACACATTGTCCCTATTGCGCTGTGCAGTGCGGAATGAACCTGCTTGTTGAAAAGGGTCATGTCGTCGGTTTTGAACCGCGTTACGACTTTCCGGTTAACGAGGGAAAGCTCTGTCCTAAAGGCGTAACCGCGTACCTTCAGGCCCATCATCCTGATCGATTGGAATATCCGCTGATCAAGCGGAACGGAATGTTCGAGAGGGCTAGTTGGGCTGAAGCTCTTGATCTGGTTGCGTCTAAATTTGTAGAGCTTCAGAAAAAATACGGCCGCGATTCGCTGGCTTTGTATTCCGGCTCAAGCTTAACTACTGAGAAAACGTATGTGATGGGTAAATTTGCACGCGTTGGCCTTGGCACGAGATACGTCGATTATAACGGGCGCTTGTGCATGGTGTCGGCGGCGGCGGGCAACAACAAGGCATTCGGTGTCGATCGCGCCGCAAACCCCTGGAGCGACATTCCGCTCGCCGAGGTTTTGTTGATCGGTGGGGCAAATGTCGCGGAGACCTTCCCGATACTCAATAAACGGCGGCGTCTGGATCATCATCGACCCGCGCGAAACTGCCACGGCCCGTCAGGGCGATCTCCATTTACAATTACGTCCCGGTACCGATGTTGCTTTGATGAACGGGATCTTGCACGTCGTCATCAAAGAAGATTTGATCGACCAGCAGTTTATCGATGCCCGAACAAACGACTGGGCCGCAGCACGCGACCTAGTTCTGGAAAAGTACACGCCGGAGTATTGTGCCGAGATCACCGGCGTTCCGGCGGAAAAGATCATTCAGGCGGCGCGAATCTACGGTCGAGCAAAGACCGGTTACGTGCTTCACGCTCGCGGGATCGAGCACCATTCAAACGGCGTCGACAACGTCTTGAGTTACATAAATCTCGTGTTGGCGACCGGCAAGATCGGCGCTGCGGGCAAAGGTTACGCGACGTTTACGGGGCAGGGAAACGGCCAGGGTGGACGCGAGCACGGGCAGAAAGCCGATCAGTTACCGGGCCAGCGGTCGATCATGAATCCGGAGCATCGCAAACACATTTGTAAGATCCGCAGGCCGGAGTATCGGTCGTCGAAATGTTCCAAAAGATGCGTGAAGGCGAAATTCGCGGCCTGATGTCTGTGTGCAACAACGTCATGGTCTCACTGCCGGACACGAACAAGGTTCGCGAATCGCTCGAAGGCCTTGATTTCTATGTCTGCATCGATTTCTTCATGTCCGAATCGGCCCGTTATGCCGATGTGGTTTTGCCCGGCACCGCATGGTCTGAGGACGAAGGTGTGACCACTAACGGCGAGGGCCGCGTACTCAAGATAAATAAAGCCAGCGAACCGCCCGGCGAAGCCAAACCCGATTGGTGGATAGTTCAGCAGCTTGCAAAACGGCTCGGTCGCGAAAAGTTTTTCCCCTATACGAGTACGCGCGAAATGTTTGAGGAACTACGCGAAGCTTCGCGCGGCGGAACGGCCGATTATGGCGGTATCAGCTGGGAGCGTATAGAGCGAGAGAACGGAGTATTCTGGCCGTGCCCGACGGATGATCACCCTGGAACGCCTCGACTGTTTGAGGAGAGATTCTATCACCCCGACGGTCGTGCCAAGTTTCACGCAATCGAATACAAAGGTGCCGCTGAGAAGCCGGATGGAGAGTATCCGCTGATATTGACCAGCGGCCGCGTGGTTTTTCAGTATCTTTCGGGTAATCAAACCCGACGGATCAAGTTCCTCGTCGATCAGTGTCCTGAGCCCTACGTTGAGATCCATCCTGATACGGCTCGAGAAATGCAGATCAGAGACGGCGAACGGGTAAAGGTGCTCTCGCGTCGCGGTGACGGAATATTTCCGGCCTTGATAGTTAAAACGATCCGGCCCGACACTATTTTTATTCCATATCACTGGGGCGAACAACTCGCTGTAAATCAATTGACCAATCCGGCACTGGATCCGATTTCAAAAATTCCTGAATTCAAGGCGTGTGCTGCGCGGATCGAAAAGATCCACTCTCGGGAGTTGCCTATCCTGGGCCAAGGGCGACAGGGTGTTTCACAGAACGAGGTGCAAAAGGGCAAATGAAAGAAACGATGTTCATCGATCCGCAACGCTGCATCGGATGCCGTTCTTGTGTAGCCGCTTGTCGCGAATGCTCAACACACAAGGGGTATTCGATGATCTTTGTCGACTACATCGACCGTCACGAGACGACGGCGACGATGCCAACGGTTTGCATGCATTGCGACGAGCCGACCTGCGCCCTTGTATGCCCAGCGGATGCCATCAAGAAAAATGAGGATGGCGTAGTAATGTCCGCTCTTGAGCCACGATGTCTCGACTGCCGAAATTGTGTCAATGCATGTCCGTTTGGGGTTCCAAAATACAACTCAACGATGCATCTGCAAATGAAATGCGACATGTGTTATGACCGATCAAGCGAGGGGCTAAAACCGATGTGTGCGAGCGTTTGTCCGACCGGAGCGATCTCGTTCGGCACCTACGAACAGATCGTGCCGTTGCGGCGAACTAAGCCGGTTAACGCGCACGTTTTCGGCAATCAGGTCGTTGAGACAAAGGTGTATCTGATGCTGCCTACCGATGCCGACGAGGTGAATGTTGACGGCTGCGGCGTCTTTGAAGGCAGGGTCCGCTCTGACGGACAGAAAGGAGAAGAATCCTGGTTAGATACCCAAGTTGAGGAGACGGGCAAGAACAACGAGTTCTAGAATCCAAAGACAAAAAGATGAGTTCAGATCTAACAAAAGTAATCGAGAGAGTGTTGTCCGATGAGCAGAATGTCCGCGAGGCATCGGCTCCCTACGTGACTGAGTTTCCTTACGATCGTGATAAAGAAGCTCAGGTGACGCGGCGCGAATTCTGCAATTTTCTATTCTTAACCTCATCGGCGTTACTCGTCAGCACAGCCGGATTTGCCGGGAAAGCGATCTATGACGCAGGTTCCGAGGTCAAATTCACCCCGGCGAGGATCCAGGGGGCACTAGATCTGAAGCCCGGAACGGCATTGAATTTCACGTATCCGGACAAAGAGGACACAGCGATCTTGATCCGTTCTGAGGATGGTAAATATAGTGCGTTCGGCCAAAAATGCACGCATTTATCGTGTCCCGTATTTTATTCGAAAGAGAATAAGCGGCTTGAGTGTCCGTGTCATGAGGGCGGTTTCGATGCTAAGACCGGAACAGTTCTATACGGACCGCCGCCGAGACCGCTCGACATGATCGAACTTGAGGTGCAAAACGGTGAGGTCTTTGCGGTCGGTCGACGCGTCCGTGGGAATGAAAGCTAGTATGAGAAGAGTCGATCAAAAATCAAAGTTTAGTGGAGCTCACCTGCCTTCTCGTGGCCGAACGGCTGTCTGGCAGGCCCGACTTGCGCTGCTCATCATGATCAATCTGGCCCAACTTTGGATCATGTCGGCCGCGATCGAGGCCGCACTCGGACACAGTTATCACCAACTCTTGCCGCTCGTTATTGCGTCAGCGGTGTGTTGGTTGATCTCACTGACAATTATCTTATGGTGGCGTCCGGCTACGAAAACACGAATGTGATGCGCACGAAACGGCAACTTACTTAATGGAGATTACTACCCCAAAAGGTGCGAACCGCATGCTCGTGATGAACACGCTGGCGTTCACGATCTGTTTTGCAGCGTGGATGTTGAACGGAGTTCTCGTCACCTTCTTGACCGTCAACCAGGTTTTTAACTGGTCGGCGACCGAGGTTGGTTGGCTGCTCGGTATTCCGGTCCTTACAGGATCGATCTTTCGGCTGCCTGCCGGAATGCTGACTGACAAATACGGTGGAAAACCGATATTCACGGCTCTGCTCCTTTTCAGTGCGATCCCGATGTATTTGCTGTCGTATGCGAACAGCTATTGGGCGTTTGCTCTTTGTAGCTTCGGATTCGGATTAGCGGGCGTGTCATTCTCGGTCGGAATAGCCTACACATCAGTTTGGTTTCCGAAAGATCGCCAAGGCCTGGCACTTGGCATCTTCGGAGCGGGAAACGCCGGAGCGGCCCTGACGACCCTGCTCGCGCCGACACTTCTCAATTCATTTACTGACCATTCAACCAACGTAGAGGGTTGGAGACAATTGCCAGTGGTTTACGCCGCTGCACTCGTCATAATGGCGATCGTCTTTTTTCTCTCTACGACAAACAAGAAACCGAATACCGAAGCAAAAGGGATCGTTGCTCAATTGGCACCTCTCAAGGATGTGCGGGTTTGGCGGTTTGGGCTCTATTACTTTCTAGTGTTTGGTTGCTTTGTCGCGTTTTCACAGTGGCTTGTGCCTTATTTCGTAAATGTCTATTACCTTCCGCTCGTCACGGCCGGCTTTCTGGCGGCGTGTTTTAGCTTTCCGTCGGGCGTGATCCGCGCCCTCGGTGGTTGGATGAGCGATCTTTTCGGTGGCAGAAAGGTCATGTACTGGGTTCTCGGTGCTTCGGTTCTGATCTCATTCCTTTTGATAGTACCGAAAATGGAAATAACGTCGCCGGGCAAGGGCATCACGGCCGAAAGGGATGGAACAATAACGGCTGTATCCGAGAGCACGATAACCGTTGGCGAAAAGACCTATGCATTTAACGCCAGGAAAAGCGAGACGGTGAAGATCGACGAGGGCGTCCTGGTCTTTCCGGCGAAGGAGATCTGGCAAGAGCCCGTCGTGGCGGTCGGGCAGACGGTTAAGCGAAAGGAACTTCTCGCCAAAGGCGTCACAAAGATCTACTTTCAGGCGAATGTCTGGATCTTTGCGGTTCTGGTGATATTGCTTGGCACAATTTGGGGGATCGGGAAAGCGGCGGTATATAAGCACATCCCCGAATATTTTCCTGAACAGGTCGGCGTGGTCGGCGGCATGGTTGGCGTACTAGGCGGTCTTGGGGGCTTCGTTTCACCGATCATTTTTGGATATCTGCTCGACGGAACCGGCCTTTGGACAAGTTCATGGATGTTTATGTTCTTTTTATCAGCCATCTGCCTGATCTGGATGCATGCAGTCATTCAGAAGATGATGCGAGAGAAGCATCCGGTCTTGATGAAGAAGATGGAGAACTGAGGAAGCGGGACCATTGCGAGGAACTAATGAATTTTTACTTTCTCAAACTTACGATCGCTGGGATCGGGATCGGCGCGGCCATCGCGATCGGCATTTATACGTTTGTTTATGCCAAAGGATATTCGTACCTAAGCAATGATCCACAAAATTGTGCGAACTGCCACATCATGAATGAACAATACGATGGATGGCAGAAATCAAGCCACAAGGATGTTGCAACCTGCAATGACTGTCATACGCCGCATGACACTATCGGAAAATATGTGACAAAGGCAAACAACGGATTTTGGCATTCCTATTATTTTACAACAGGCGGCTTTCATGAACCGATTCAGATGACAGAGCGAAGCAGACAGATCACGGAAGCATCTTGCCGAGAATGCCACCAGACAATGGTCGAATCGATAACGGTCTCCCATAACAAAGAAATGGCGGAAGACGTGTCCTGCATTCGATGCCATCGGTCGGTAGGCCATTTGCACTAAGACAAGAAAAACGGATGGAGAATATGAAAGAGGAAACTGGACCAGATCTAAATAGAGAAAGACCCGAGTCGTCTGCTGAGCAACCTTTGCGATCAAAAAGGATCTCCGCCTGGAAGGTCCTCACGATCGTGGCGTTCGTAGCGTTTGCGGCAGCTATCTTCGGGCTCGGAATGTTAACCAACATTATCGAGCGGCGCAATGAGGCAAAGAATCCTTTCTTTCGCGTCGTCGAGCTAAACGATGAGATATCGGACCCTGAGGTCTGGGGCAAGAACTTTCCGCTCCAGTATGACGACTACAAGAAAACGGTCGATCAGAAGCGGACTAGATTTGGCGGCAGCGAGGCTATGCATCGAACTCCGACCGATGCCGATCCGCGATCGGTCGTCGCTCAATCGCGGTTGGAAGAGGATCCGCGGCTTGTCACGATGTGGGACGGCTACGCGTTTAGCGCGGATTTTCGCGAAGAACGCGGGCATGCCTTTATGCTCGATGACCAGGTATTCACCGGACGACAGGGATTCGTAAAGCAACCGGGAAGCTGCATAAACTGCCACTCATCGGCGTATACGGCATATATGAGGCTCGGCCAGGGTGACATCAGTAAAGGTTTTGCGGAGCTAAACAAGATGCCATTTATGGAAGCGAAGAAGGAAGTTTCGCATCCGGTGGCCTGCATTGATTGTCATAATCCTCAAACAATGGCGTTGCGTATAACCCGTCCTGCATTTATGAATGGGATCGCAGCGGCGAAGCGTGCGGAGGGAACCGAGAATTATGACGTTAACCGCGACGCAACAAGACAGGAAATGCGTTCATTTGTCTGCGCCCAGTGCCATGTCGAATATTACTTCAAGGGCGAAGGAAAAGAACTAACGTTTCCGTGGCAGAAAGGTCTGAAGATCGAGAACATGCTCGCCTATTATGACGAAGTCAAGCATAAGGATTGGACACATAAACAAACAGGTGCGGAGGTTTTGAAAGCTCAGCACCCGGAATTTGAGATGTTTAGCCAGGGAGTCCATTCGCGTGCAGGCGTATCCTGCTCCGATTGCCATATGCCCTACAAGCGCGAGGGGGCAATGAAGATCAGCGACCACCATGTCCGCAGTCCTTTACTTAACATAAGCCAAAGTTGTCAAACATGCCACAAAGCAAGTGAATCTGAGCTGAAATTCAGGGCTGAAACTATCCAACAACGCACTTACGATATGCGCGGCATTGCGATGGACGCGTTAGTTCAGCTAATCGCTGACTTAAAGCAGGCACGCGAGGCTGGCGCAACGGACGATGAACTGGCGGTGGCTCGCGACTTCCAGCGAAAAGCGCAGTTCTATCTTGATTTCGTCGAGGCTGAGAATTCGATGGGATTTCATGCCCCTGGCGAGGCCCTACGTATACTCGGCGAATCGATCAACTTTACCCGACAAGGACAGCTTTCTTTAAGAAGAGATGGCAGTTCAAAGTTGTTCGCTGTGGCGCACTAGACAACAAGAACTTTATCAATAAAGGAATCAACAAATGGCTACGTGGCTTGAAAAATGGACACCGGAAGATACCGGATTTTGGGAAACAGATGGAAGCCGGATCGCTTGGCGAACGCTGATCGTTACAACGCTAACTCTGATAATTTCGTTTGCGACCTGGTTCATGATGAGCGCGATTGTCGTGCGAATGCCGGGAATCGGCTTTAACTTTACACCGAACCAACTCTTCTGGCTGGCAGCTATGCCTGGTCTGGCAGGCGGGACGTTGCGAATCGTTCACACATTTTTGCTTCCAATGTTTGGCACGCGCCATATCGTGACAGTAGCGACGCTGCTCAAACTGATACCGTGCATCGGAATAGGCCTCGCCGTGATGGACCCTAATACGCCCTATTGGGTCTTCCTCATTCTCGCATTCACTGCAGGTTTTGGTGGCGGTGATTTTTCGTCATTTATGCCGAGCACCAGCGTTTTCTTTCCGAAGCGTCTACAGGGAACGGCACTCGGTATACAAGCTGGACTTGGAAACTTCGGCGTCAGTCTGACACAGTTCTTGACACCGCTCGTGATCTCGGTCGGAGTTGCCGGAAGTGCTCAGACGTTGCAGAAGCTCGACCAAACTAAACAGGTTGTTTCGTCTTCCAATGTCTGGCTCCAGAATGCGGCATTTCTATACGTGCCGTTCATTATCGTGCTGGCGGTTGCCGCCTGGTTTCTACTGAAAAGCGTTCCGATTAAGGCATCATTTCGCGAGCAGCTAGACATCTTTAAGGATAAGCACACCTGGTTCTGTACAATCACTTATTTGATGACCTTCGGTGGATTTTCGGGACTGTCTGCCGTGTTTCCGCTGCTGATCGCGACCCTGTATGGAAAGTTCCCAAACGCACCGGATCCATTGGTGTACGCGTTCTACGGTCCGCTGATCGGTTCGGCTAGCCGCATCGTCTTCGGATTTGTCGCTGACCGCGTCGGCGGAGCGATCCTGACACAGATCTGCGGGCTCGCCAAGATCGCGGTTTATATTGCGATGATAGCCCTCGGGCTGTTTACCCCGACATCGATGGACCAGTTTCCCCTGTTCGTAGGTTTGATCCTGACCTTGTTCTTCTTTACCGGAATGGGAAACGCCGGGACATTTCGTCAGTATCCGATTATTTTTGGAGCAAATCCGCGACAAGCGGCGGGTGTGATCGGTTGGACCGCAGCCATCGCGGCCTATGGCCCCTTCATATTCTCGGTTTCGATAGGAGCGGTAACCGCTGCATATGGCAACGCTCTTCCATTCGTTTACGTACTTATCGCCTTTTTTACCTTCGCAACCGCGGTTAATTGGTGGTACTACACGCGGAAAAATTGTGAGCGACCGAGTTGATCCAATAGAGGTATTCATATGCATATCAAGTTCTTAAAGTTCGTACTTATAGCAGCAATAGTGGCCATGCTCGGCCTAACAGTCGGGGCTCAGACGGCAGGTGGCACAGCGTCGGCAAATGAGATGAGTGCTCGTGTAAAACAACTGGAAAGTGAGGTTGAAACAATGCGGCGCGAAATGGCTGAGCTGAAGGCGTTGCTCTGGAAGAACGCGTCAGCTAAGCCAGCCGATCCGCCTGCAACGCCGGAAACTAGGCCAGCCGATGTTGCGAAAACAGTTTTAAAACAAGCTCCACAACCGAAAAAAGATCTGGGTGTTGATGTCGGATCCGCTCGCATCACACCATACGGGACGATCTACTTTAATGCGTTTGGAAACAGCGCTGGAACTAATAATGCGGATGTTCCGCTATTTGCAACGCCAACCGGAAGCGGAAATGTAAGTGCGAGCGTCCGGCAAACCCGCTTGGGTGCACGGGTCGAGGGGGCTAAGGTCGGTAACGCACGGCTCTCGGCTATTCTCGAAGCCGATTTCTTCGGTGGTTTTCCATCGGTTGGGATCGGCGAGAACTTTGGCGTTGTAAGGTTGCGACTCGCAAACGCAAGGCTCGACTGGGAGAAGACATCAGTAACGGTTGGACAAGACTGGATGGTCTTTGCTCCCGTTAATCCGACCTCGCTCGCCGCCGCCGCAATACCGCAAATGGCCGGAGCGGGAAACAATTGGGCGCGGCTGCCTCAGATCAAGATCGAAAGAAAGATCACGCCGAACATAACCTGGCAAGGAGCCGTACTTGCTCCGCAGACCGGCGACTTTGCGACAAACGCCGCGTTCTTTATCCAGCCGACGACGGGAGCGGCATCGCGTGTTCCATTTCTACAAAGCCGAATCGCGTTCAGCGGGAAAAA